>DAIPXV010000057.1:0-11108 GCA_036783095.1 Candidatus Bipolaricaulota bacterium
GGAGTTTGCCCAGGCGCGTCAGCAGGGGTTCTTGAAGAGGGCGCTGGAGGGGGGACAGATCATCTATGAGAGACCCGGCTGAAGAAGGGCAGCGCTGGCTGGAGCAAGCCGAAGAAGATCTAAAGTGGGCGCGCCATCTCGCGCACGAAGGGGCGTATCACCTCACGTGCTTTCTCGCGCAGCAAGTCGCCGAAAAAGCTCTCAAAGCGTTTCTCTACGCGCAGGGGCGCGAGATCGTGCTAGGACATTCGGTGGAGCGGCTCTGCCGCGAGGCCGCTCGCTATGACACACGCTTTGATGAGCGGGCGAGTCGCTGGGCGATCTTAGATGGCTACTATGTTCCCACGCGCTATCCCAATAGTCTGCCGGGGAGCATCCCAGCGAGAGTGTACACGCGCGAGGCCGCGAATGAAGCCGTGCGGCTCGCCGGCGAGGTCGTCGAGACCGTGCGTGCGCGCCTGAAGGGAGAAAGTTGATGAGCGCAGCCGTCAAATACTTAGAGACCCGCAACGCCTTCGGCGAGGCCCTCATAGAACTAGCTGCCAAAGACAAAGACATCGTCGCGCTCACGGCGGATCTGCCAGGCTCGACGCGCCTCAGTTGGTTCAAAGAGAAGTTCCCCGAGAGATTCTTCGACTTTGGCGTCGCCGAAGCGAATATGATGAGCGCCGCGGCGGGGCTGGCCCTCTCCGGCAAGAAGCCCTTCGTCTCTACGTTTGCGATCTTCGTCGAAAAAGCGTTCGAGCAGATCCGCCAGACGATCGCATATAATAATCTCCCCGTCAAGATCGTAGCGACCCACGGGGGGATCACCGTAGGGGAGGACGGCGCGTCCCATCAGACTGTCGAGGATATCGCCGTCATGCGAGCCTTGCCCAACATGACCGTGATCGTCCCTGCGGATTATTACGAGACCAAGAGCGCCATCAAGGCGATCGCGAACCATCCTGGGCCCTGCTATGTGCGCTTGGCGCGCGCGGCCTTCCCTGTCGTCTTCGATGAAGAATATTCTTTTGAGCTGGGGCGGGCGCGCGTCGTGCGCGCGGGCACCGACGTGACGATCTTCGCCTGCGGGCTGATGCTCTTCTACAGCCTTAGGGCTGCAGAGCTTCTGGAGCGCGAGGGGATCTCCGCCCAAGTGGTCAACGTCTCTACGATCAAGCCCCTCGACCCCACGGTGCTCACGTACGCGAAGATAACTGGCTGCGCGGTGAGCGTCGAAGAGCATTCCATCATTGGGGGCTTGGGCGGGGCGCTCGCCGAAGCGCTCTGCGAGCACGCTATCCCGCTAGTGCGCGTGGGTATTCAAGATAAATTCGGGCAGTCAGGCAAGCCCGACCAGCTCCTCGCCCACTACGGGCTGACCCCAGAAAAGATAGCTGAAGCCGCACGACGGGCTCTTGCCCGCTCAACGTGATCGCGATCACTCATGCCCATAACACTCGGGAGCGCACCGAGATCATATTACTATAGGGACGTATGTCCTTGGGGCGAGGGAGAATCTCGGCTAGACTCCTAGGCAAAGCGTATGGAACGACGAGAGCGTGACGGAGTCTCTGGGGAGAGCCCCAGGCCCCGCTTGACAGGGAGGCCCGGCATATGGTAAACTATGGCCAAGTTTTCCCAGGGAGGAACGAGATGTGGACCAGCGCCAAGCTCGCACGAGTTTGGCGGGGAACAGGGGGAAAATTAGCGACGATGGAGATGCGATTTGACAGAGGGGAGAGCGGACCTTATAATACTTATGGAAAATCACCTCAGGAGAGCGTTCTGTGTTTACATGGTGAGTCCAACGATAGGTCAATGCTTTTTTCGATCGGGAGGTGGTCGCCAAACGGAAGAAACGGATCGTTCGGCACGCGTTTGCAAGCGGTGCGCGCGTCTCTCTTTTGAGCATGTCGGCATATTTTAGACCCTAATCAGAAGGAGGTATAGAAGTGAAGAAGAGCAGAGTACAGTTGGCGAGCCTGATCGCCGTGATCGCCTTTATTGTGGGCGTCACCGCGATGGCTCCAGCAGCGCTGGCCAGTAAGGGCCAGGTTCTTCTTACGGACATTAACGGGACGCCCAAGCAATATTGGCGCGTGGGCGAGACGGCGTTCATCACGGTGGTCGACCCCGATGAGAACCGTGATTCGGACGAGGTGGAGTTCCTCACGGGGAGCCTCAAGACCCAGTTGGGCGACGATGTCCCCGTGGTGCAGCTGTGCGCTGGACCATGTCCTGACTATCCGGGGATGGTCAGCGGGGATCACGTCAGCAGCCTGGACGGGTTGGTCCTGCAGGAGACCGGGGTGAATACTGGGGTCTTCCGCAGCCAGACCGGCATCCTCATCACCAAGGCGATGCTCGGTCAGCCGGTCACCACCGGCGATCTGCAGTTGCAGGTCTTCGATACCGATACGCTCTTTGTCCGCTATCAGGACCCCACCAACCCCAACGATATCAGCATCTATCTGGGCAAGATTTATACCGGCACTGCGCCGGGCACTCGCGCTCGTGCTATCATCTCTATTACTGATGCTGGTGGGAACCCGGTCAGCGTGACGGACATCGGTCGCACGATCTTTGTCACGGTCACCGACGCGGATGAGAACACCAGCCCCACCACCATCGAGTCGGTCAAAGCGACGCTCGTCAACGCCCGCACCAAGGAAGCGCTCGAGCTCACATTGGTCGAGACTGGCCCAGACACGGGCGTCTTCCGCAACGTGGACGGCGTCATCTTAGTGGACCCTAAGAACAAGGGTCGGTCACTGGGCGCTTCAGAGTTTGAAGCGTTAGATAAAGACACTATCTTAGCGTTCTATCAAGCCCCAGCGGGCTTCGCTCCTCCGCCGCCTCCGCCGCCGGTGGGCACGCGCACCGACAAGGCCGAAAGCGCTCTTGCCGTGTGCGAGCGCGTCGTCCCGGCAAGCCTAAAACCCGGCCAGGAGGCCGAGATCACGGTACGGATCATCGCCAAGCAACAGCTGACCGCCGCGATCATCAGCGATCGGCCCGATCCAGCGTTCACCGTCACTGGGGACACCCGCGGCGGCACGATCAGCCCGCTGGCTCCTGGTGCTAAGTTCGAGATCAAATATAGAGTCCGCGCGGGCGCTGCACCGGGAACGTTCTCGATTGCAGGGACGTGCACCCCGGCGACCGCTGCCGGCGTCGGCGAGTCCATCACTGTTACTTCGAACATCGAGGTGGCTGCTGCTTCGGCCGCGAGCGCCTTCGCCGAGCTGAAGGTCACTACAGTAGAATCGCCATTAGTGACCGTCAGCCGCGACGTCCCCGATGTCATCGTCGCGGACAAGGAGTTCACCGTTAAGGTGAAGGTCACGGCGAAGCAGGCGCTGCGCGCCCTCTTAATCAACGATAACGTTGATGGCTGTACGCTCGCCGGTGGCACCGTCAGCCGCGCGGGCACGATCACCCCGCTCAATCCGGGACAGTCCTTCGAGCATCAATATAAGCTCGTCTGTCCCCAGGGCCCAGTGACCATCACCGGCACGGTCACTCCCGTCACGTCGGCGGGCGCCCAAGCCCCAGTGACCGTCAGTTCGACGTTCACCGTCGGCGCGGTCCCGGTAGCGATGCTCGGCATGGGCGACATCAACGATCCCCATGACTTTGCGGTGACCCAAGTGAAAGTGGCGCACCGCAACCCGGCGCGCATCTCCTTTGTGGACGCCACAGGCCGCGAAGTCACTGAGCTGCGCATCGGCCAGGACGTCTTCGTCCAAGTCGAGGACCGCGACCAGAACGCCGACTCCGATCGAGTCGAGCGCGTCGTGGTCATGATCTTCGACGTCAACGGCGGCCAAGAGCTCGAGGTGCTCGTCGAGACCGGCGTCAACACCGGCGTCTTCCGCAATCCTGGCCCCTTGAAGATCGTCCCCAAGGCGGTGGCCTCCTGCCCCGTCCCCGATGACCTCACCGTCTTCGGCAAGGGCCCGGAGATCGTCTTCACCCCGACGGTAGACGAGCAGAACGACGGCAAGCTTGCAGTCGCCCGCGACGACGTCATCTATGCCACGTACTTCGACGATGAAGTCTCCATCATCGAGAGCATTGACGAGATCAAGCGCGCTCTCGATGCGTTTGATGTCATCGCGATCACCGCGACGATCAAGCCCTACACCTTCGATCAATTCGACAAGAAGCTGCGCTTCGTGGACGACGCCGGCCGGCCCATCTCCGAGTACAAGGTGGGCATGGACGTCTTCGTCCAGCTGGAGGATCCCACGCTCAACTTCAGCTCCGGTCTGGTGGAGCAGATCCCGGTGATCGTGCTCGACCGCAACACCGGCGATCGGGAGTGCGTCACCCTGCAGGAGACCGGCCCCGATACCGGGCTGTTCATGAACCAGCAGGGGTTGCCGCTACGCCGCGGCTTGCCTAGCGACATCACGCGCGGCGACGGCATCCTGCAGATGCAGGATAGAGATAATATCGAGGCGCACTTCCAGGCCGCCGATAACCCGCAAGACTACGCGGCGACCTCCATCGGGATCATCCCGCTGTTTGAGCCGCCGGTCGCCCCGACCAAGCCCACCGTCCGGTTCGACCCGGCTTCGATTGAGATCGGCAAGACCTTCTTCATCGAGGTGACCGATCCCAATCGCAGTGGCACGCTCACCGACGCCGTCACGCTGACCCAGCTGCGCGGTGGCCAGGTCGTCAAGACCTGGAAGATCACCGTGAAGGAGACGGCGCAGAAGGGCGTCTTCCGCAGCGATGCCATCGCCACGGGCGAGCCCGGCAGTGGCGCGACGATCGAGGCCCAAGACGGCGATACTCTGAAAGCGGAGTACGCCGGCGCCGACCCGGCCACCGCCTCGCTCTTCTCGGCCAAGTTCGAGGTGCGCGAGTTCAAGGCCTCCCCAGTCCCAGCCACGACCAAGGTCACCTTCCAGGTGGTCGGCTCGGGCATCGAGCGCGTCTCGGTGAACGTCTACGATCTGGCGGGGAAGCTCGTCTTCTCCGGCAGCAAGGCCGGCGCGTCGCTGGAGTGGAGCGTCGCCCAGATGGGCAACGGCGTCTATCTCTTCATCATGACGGCGTCGGGCAAGGGCCAGAGCAAGACGAGCAAGGTCATGAAGCTCGTGATCTTGCGCTAAAGAGACCCAATCCGTCGGGGTGGGGTTCGCCCCGCCCCGACGGGACACCAATGGAGAATACGAATGCATAAGGAGGTTAAGCAAACGATGAACCGAACTTCGATCCTGGCGTTGGCGCTCGTCCTTGTGGCCGGCCTGATGGCCGCGGCCCAGGAGCCCACGGGAGCCAACCCAGTCTTCAAGAACGGCGTGGACGCGCGCGCGCTCGCGATGGGCGGAGCCTTCGTCGGCGTGGCCGACGGATACTCCAGCTGCTACTGGAACGCCGCGGGCGTCGCCAAGGCCGCTGCCGATCAGTCCATCAAAGTCGGCGGCATGAACACCAATCTCTTTGGAGCGGGCATCAACTACAGTTTTGCCGGGGCCACGTGGACCCTGTTTGGGTTGCCCTGGGGGCTGAGCCTCTCGCTCGTCTCGATCACGGACATCCCGCTGGCTGATGGCACGATGGGCAGCGACACCGAGCTCTTGGGCGCGTTCTGCGGAGCGTTCCCCGTGCCCCTCAATGGGCTCAGCGTCATCGTCGGCGGGGCGGGCAAGTACTACAGCCAGACCCTGCTTGACGAGTCCGCGACGGGGATCGGCTTCGACGGCGGCCTGCTCATTGACGGGCTGATTCCGGGGCTGACTATCGGCGCGGCCGCGTATGACATCGGCGGCACGCGGGTCACCTGGTCTACGGGCTCGACCGGGGTCGTAGACCAGCTCTTCCGGGTCGGCTTTGGGTTTGCGGTCTCGTCGGACTTCACCCTGGCGGCGGGCGTGGATCTGTACGCTGGCGGGGAGATGGCGATCCGCGCGGGCGCGGAGTTCCGGGGGATTGGCCCCTTGGCGGTGCGCGCGGGCGCGGTCCGTCCGGCGGGCAGCGAGCAGTTCGCGCTCACCGTGGGCGCGGGACTGGTGCTGGGCACGTTGGGCGTGGACTTCGCGTGGCTGCAGAACAACGTGATCGTGGGCGAGGGCGCCAGTGACACCATCGTGCTCTCGGCCTCGTTCAGCTTCGGCGGCGCTGAGGAAGCTGCGCCTCCGTCGCAGTAAGGGGTAAGCGACTATGTTGACGGCATTATTCACATCATCGGATAGGCAACTCGACATCAAAGAGAGAAGGAGGTACGAATTGAAGTTGAGCAAGGCTCCGAACATGCGGACGGTTATCATTGCGCTTCTTGCGATCTTCGTCATATCGAGCGGACTGACGGCGCTGGGCGCCGAGATCAAGGTCACGGACACGGCCAGCTTGCGCGCCTGCGTCTCGGGCAACCCCATTCCGGCAGCGCCGGTCTCTACCAGCCCGGATGCGGGAAAGACGGCCGGACCGGGCGACACCTGCGTCGTCTTTGACGGTGTCTATAATCTATCTGATCCCGTAATGGGCACCGTGCCCCTCGTAGTGAGCGTGGAGAACCTGACGGTGCGCTCGATGAACGGCGCCACGGCCACGATCATCACTGCTGATCCCGCCCCGTTTGGCGGTGCGTATCCTGGGGCGCTGATCAGTATCATCGTGCGCGGCGTGACCTTCGGTGGTCCGGCGCCTGATCAAGGGATCACGGTCACCCATCCTGATGCGGCGGCAGTCGGCTTTTCGGTGGGCCTCTGCGTCACCGATCCTACTCTTGTCGGTGGTCCATGCGCTGTCCCAGTTGGCCTTGATATCATCCCTGAGCAACCGGGCGCTCAACCTTTTAATGTCGTGCCTGCTGGCGCGGGGATTGCTCAGGAGAACATCACCATCCAGAACAACCGCTTTCTCAATAACGATGCGGAGGGCGTGATCTTCCAATACAGCGCGATCACGGCCATTGACACTATTCGCATCCTCAACAACGAGTTCCGCCAGAATAACGGGGCCGGCTTGGTCTTCGGCGATACCGTTGGGGCCATCGGCCGCCGCGGCCTGGACCGCAATGTCGTCATCGATGGCAATACCTTCGATCGGAATGCTCAATTCGATCTTCCAAACTTCGCTTCCGGATGCGATTTGCAGTCGGCAGCGATCCACTTCTGCAACACCGGCACCGTGGAGATGGTGGGCATCCTCAACAACACCATCGTGCGCTCCGGTGACCTCCCCGGTGGTACACCGGCCGACGGCATCCTCTTCGACCAGGGCGTCCTGGAGATCCGCGATACCCTGATCGATCGCAACATCATCCATCAGAACACCCGCAACGGCATCAAGTTCGACTATGCTGGCCGCTTGGGCGAGAACGTCATCATCAGCAACAACGCCCAGGGGAGCCAGGGGATCACCCAGAACGGCCCGGCCCCGGCCCTGCTGCCCGCTGAGGGCAACGGCATCTACATCACCAGCCGGGTGACCGAGGTCCGCGATATCCAGTTCGTCAATAACATCATCAACGGCAACCGCGGACAGTACCAGGGCGTGATCGGGGCTATCGGCACGGCTGCTTACAAGCCCTGCCGCGACGGCAACGGTATCAGCATGGAGAACCGCGGGCGCATCGAGGACGTGCTCTTCGATGGCAACGACTTCCGGCAGAACTTCAACAACGGCGTCTGCATCGCCAATGCCGGGGACTTCACGCGCTCCACGGTCTCCAACAACAAGTTCCACAACAACGGTTTTGGCGAGCCGGGCGCGCCAGCCGGCACCGGCGCTCGGCAGGCGCCCTACGGTGACGGCTTCGGGGTCTACCATGACTCGACAATGGTTGATCCCGGCGTTGGTGCTGCCAGCCCTGCCGTTGCTATTGACGGCTTCCGCATCGAGAACATCACCTTCTCCGGGAACGACTACCGCGAGAACGGCCGATTTACAGAATTTATCGATAATGGCTTTGGGCAGTTCTTTGGGTTTGGGTTCGGCGTCTTCCTGCGCACCGAGCGCCAGGAGATCAGCCGGATCAGCTTCACCAACGAGGTGGCACGCCGCAATCGCCTGGGCGGCTTCCGCCTGGAGACCGACACTGATCAAGCTACGGTGCGCTCCGGCGACATCCGCGAGATCACCTGGACCAACGTCCAGGCCATCGAGTCCGGTGGCGATTCCCAGCGCGGTGGTATCGCTGACACTGGCGTTGGAACTCCAGAAGAGATCAATGATAACGGCGATGGCATCGCCCATATCACTGATAACGGCGATATCAGCTCTATTACTGCGACCAACGTGGACGCTAGCAACAACGGCGGCGCGGGCTTCCGCATCGAGTCTGATGCCACCGGCAAACCCGCCGCTGCCGGTAACGTCGGTGATGACACGGCACTCAACCGCGCTGGTGATCTCAGCGAGATCGCCATCAAGGACAGCACGTTCAACCACAACGGCGATCGCGCCGCCCTGGGTAGCGGCAACGGCATCACCATCCGCACCGCCACCGACGGCTCGATCCGCAATGTGACCATTGACCCGACCGAGGCGTCGTCCAACAACGACCACGGCGCCCTTGTTGCGGCCTCGCGCAACGTGAGCAACGTGCTCGTCGAGAACAGCACCTTCGAGAGCAACGACCGCAACCGCGACACCGTCGGCGACGGCGTCCAAGTGACGGCCAATGAAGACCTCAGCCAGATCACCGTGAGGGGAGTCACGGCCAACAGCAACTACGGCGGCATCCGCGTCGGCGCCGCCGGACGCCAGATCGCCCAGAACGTCCTGGTCGAGAACTGCACGGCCAACGATAACGTCAAGGAGGGCGTCAGCCTCTTTGCCGGGCGGGACTTGATCACTGGCGCCGTCAAGAACAGCAAGTTCTCCGGCAACGGCATCGGCGTCTATATCGAGGCTGTGCAGCGCGGCACCGGGCTAGAGGTCACGGACAACAAGATCGTGGGCAAGAACGGCATGGGCGTGGGCATCCAGCTCAAGGCCACCAACACCACGATCAGCAAGAACGACATCCGCAACAACGCCGTGGGTATCCTGGTGCACAAGGCCTCAGGCTCCAAGGCCAATAACAACAACATCGCGCGCAACGAGCAGTTCGGCGTGGACGCCAGCGCGCTCGCGCCAGGCGAGGAGTTCGACGCCACCAACAACTGGTGGGGCGAGCCCTCCGGCCCCAAGGCCACAGACAACCCCGGCGGCATCGGCGACCGCGTCAGCCAGAAGGTCAAGTATCGGCCGTTCCTGGGTGAACCCGCCGTCCAGACCGAGACCGACTTCGTCGTGGAATCGCTGACGGCGTCCAAGACCGACGTCACCGTCGGCGATAGCGTGACCTTCAACTACACCATCAAGAACAATGGCCTCGAAGAGGGCACGCAGGAAGTGACGGTCGTGATCAAGGACGGCCTGGGCAACGTCGTCAACCAGTTCAGCCGGCAGATCACGGTCAACCCGCAGGGCAGCCGCGTGGACGTCTTCAGCTTCGTCTTCCAGACGCCCGGCACCTACACGGTGACGGTCACGGCGCAGCCCTCCGGCAGCACCAAGTCCGTCACGGTCTCCGTCGCCGGTGAGGCGGCGTGCCTGCCGTTCGCCCTGGACACCAACAAGAACAAGGTCCTGGACGACGCCGAGATCATCACCGCGATAGATCTGTGGGTCAAGAACGGCGATGTCCCCGGCTGCAGCCCGCCGAAGAAGATCGGCGACACCCAGATCATCCAGCTCATTGATCTGTGGGTCAAGGGCAGTCAATTGACTGTCCCCTTGGGCGGCAAGATGACGGCTATGGGTAGGGGCGATTCGCGAATCGCCCCTACGGGCCAAATCGCAACGTTGGCCACCAGCGTCCGCGCCGTCCGCCCCGGTGAGTCCTTCATCGTGACGGTGCGCGTGGACGCCAAGGACGGCATCAACGGGCTGCTGATCGCTCAGAGCCTGCCTGCGGGCTGGTCGGCCAAGCCCCTCCAGATGAGCGGCGCGTACTATAAAGCTTCGGAGACCAAGTGGCTCTGGCTCTCTGCGAAGGGCACGGTCTCCGTAAGCTACGAAGTGAGCGTGCCGGCCAACGCTCAGCCTGGGCTCTACACCATCGCTGGGCGGGTCAAGGCCGCCGTGCCGGGCCTCGAGTCTGAGCTGCAGCCCTTGACCGTCGAGGTGCTGGGCGCGCCGGTGGCGCTCGCCGTGAAGGCGATCACGCTCAGCCAGCAGCCGGTGCGCAGCTCCGGCGCGTACTTCGTGGTGGAGGGCGTTGGGATCGCCCAGACGACGGTGCGCGTCTTCTCCATGACGGGCAAGCTCGTCTTCAGCGGGGCGGCCCAGGGCAACGTCGTGCCGTTTACGGCTGCTGCGGAGCTGGCCAACGGCGTCTACTTCTACGTCGTGACGGTGCAGGGCGCGGACGGCCAGACGGTGACGAGCAAGCTCAGCAAGCTCGTCGTGCTGCGATAAACGAATGTAATGGGCGTTCCCTTCGGGCTCTTGACAGGGCCCGAAGGGAACGCTATAATTCTGCCATCACTGTGAAAGAAGGAGGCTACTAAAGCGATGAACAACAAGAAGCTGATCGGAGTGGGTCTGCTGAGCGTATTGGGATTGATCGGTGTGGCGCTGCTCGTCTACGCCGCGGTGATCAATGGCACGTCAGGCAATGATACTCTAAGCGGCACGGCCGGAAGCGACATCATCAATGGCCTTGCCGGGGATGATGCAATCTACGGCGACGATGCCGATGGCGATAGATCATGCGACGCTGCTGCCGGCGCGCCTGATGTCATCAACGGCGGTGATGGCGCAGATAGTCCGTTGAATGGCTGTCTCGGCAACGACACGATCAACGGCGGCGATGGCAACGACACGATCAACGGCAACGAAGGCAACGACCGGCTCTTCGGCGGCGCTGGCGGCGACACGATCAACGGTGACGCTGGCAACGACACGATCGACGGTGGCGATGGCAACGACACGATCAACGGTGGCGATGGCAGTGATCGCCTGAGCGGCGGCGCTGGTGGTGACAATATCGACGGCGGCAACGGGAACGACACTATCGACGGCGGCGCTGGCGACGACAACCTTACAGCTAGTGTTATGGATTTGCGCGGCGGCGCGGGCAACGACGTCGTGCGCGGCGGCGCGGGCAACGACGA
>DAIPXV010000058.1:0-11080 GCA_036783095.1 Candidatus Bipolaricaulota bacterium
ATATTGCCACTGCCCTAGTCCACAAAGTAGATGCTCTTTTGACAAACGAGCCTGCATGGAAGCGCGTTAAGGAAGTCCCTATAGTTGTGCTGGAGGAACTTACTTAAAATCAAAAGGAGGTGCGCTATGCGTGGACGGCGCATTCTGTGGGTCATACTCATTCTCATCGGCATCTATGTGATCTGGGTGGCGGTGCAGCAGATCGCTTGGGGGATGCGACCGAAAGTCGCTCTGGTGCGCTTGAGCGGCCCAATTAGCGAGTCTTTAGATACGGGGCTCTTGGGAGGAGGCGGGATCACCCCCGCCCAAGTTGAAAATCTTCTTAAGCGCGCCGAGCGCGATTCTTCGGTGAAAGCTCTTGTGTTGCGCATAGACAGCCCCGGTGGCACCGTCGCCGCTTCCCAAGCGATCGCGGCAAGAATCAAACAATTCAAAGAGAAGACGAAGAAGCCCGTACTCGTTTCGATGGGCGACGTTGCGGCTTCTGGGGGTTACTATATCTCGCTCTACGCTGACAAAATTATCGCCCATCCGGGGACGACCACGGGGTCTATTGGGGTCATCGCGCTGCTCTTTTCTATCGAAGAGCTTTTGGAGAACTTTGGGATCAAGCCGGAGATCTTCAAGTCTGGCAAGTACAAAGATCTCTTTCGGGGGCTGCGCCCCTTGAGCGATGAGGAGCGTGCGCTCCTTCAGCAGTACGTGGACGAGTTTTATGAGCAGTTCGTGAACGCTGTGGCGGAGGGGCGCAAGCTCCCAGTAGAAAGAGTTCGGGAGCTGGCGACGGGGCAGCCGTACACGGGGGCTCAAGCCGTACAATTGGGGCTGATTGATCAGTTGGGGAGCTTAGAGGACGCCCTGCAAGCCGCGAGGGACTTAGCGGGAGTTCCCGACGCCGAGGTGATCGAGTATCGTCCGGCGGCGCCGGGGCTAGTGGAGTTGCTTTTTGGGCGCGGGAGTGCTACAAATATCTCTGTGGGCGAGCTCAAGCCGGAGGTGGTCTATCTCTTGCGGGCGCTGGAGGGCTGGCACGCCGTGCCACGATACTAAAGCATAACAATGGCTTAAGAGGGTGGGTTGACGATGCAAGAACACCTTGAACAAAAGCCTTTAAGCCTGGGGGAGATGATTCTAGGAGTAATTCTTTATCCATCTGAAGTCCTTTTGGAGATCGCACGCCAGCGTCCTTGGGCCTGGGCAATAACGTTTATCATCATCTCAGTCATTCTTGCCGATGCACTACAAGTCCTAGCTGCAATAGTTAGTTATAAATCTCAACTTCCATTCTCTATAGTTGGAACAATCACTCATATAGCACAAGCATTGCTCTCGCTAGCTGTATTTACAGGCTTAGTACATGTCATCGGCCGGCAGTGGTATTACGAAGGAGACTATGGAGGAACTTTTTGCGCACTCGCCTTCACAGTGGTTCCATCTATTTTGATTGTTTTGGTATCTGTTCCAATTATCTTATTATTCGGGATAAGACCTCCAACATTTTGCCTACCATTCGGGGGGAATTGTTCGCCAACCTTAGACCCAAGTGTCGGAATACTCATGGTATTCTTGTTCTATGTTGCGATTAGTTGGCCAATCACACTAGGTGTGATAGCTGTACGTCAGCATTATGGCCTTACGACAGGAGGAGCAATTATCACTTATATTATAGCTGCTGTAGCCCAGGGCGTGCTCTTCTGGTTGCTTGATCAGCTCAAGGAGGTATTCAAATGAGCACTGAACAGTCCAAATCCCCCTTGCAGTTCTTCGCCGAGCTGGGCGATCTTATCGCGCGCTACGCGGCCAATCCTGGCTTCGCCATCGGTATGGTGATTGTAAGCTGGATCGTCTGGCCCGTCGGCGCCCTGATTGCCAGTCTCTTGATCGCCAAGCTCTATACGCAATCGCAGACGGCCGCCCAGCCCAACCCTCCCACGCCGACGTTGGCACCCCCACGCTCCGAAGACTGGCTCATCTTCGGCGGACTCTTGTTGATCGGTATCGGCACGTACTCGCTCGTGAGACAGTATCTCCCAGAGCTGCCCTGGGCGGTCTTTCTTATCGCCGTCGGCGTACTCTTGATCGGGCTCGCCTATGCGCGTCGCGGAGGTGGTTCGAGTGCCTGAGAAGATCCATAGTCCGTATAAGTATCTCTTCTGGGGTCTAGTGCTCATCTTAGGGGGAATCGCGTGGCGCTTGTCGCTCCTGGGGTGGTTTGAGCTCTCATGGCGCCTGGCCTTGCCCGGCATTTTGATTATCTTGGGTGTCGCGCTTTTGATCTCAGGTTTAGCGAAATCATGGCCGAAGCCCTCCGACACCCAGCAAGGAGGTCCTTCATGAGATCGAGCGCTGTGCGCTTAGGAGAATTTTTAATATTTATCGGGGTCTTGGTGCTCGCGTTGCAGTATATAGACTGGAAGGCGTTCGCGCCCATCGAGCGCGCGGACTTGGTCATCACCGGCGGGATTGTGCTCTTCATTTGCTTTGTGCTGGCGCTCTGGTCGCGCTCGCTACTCTTGGATGAGCTGATTCATCTCCTCGCGCTGGTCGTCGGGGCGCTCGCCTTGGGGGTGATCCTTGCCACCTCGGAGATACCAGCGTCCGTGGGCCTGCCCAGCCCATTTAGCGTATCGAAGACTGTCTCGTTTGAAGAGTCTTTCGCCGACGCCCCAACCCTCAGCGTCGCTCTCGACATCCAAAACGGTGATATCACCGTGCAGACCTGGGAGCGCGGAAACTTTCGGATTACTCTCACGGCACGCGCTCGCTCGTGGGACTTTGCCGAATCCCAACGGCTTATCGAGAGCGCGATTCAAGCGCTGCACTTATCCCCAACGGGAATCAGCTTTCGCGCCCCACGACAGGCACTGGGGCCATTCAACTCGCTAGAGACGGACGTGCAGCTCTGGCTGCCGCGCGGGCGCGTCTATGAACTGAACGCCAGCTCGCTCAACGGCGCAATCAACGTCCAGGAGCTCAACGCTGCCGTGGCCAATCTCAGCACGATGAACGGGCGCGTGAAACTGAACGCGCTCACGGCACAGAACGCTAAACTCCAAACGGCCAACGGCTCCATCAGCGGGCAGCTCTCGGCCAGCCAAGCGACGATCTCAACAGCCAATGGTTCAATTGATCTCATTCTCGGGCACGTCACGGGACGCTACGAGCTGAGCACCTTCAACGGCTCGATCGAGCTGGACGTCCCCGATGACCCCTCGGTGGGCTACGCGATCTCAGCCCAGAGCACAACCGACCGAGTGAGAGTCCAGATCCAAAACTTCGTCTTTCAGCAACAAGAACGTCATCATGTCGAGGGCACGACAAGCAACTTCGAGAGCGCCCTCACGACCATCACTATCAGGGCGAGCACGGTGAACGGGCGCATCGAGATTCGATGATCAGCCCTCGATGAGCTTGCGGCGGATGCGCGCGCTCATAAAGTCAAGAGCCATCACCGTGGGGATGATCACGACTAAGCAGATCCCTACAATATCCCACGCTCGATACGATTGCGCCTCATTAATCAGCGAGCCGATCCCCCCTGCCCCCACGATCCCCAGAACCGACGCCGCTCGCACGTTGATCTCAAATCTGTAGAGAAAGAGCGCCAAGAATTCGGGGAGCACCTGGGGGAGCACCGCATAGCGAAAGACCTGCAGCCGCGATGCCCCCGTCGATTGCAAAGCTTCCACGGGCTCCTTGCGGATCTTTTCCACAATCTCGGCGTTGAACTTCCCCAGCATCCCCACCGAGTGAATGGCAATGGCGAGCACCCCTGGGAGGGGCCCCGGCCCAAATGTCGCAATGAAGAAGATCGCCACGATCAATTCGGGAAACGCCCGAATGATATTGGGAATCTGCTTCATCCCCACGGCCACGGCCACGGGGATTCCCACATGGCGCCGCGCCGCCAAAAATCCCAAGGGAAACGAGAACACAAAGCTGATCGTCGTGCCGATGAGCGCAATCTGGACCGACTGCACCATGCGCTGCACCGCTAAGCCGAAGTACTCCGTAGCGGGATCGGTCACGATCGCCCATAGGAGATTGCGAAAGTACTCGACTCCGCGAGCAAGCCGCTCGAAGTCCACCTCAAGGGACACAAACGACCAGACGATCACCACCACCACAGCCCCACCCCCCAGAAGGCGCAGCGGGCCGGGCAAGACAATCCCATGCACGAGCGCATCGCGCACGCGATTGGCGATAAGATCAATCACGATGACCAGCGCAAAGATCAGCAGGGCAATGGTCAGCACTTGCGGGTAATTGCGCCACTCCATCGCTGTCGTCAGCTGCATCCCCATGCCCCCAGCCCCCACATAGCCCATCACTGCGGAGACACGCACGTTGAGCTCAAAGACATAGATGACGTGATCAATGAACGCGGGGATGAGCTGGGGCAGCACCGCATAGCGGATGACGTGGAGCTTGCCCGCACCCACGGCCTCCACAGCCTCGATGGGCTTGGGATTGATATTATCTGCGGACTCCGAGGTGAGCTTGGCGATGATCGCGCACGCGAAGAACGAGAGCGCTCCCACCCCAGCGGCCGGCCCAAATCCCATAGCCGCTACGAACAAGACCGCATAGAGCAGATCGGGAATGGTGCGCAAGACGTTCATCAAGGCGCGCACGGGCCAATAGATCAGCGCAGTTCGTACAATGAGCTGCGACCCGAAGACGACCAAGGGCAGTGCCATCAGCGCCCCGAAGAACGTCCCCACCGTGGCCATCTGGAGGGTCTGCAAGAGAGGACGAACAAGCTGTGGCAGCGTAGAAAAATCCGGGGGATACATCCGCCCGAGAAGTTCAAAGAACTTTCCTCCGTATTTGAAGATAGAGAAGAGATCGAACTCGACGCCCCGCAGAGCCCACCCATAGAGTGCCGCCAGCAGAGCGAGCCCGCTGAGAACCCCCAAGCGTCTCAGCCACATCCCCACGGAGAGCCTAGCCCCCTCCGTCCACAGTGCCATAGATGTCTTCTTCAAAGGTCTCGCGATTGATCGCGGTGATGGGTTTATCGTAGATAATGCGCCCGTGCTTGAGCCCGATGATCCGTCGCCCGTATTTGAACGTCAGGACAGGGTCGTGTAAGTTCACGATGGTCGTGATTCCTTCGTCTTCGTTAATTTTTTTGAAGATATTCATGACGACGTTGGCCGTGATGGGGTCGAGCGAAGCGACGGGCTCATCAGCCAAGATGAGCTTTGGTCTTTGGAGCAAGGCTCGAGCAATCCCCACGCGCTGCTTCTGCCCTCCCGACAAGCGCGCCGCACGATCGAAGTGCCGCGGCTGAGGAATCCCGACACGCTCGAGCGCCTGATGGGCCCGCTCAACCTGATACGATGGGAACTTCCCTACCAAAGAGGGCCAGAACCCTACATGCGCCAGCGAGCCCACAAGAGTGTTCGTCAAGACCGAGAGCCGCTCCACGACGTTATACTCTTGAAAGATAAATCCGATCTGCGAGCGGATCTCACGCAACTGCCGCCGCGAGGCCCGCAACACATCAACGCCATCGAAATAGATCTCCCCTTCGATGCGAGCGTGATCGTTCTCCGCTAAGCGGTTGATCGCCCGCAGGAGCGTGGACTTCCCCGACCCTGAAACCCCCGCGACGACCACGAATTCCCCAGGGTAGATCTCTAAGCTCACGGTGTCGAGGGCTTTGACCGGGCGCACCCCAGGATAGATCACCGTGAGATTGCGCACGCGCAAGATGGGCGCTGCCATGTCTCTTTAATATTAGAAAAAAGAAGCTTAGGGGGCAAGAGAGGTGCCCTCCCTCGCCCCCTAAAGTAGTGACTACTGATTCTCGCACTTGGCAAGATTGGGCTGGATCTCTTTAGCGACGACGCGCACCGCTTCGAGGGCCTTGAGCATGTCATAGCCCTCGGGGACGGGGACGAAATCCGTGGCATCGAGCGCGTCCTTGGCGAACTTTTTGCCCTCTTCGGTCTTCATGATCTCGACGAACGCTTGCTTGATCGTCTCGCGCAGCTTGGCATCGAGCGCTTTGATAGCAACGATCCCGTCGTTGGGGATGTCGTCGCTGTAGCCGATGACCCTCACTTTGGTGCTGGGCTCAGGATCTCCGGGCTTCCACCCGAGCTCTTTCTTCGCCTGCTCAGTGTTGAGGCTCTCGCGCACGTCGTCGAAGCCCGCGCCAACATCTACGTCCTTCTTGTAGACGGCGATCGCTGAGGCGAGGTGATTGGCCGCGCGGATTGTCTTGAAGTTCTTATAATCTCCGGGGAGGATCCCCAGGTCTTTGAGGGTCTTGCACGGGAAGAGGAATCCCGAGGTGGACGTGGAGCTGCCGCCGTAGCTGAACCGCACGGTCGCCCCAGACTTCACTAGGCCTACCAAGTCGTCCTTGGGATCTTGATTATCGTCCTTGAGGGCCTTGAGGGGACTATCCACATGCACCATGAACTGCGAGCGGTAGGTGAGCTTCTCGCCGCGCTTGGCCACGTTGATGGGGATCGCCCCGTAGCTGTCAATCACTTGTACGATCTGGAACGGCCCTAACAGCCCGATATGGATCTTCTCCGCGCCGATGGCCTCGACCGTCGCGGTGTAGGACTCGGGGATGACCGCGCGCACGCGCTTCACTTGGCTAAACCCGTTCTTCTGTACATAGTCGAGGACGAGCTTGGCCAGCCCCTCGACCGGGGGCTGCAAGATCGTCGCCGCGCGCGAGGGCACCATGCCCACGACTAACTCCTCGGGGATCACCCCCTGCTGCGATGCCCCAGGGACGCCTAGCACCAAGCTCCCCACCACCACTCCGACCGCCACAAACCCCAACAGACCGAGCCACCGACGCGCACGCCACATCCGCATGTTCCCTACCTCCTTAGGGTGGTATATATCAATGCGCTTCTCTATATATAAAGCGCATTTTCACTATATTATACCGCAGAAGAGCGGGGACTGTCAAATGGGGGAAGACGGCGAGAAACCCTCATGGCATCAGCATAATCGCCCTATATGCGCGCGCATTGTAATGCCCGTCATAGTCGGCGCTTCGTCTATCGAGTATACTCTGGCCCATGAGGGCACTGACAGCAAAAGCGATCGTCTTCGCGCTCACGCTGATCTGTCTGCTGGGATGGGCGCAGGTCGGCACCGGCCAAACGAAGCGCTTCTTGGTCGTCATAGACGCTGGGCACGGCGGCTGGGACCCCGGCGCCGTCGGCTCTTACGGCACCCAAGAGAAAGATATCAACCTCAATATCGCGCGCTTCATTCGGCTCTTGGGCCTCTACGACGACGAAATTTCTATAGTGCTGACGCGCTCCGAAGATATTTACGTTCCCCATCGTGAGCGCACAGGGTTAGCCAATCGCCTGCGAGCTGATCTTTTTGTCTCTATCCATGCCAATGCCCATCCGAAAAGCCCCGCAGCCAACGGGATTGAAGTCTTAGTCCATGACGACACGAGCCTCCCCACCTACCCGCGCAGTCGCGAGCTCGCGCTGCTTTTCCAGAGGCGCCTCACGCGCGAACTGGGCGTCACCGACCGCGGGATAAAGCATCAGAGACTGTTCATCCGCTGGGCCGAGATGCCCGCCGTGCTCATCGAGACGGGATTCCTCACCAACCCCAAAGAAGAGCTGAAGCTGCAGAGCTTCCTCTATCAATGGACCGTCGCCCAAGTGATCTTTAAGACAATCAAAGAATACTTACACAGCACGCAAGCGCGCTAAAACCTCCCGGGCTATGCTTGCCAATACAAAGATTCCTAGAGCTGCTAAGACGATCGTCGGCCCAGGCTGAGTATCAAGATAATACGAACTAAACAGTCCCCCGTAAATAGAAACTAAGCTACACCCGATCCCGAGAAAGAGCGCTTGACGAAAACTGCGCGCGATCTGGAACGCCGCGGCCACGGGTAAGACCAACAGCGCGGAAATCAATAATAATCCGACGATCTGAATCGCCGAGACGACCGTGAGCGCCGCCAGCAGCACCAAGAGAAGATTATAAAACCCCACGCGAATCCCCGAGGCTTTTGCCGTCTCCTCATCGAAGGTGATGAAGAAGAGCTCGCGACGCACCACGAAGAGTACCACCAAGACCACAGCTGCGAGCACCGCGATCTGGATCACGTCGCTGGGGCGCAGAGCGATCACACTCCCAAAGAGATAACTCCATAGCTGATCTGGAGAGCGCCGCGCCAATCGAGCCAAGACCAATCCCAGCGCTAACCCCGACGAGAGGAAGATCGCGATGGCCACATCGCCCCCCAAGCGCCCCCGCGCCCGCACTCGCTCTATCCCCACAGCCGCGAGCGCCGCGTAGCCCAAGGCCATCCAGATCGGATCGGCTTTGACGAGCTGCCCAAACGCTACTCCACCAAACGCGATATGCCCTAGCCCGTCTCCAATCAAGCCATAGCGCCGCAACACTAAAAAGATCCCGATCGTGGGGGCCAGCACCCCGATGATCGTCCCCCCTACAAACGCTAGCCTCATAAATTCAAACTCAAAGATTTCGAGCACGTCCATCACCCCCACGGGTGCTGGTGCCGCACCAGCCTTCTCCCCGTATAGACTCTTTCGAGAAGATCGCTGGCTAAGCACTCCTGCGGCGTTCCGCAGAAGAGCAGCTTTCTGTTGAGACAGGCGATCTTCGTCACTTGCGTGACGATCGCTTCGATGTCGTGCGAGACTAAGATGATCGTCAAGCCACGCTCTTGATGGAAGCGAGTGAGGAGGGCATAGAACTCAGACTCAGCCTTGGGATCGACCGCCGCCGTGGGCTCGTCCAGCAATAAGAGCTCCGGCTCTTGAGAGAGGACGCGGGCGAGGAAGACCCGCTGCTGCTGCCCCCCAGAGAGCTCGCTGATGGGGCGATGGCGCAGCTCTTCGAGATGCACCGCGCGCAGCGCTTGGGTGACAGCTTCGCTGTCGGGCGCGCGCCAGCGGCCAAAGCGCAGGCGCGGTACCCGCCCCAGGCGCACAATCTCTTCGACCGATGCTGGAAAATTCCTCTCAAAGTCCCAGCTGCGCTGGCGCACGTAGCCGATCCGCTCCCACGCGCGAAATTGCGAGAGCTCTTGCCCGAAGAGCCGAATCCTCCCGCGCTGGGGCCTCAGCACCCCTACGAGTAATTTCAGCAACGTCGTCTTGCCGGAGCCGTTGGGGCCGATCAGCCCCAGGATCTCCCCCTGCTCGACCGTGAGGGAGATATCTTCGAGGACCGGCTCGGCCCCGTACCCGAACGAGAGATGCTCGATCTCAATGATGGGGTTCATCGGCACTCCAGCCCGATCCGCAAGTTCTTCAGATTTTCGGCCATGAGCGTCAGATAGTTCTTTCCCGCTCGCTCTTCTTCAGCTGTCAAGCTATGCCCAGTGTTCAGGATGAGAATCTGAGCGCCGAGCTCCCGCGCGAGCACCTCGAGCGCCCTGAGGGCGTCCGACCTCTCAGCGAAGATATATTTAATGCCCTTCTCTTTGCCCAAACGGATGAGCTCAGCTAGGCGCTGGGGAGTGGGCTCGGCGGGCTCCAGCCCCGACAGCGCATGTGCCGTCAGATTATACCGAGCCGCGAAGTAGTCCATGAATCTGTGAGAGATAATAAAATCTCTCAGCCGACACATCTTCAGCCCCTCTCGAATCTGAGCGTCGAGCGCATCGAGCTTGGCTTGGAACGCCTTGGCGTTTTCTGTATAGAGAGAGCTGCCCGCACTGTCAGCCGCGATCAGTCCGTCTCGGATGTTCTTGGCCATCTCTTTCACGAGGATGGGGTCCGTCCACGCATGGGGATCGAACTCAAACTCTTCGTCGTCTTCGACTTTTCGGAGGGGCAGCCCTTTTGTCATTTCAACGACGATGAGCTTCTCGCGATTCTTGGCGACAGAGAGCACGCGCTCGACCCACGACTCCATCCCCGCGCCGTTATACACGAAGACGTGAGCTTCTTCGATCGCCCGGATATCTGCGGGAGAGGGCTCGAAGTCATGGGGCTCCTCTCCCGCGGGGACGAGATTCTTCACGTCTACTCTCTCCCCGCCGACGTTCTTGGTGAACTCATAGGGGATATAGAAGCTCGCCACGACCTTGAGCTTGGGCTGAGCTGCGCCGCCCCAGCTTGCCACCACCAGGGCCACCATCACGAGCAGAACGAACTTCTTCATAGGGTATCTCCTCCTTCTTATTGAAAAGAAATTTCAATTATGGGCGCGAAAAAGCTATTGACACTCAGGACATCGGCCGATCACCTCCAACTGGTGCGATTCGATAGCAAACCCTGTGCGCACTTGGAGTTCTCGGAGCGCCGTCTCTAGACGACAGTCGGAGAACTCCTCGACACGGCCGCAGTCGCGACAGATCAGCTGATGGTGATGCTCTCCCACAAGGCGCACTAGAGCAAAACTGTGACACCCTGGCTCGCTATGCACCCGCTGCACCATGCCTAGGCGCTCTAAAAGCTCTAACGTCCGATAGACCGTGACCAGCCCCAACTTCGCATAGCGTCGCCGCGCACGGCGATAGAGCTCCTCTGGCGTCAGATGGGCCCTCTCATGCGCGAGCACCTCCAGCACAGCGCGGCGGGGCGCGGTCAGCCGATAGCCTCTCGCCCTCACTCGATCGAGCAGTTCAATCATAATGTTCCTTCTTATTGAAAAATATTTTCAGTTTCAGTATAGCCCATCTCCGTCCCCCTGTCAAGCCCTTGACATCTATATAGCTATATATTACAATGCGCATCAATCACCAGAGACGGGAGGGACTATGGAGACCCGAAGGGTCCAGATCACCGGCGGGGCAACATTTATGGTCACGCTGCCCAAAGAATGGGCCGAAGCGCAGAAGCTCCACGCCGGCGCAGAGATCGAGCTCCACCCCCACGAGCCGGATCTTTTGATCTTGCGCCCCCATCGCGACCCCCAGCCCACTCGCGGCGTCTTGGCCCTCCACGCCCAGACGGGCGACGCGCTCATGCGGGCGTTCATCTCGATGTACGTCGCCGGCTTCGATATCATCGAGGTGCGCGGCGAACGCATCACCCCGGAACAGCGCCAGACCATCCGAAAGATCACCCAGGCCCTCATCGGCCCGGAGATCATG
>DAIPXV010000059.1:0-10887 GCA_036783095.1 Candidatus Bipolaricaulota bacterium
GAGAGCATAAGAATCTCTTGAAAGCCGACGGGTGCATCTGGGAGTTCGGGCACAAAGATCTGAAAGACATCCCCCAGATTTATTTGGGGCTGAAGGGCATCTGTTATGTTGAGCTGCGGGCCAGGGGAGCCGTCAGCGATCAGCATTCGTCGTGGGGGACGATCGTGCCCAACCCTGCGTGGCGCTTGGTCTGGGCCTTGAGCACCCTCAAGGACGAACACGAAAAGATTCTGATCAAGGGCTTTTACGACGATGTGCGGCCGCCCAGCCGAGCTGAACTCCAAGCCGTCTATGAGCTGGACTTCGACGAGCGCGGCTGGCGCAAGAAGTTCGGGATTAAAAAATATCTTTTAGGTCTTTCGGGCAAGAAGCTGCGCAAGAAGCACTACTTTGAGCCCACATGCACGATCTGTGGGGTCTGGAGCGGCTACACAGGGCCAGGGCCCAAGACCGTGCTTCCCGCTGAAGCGCGCGCGAAGATAGATTTTCGCTTGGTGCCCGACCAGAAGCCCGAAAAGATCCTCGCGCTGCTCAAGAAACACCTCAAGAGAGAGGGCTTTGGGGATATCGAAGTGATCGGGATGCACGGGGTCAACCCTGCCCGCACACCTATGGACGACCCATTAGTAGAAGTAGTTCGGCGCACCGCGCAAAAAATTTACGGGGTCAAGCCGGCAGTCCACCCAACGTCCGCAGCGAGCGGCCCGATGTACACGCTCTGTCAGAGGCTGGGCATCCCCGCGGTCTCGACCGGGATCGGCTACGCGCACTCTAATACTCATGCGCCCAACGAGAATATTCGCATTGAAGACTTCATCCAGGGGATCAAGCACATTGCGAGCATCGTGCACGAGTACTACTCTTTCAGCGCTTGATTGGTCGCGCTGAGGCGTCTCGCCAGCTCGCCCATCATCTTGAGGGCAACGTCTGGGTAGGAGCTGATAATACTGCGCAGCTCCCAGCGCGTGATCATTAAGCACTTGGTCTTCTGAACGGCAATGACGTCTGCGGAGCGCGGCGCATCCGAGAGCAACGCCATCTCGCCAAAATAATCCCCAGTGCCGAGTTTCGCTAACGGCTTCTGTCCTTTCCGTACCTCGACTTGGCCATCTAATATAAGATAAAACGCAACCCCGGCAGGGTCACCCTCGCGCACGATGGTGCTCCCGGCGTCGAACTCCCGAACTTTTGCCGTGCTGAAAAGCATCTCCAGCTCCTTCTCGCTGAACTGCCCAAAGAGCGAGGTCTTCTTCAAGAACTTGACCGCCTCCTGAGTAGTCATACACACTCAACTCCCTATTCAGAGATGGGTAAACACTCACACTATAACAGAGAGTCTGATCGCTAGCAAACTGCTTCACAGCTCTATAGTTTGCAGATCTGTAGCGACGGTAACGCGCTTAGGAAAGCCCTTCTGTACAGCTTTGATGAGCTCTTCTGTTTGGGCTGCCGCTTGGGGGTAGAGATGGGTGAGTACGAGCCATTCGACTTCGGCGTGAGCGAGGACCTCCCCAAGATGCGTAGGAGAAGCATGGAGAGGGACCCGCGCGTCATCAGGAAAGGAGCATTCATGCACTAAAATCTTGCAGCCCCGCACGAATTCTACGAGAGCTGGTTCGGGCTCGCTGTCCCCACAAATCACCACAGTATTATCGAATTTGTATGCCAGCGTCGGCACGTAATGATTCATCGCCAGCGTCGAGACGGCAAAGCCCGCAATTGAGAGAGTCTGACCCGCCCGCAGCTCATGGACCGTGACCACGACGTGATCGCGAATATATGGGAAGAGCTCTAAGAGCTTGGTGATAAATTCTCGCGTGCCCACCGGGCCATAGAGCGTCACTTGTGGAGCTCCCATGAGCCAGCGTGCTGCCCAGATCGAGAGCAGATCGCTCATATGATCGAGATGGAGATGGGTAAGTAAGAACGTATCGAGGCGCTTCCAATCAATAGGCACGTGAGCAAGACGGCTGAAGACTCCGCTGCCACAATCAACGAGCACGAGCCTTCCGTCTTTTTCGAGCAGATACCCCGATTGCGCCCGCTGCGGATCGGGAATCACCCCAGCGGTGCCTAAGATCGTCAAGTACACGCTCATATTATAAGATACGCCCATATCGAGCGCTACCACCGTAGTGGCAGATCTCCCCCAAAGCCTCTATAATGCCTTTAAATATCACACAGTTTTGAGGGTGATGAGACGATGCAAACACTCCAAATCGCAGAGAGCAGCAGCGCGACGGGGGTTCGTTGGAATCTTAGCGATCTCTATGGAGGGGTTGATGACCCAGCTATCGCGCGTGACCTATCGGGCGCCCTGGAGCGAGCGAAAGCGTTCGAGCAGAAATATCGTGGGCGGCTACGTCAGGGAATCGAGCCCCAATCTTTGTATGAAGCCCTCGCTGAGCTGGAGAGCATCTCCGAGCAGATGGATAAGCCTGTGATCTACGCCCATCTGCTCCATGCGTCTGATACCCAAAATCCACGTCACGGCGCGCTGCTGCAATCCACGCAAGAGCGCCATACCCAGATACGGCAACATCTGCTGTTCTTTGAGCTCGAATGGATGGACCTGCCCGATGAGACGGCGCAGCGCCTGATGAGCGCCCCGGAGGTCGCACGCTATCGGCACTATTTAGAGAGAGCGCGGCTCTTCCGGCCACACAAGCTCTCCGAGCCCGAAGAGAAAATTTTAGATATCAAAGCCAATACGAGCACGCGCGCCTTCCAGCGGCTCTTTAGTGAGCTTGTCTCTGGGCTCACAGTTCAGATCGGTCGCGGCCAGAAAGCCCAGAAACTGACGCTCGATCAGGCTCTCACCAAGCTCCACGAACCCGATCGCTCCGTCAGAAAGAGCGCCGCCAAGGCGATCACCCGCACGCTCCAAAGCCACGCGCGCGTCCTCACCTACATCTTCAACACGCTCGTGCTCGACCATAAGATCAACGATGAATTGAGAAGATTCCCATCCCCAATGCACGCGCGCCATCTCGCGAACGAGATCGAGCCCGCTGCCGCCGAAGCTCTGATGACTTCCTGCGAAAACGCCTACGACATCGTCCAAGAGTATTATCGCCTGAAGAGACGATTGCTTGGACTACGCACCCTTTATGACTACGATCGCTATGCCCCCGTCTCTGCTGCGCTGCCAACACGCACCTGGTCCGAGGGCCAACGAATCGTGCTTGGGGCTTATCGCGACTTCTCGCCAAAGATGGCCCAGATCGTCCAAGAGTTCTTCGACAAGCAGTGGATTGATGCAGAGATCCGCTTTGGCAAGGTGGGCGGAGCGTTCTCCGCAAGCACTGTGCCCAGCGCTCATCCCTATATCTTGCTGAACTATACAGATAAACTGCGCGACGTGATGACGCTCGCTCACGAGCTAGGCCACGGGATTCATCAGTATCTCTCCCGACGAGTGGGCTACCTGCAAGCCGATACTCCCTTGACCATGGCCGAGACCGCTAGCACCTTCGGGGAGATCTTGACGTTCCGAAAGTTGCTCGGCGAGATCCAAGATCCTAAAGTGAAGCTTGCGTTGCTCTGCAGCAAAATAGAAGACTCGTTCGCGACGATCTTTCGCCAGATCGTGCTGACGCGCTTTGAGCAGAGATTGCACGAGGCTCGTCGCACTCAAGGGGAGCTGCCCCCGGAGCGCATCAACGAGCTCTGGCTCCACACGAACCAACAGATGTTTGGCAATGCGGTCACCCTCACGGAGGACTATGGGTGGTGGTGGCTGTATATTTCGCACTTCATTCACGTGCCGTTCTATTGCTACGCGTATGCGTTTGGGGAGCTGCTGGTCTTTGCGCTCTATCAACAGTATTTGCGTGAGGGGGAAGCGTTTGTTCCCAAATATTTGGAGTTGCTGGCTGCGGGCGGCTCCGATAGCCCTCAGAAGCTCCTCGCCCCTCTGGGGATAGATACGAACGACCCGAGCTTCTGGAAGACCGGGCTCGACTTCTTGCGCGCCATGGTGCATGAAGCCCAACAGTTGGCGCTAGGCGCTTCCTAGTTTGTAGCCAAAGCCGCGCACCGTGAGGATGAGCTTGGGGTTCTCGACGTCGTCCTCGAGCTTGTTGCGCAAGAGATAGATATATTTCTTGACGTCTTCAGAGGACGCGTAGGGGTTATCTTGCCAGATCGCCTCGATGATCTCGCGATGCGAGAAGACCTTCCCTGGCTTGGAGGCCAAGAGCTTGAGGAGCTCATATTCTTTTGGCGAAAGCTCGATGAGCTTGTCGCCCAGGCGGACCTCCTTGCGCTCATCGTCAATTTGTAACTTCCCAAGCTGGATATACGGGGAATGGCTAACACGACGCATCACCGCTTCGATGCGCGCTTCCACCTCGCGCAGATCAAACGGCTTGGTGATATAATCGTCAGCCCCTATGGAGAAGCCGCGGACTTTGTCGTCGGTAGAGTCTTTGGCCGTCACCATAATCACGGGGGTCTTGGCCCCGCTCTCGCGCAGCTTCTGTAAGACGGCCCAGCCGTCAAGCTTGGGCATCATCACGTCAAGCAAGAGGAGATCGGGCTTCTCTTTGGAGAATTTCTCCAGGGCTTCTTGACCGTTCATAGCTGAAATGACAAAGTGCCCTTTCGCTTCGAGAAACTTCCGCAACAGATGCAAGGACGTCGCGTCATCTTCAGCAACGAGAATGCGCATGGTTTACCTCCTGGGAGAGTGCTCAGCTCTGATGTGAGCGGGTTCGAGCGGCAGAACGATAGAGAAGACACTGCCGCGGCCGACCTCGCTCTCCACCAGCACCCGTCCCCCGTGCATCTCAACGTATTTCTTCACGATAGCGAGCCCTAACCCCACCCCTTGGAATTCTCGCGTGTTGGAGCTGTCCAGCTGAGTAAACGGCTCAAAGATTCGCGATCGCTCGTGCTCAGGAATACCAATCCCCGTGTCCGACACGGAGAAGATATATTCGTTCTCGCTCAGGACCCCTGAGAGCGTCACGCGCCCTGCGGGCGTGTACTTGATCGCGTTGCTCAAGAGATTAATCAGAGCTTGTTTGATCTTCGTCCCGTCGGCGATGAGCGTGCACGGCTCAACGTGAGAGCTCAGCTCGAGCCCCTTGCTGCGGGCGAGGGCGCTCACTGCTTTGATAGCTTCTTCCCCGATCGTTGACGTCTCTATCGCTTCAAAGTACGGCCGATCTTCGCTGGCCTCGAGCTTGGAGAATCGCAAGATATTATCAATCAACTCCAAGAGATGGTCTCCGGCGTTCAAGATATTCTCTAAATCTTCGCGCTGCGCTTGGGTGAGCGGGCCGTCTACCCCTTCTAAGAGAAGCTGTGAGTACCCGCGGATGGCATGGAGCGGGGTCTTCAGCTCGTGGCTCATCATTGCTAAGAAGTCAGACTTGGCGCGATTGGCTTTGACTAAGTCAGCATTCATCTGTTCGAGGCGCCGGTTGCGCTCCTCAATAGTATCGGCCATAGCGTTAAATTCATGAGCGAGCATTTCGAGCTCATCGCCGGTGGCGATGTGGGCACGCGCGGAGGGATCGCGTTTGAAGCGCTGCAGCGCCCCCGCGAGGCTCTCTGCCGGCCCGAGGATCATCTTATAGAACATGAACGCGATAATCAGAGCAAGCACGAGATACCCGCTGACGACAAGAGCGATTAAGGTCGCTTCGCGGCGGGCAAGGGCCTGCGCTGTCGAGAGGCTGACCCCCAACTGCAACGCAGAGAAAGTGGGTACATCTTCACGAATCTGGCGCTGTTGGATCTGCCCAGTGCTGTCCTCATAGAATTCGACCCTATACCGCACTTTAGTCACAGGCTCGAGATAGGTCAAGTGCAGGAACGCCGTCCCTCGGAAGGGCAAGGCTTTCTGCACGAGTACATCGGGTTTGGTCGGTAGGGCTCCAGAAATTGGACTGATCTTAAGCCATCTCTGTGCCTCCGCACTCAAATCCCCAACGTGCTCGCTGCAGACTTCCTCGCCGGTGACTGTGACCTTGAGATAGATTAAACCTTCGTCGCGAAAGCTTTGTAGAACCCTTTGACACAGCGAGGGTTGGGCTACTTGAAACGCCGCGGGGCCCCAGAACTTCACGATGGTTTCCCATCGCACGCGCACTTGGCTCTCTAGGACGTCAGAGAAGCGCATGATCGCCAAGATCCCCAACGGCACCGCGACGATCAGCGTGAATCCCAGCAGCGTGAAGATAAATTTGTATCGCAAGCCCAACCGTATCACACTGCTAGTCTAGCGCCTCGAAGAAAGATCGTCAATAGCCACGGTCACCGAATTTTCACCTTGATTCCATGTGATTGGCACCTCCAGGGACGTACAATATGCCGTGCCCAAGCTGGCCCACTCTCTTCACGTACGGGGCTTGGCCTCTTGTGCAGAAGAGGGGAGCAGAAGCTCTCCTCGCGGATGGAAGGGTTTTGCCTCTCCGGGGGCTGCCTGACCTCCTCCCCACCGAGAGGATTTTTCCCCACCATCCGAGAGCGGCACCAGAGGCCAGGCCCCTCCTTCCTTCCCCAGCCATTGACGAGCTTCTCCCTATATTCTACAATGGCCTCAGAAGAGGGGGACTTATGCGCACGTATGTTCACAGAGCCATCCTCGGTATGATCTTGCTTGTCGCGCTGGGGTTCACGGGAGCAGCCCAAAACTGCTCAGTGCAGTCCTACGCTGATGGCCTCTGTTCCGCTGAGCTTTTTCTCTCTGCACGGGTGGGGGAAGACCACCGTCTAAGAGATTCATTAGGAATTGCCCTGGCGACGTTGCCAGGCGAGCCGGTGCGCGTCTCGCGGCTTTCCCCTGCTCCCCCGCCCTTGATAGGTCTTTCTTATCTCACTATACAGCGACTCATACTTGCCCCGCCATCAGGAGACTCTCCTGAACTGCAAGTACTCTGGGATTTTGGGCGCGTCGCCCAGCTGGAGGCGCGCTTACGCAATATTGATGAGTTGTTACGAGCTCTTCTCACAGAGTACTTCCAGTCTTACGGCACTGTGCCATCAAATCGCGAGTTAACCCTAGTCTTGAGCATAGATAGCCCAGGGCTCCTGCTCCCTACTCAGATCGAGACTCTTAGCAGCTTCGCGCTTGATGAGCGTCTCCATCTTGTGCTGAGCCGGGCGACGATCACCTTGCGGACGGCGTTAGGGCCAGGAAGCCTCCTAGGCCAGATCGAGCTTGATCCCAAGGATCTCGAGATCAGCAAAGAGAAGATCGGGCTCGAATTAGCGCTTGGACCGGCTTCTCTCCTTGGTCTCACGACGTTTGAGCAGGGGGTGGGGCTGACCAGCCAAGTCTATTCGCTGCGGGCGCGCGTGGGCGAGGTCGAGCTCGTCGGCCAGGCAGTCTTCACCTCAAATTCCCAAGAGTTCACCATCGGGGTGAGCATTGCAGGGCTGGCACTCTCAGGAAGCTCGCTCATCACCCCCAGCGGCTTCACGCAAAGCTTCTTCATCCAAATCCCCATCATCGTGAGCTCGCCGAAGAAATAGCTGTTCTTTAACTTAAGAGCTGATGCACAGAAGTCCAGAAATCTGAATCGAGCCGGATGAGCCGCGTCGGGCGATCTGACTTGCGGATCTGCACTGTATCTCCTGGGGCAAGAAGAGCAATGGGATCGCCATCGGCGAGAAGCTGTGCAGGGCGCTTCGCCTTGGCTATGAGGACGCGGTCGCTCGACAGTACCAGCGGGCGCACCCCCAAGCGATGAGGCGCCAACGGCGTCACCAAAAGAACTCCTAATGTCGGCTCAATCACGGGCCCCCCTGCAGAGAGAGAATATGCTGTTGATCCCGTAGGCGTAGCAATGAGCACGCCATCACCCGGATAGCTCCCAAGAGCTTGCTCACCTAAGAAGAGCTCGATCTCTGTGCGCCGACTGATCTCCGTGTGTACCAGCCCGATCTCGTTGAGCGCCGTGCACTGAATTGTTGGGGTCTGCGCCATAACGCGCATGCGAGTTTCAAGAGAGAAATCATCGCGCCTGATGCGCTCCAAGGCGCTCTCAAGATCGTCTACATTCACGGATGTTAAAAACCCCAAACTGCCAAGATTGATCCCCACGATGGGCCGATCGAGCTCGGCGGCCCAGCGAGCACCTTTGAGGAAAGTCCCATCTCCGCCCAACGTCACCACTAGATCGAAGTCGCGCTCGCTCAAAGGGCTGGTGTCAATGCCCGCCCGCACGCGCACAGAGATCTTCTCTCTCTCCGCCCAGCGCTCAAGCCGCGTGAGAGCAGACTCTATCTGAGGCTTGGCCAAGTTCGCTATAACGAAGAGCTTGCGCAGGTGCATCGTCCCTCTACACGTACTTCCATTTGCAGATCCAGCGCTCTAAAAGATCAATAATAATATAAAATGCTAACCCCAAGATGCCCATTGCTAAGATTCCCGCGAACATGCGCTCATAGTTGCCGTAGCGCGACCATTGGTCATAGATATAGCGCCATAGACCGTAGCGTGAAGCGAATGCTTCGGTCAGTGCCAACGCCATGATCGCCATTCCGATAGAGATTCGCAGCGCGGAGAACATCGCAGGGAGGCTCGCCGGCAGGACGACGTGCTTGTAGACGTGCCAAGTGCTCGCTCCAGCGCTCACTACAGAAAGAATGTGGCTCTTGGGAATGCTCTTGGCCGCGTCCCTCGTTGATAATAAGAGCTGAAAGACCAAGACGAGCGTAATTAGCCCGATCTTGGGGGCATCGTAGATCCCCAAAAAGACAAAGAGCAACGGGAGAAAGACGATCTTGGGGATGGGATACGTCAGATAGATCGAGGGACTCAAGAGACGATCTAAGGCGCGCTCGTGCCCGATCACCAACCCCAAGGGCATGGCGATAACGATCGCAAGCAACAACCCGCTGAGCACGCGATAGCCACTGGCGAAGAAGTGCGGGACTAAACTGCGCCATTCGTCAACAAAGATATTCAGAGCGCGCAAGGGTGGGGGCACTGCCCATTGCAAGGGCTTGGCGGCAAACGTTGAGACCGCCCAGCTCGCCAGCTCCCACACCCCAAAGAAGAGCACGATTCCTAGCACATAGCCGATAAGATAATTATCATACAGACGCTTCATGACAGCTCCCGTCGCAGCTCTAGGACTTTTTCGTAAAACGCTTCACTGGTGCGCGACGTTCCCACACACGGGTTCTCGATAATCGCTTTGATGCGCGCCGGACGCTCCGTGAGCACCACGATCCGCGAGCCCAAAAAGACGGCCTCCTGGACGTCATGGGTGACGATGATCTGAGTAAAGCCGCGCTCTCTCCATAAGTGAACGAGCAGATCTTGGATGCGCTCGCGGTTGAACGCGTCGAGCGCAGCGAGCGGCTCGTCCATCAGCAAGACTTTTGGATGAGTCGCGAGCGCGCGCGCGAGGGCGACCCGCTGGCGCTCCCCGCCGGAGAGCTGATGGGGGTAGCGATCATAGAACGAACTATCTAATCCAAGCTCGTCCAAGATGGGTTTGACGCTCCGGACCTGCTGGGCGATCAGTGCGTTAACTTCGCGGATCTGGCGCGGCATGGTGAAGAGATCATAGACGAGTCGGCTGATCAGCTCTGCTGTCAGCCCCAATACGATGACGAACAGTATAATCTGGGGCCAGCCCCCACCCCAGAGCACTTCGCTCCAGGAAGCATCTGGGTTGGCTTCGATAATATTGTGGATCCCGCTCCAGTAGAACCCCCCAGCGATGAGATCTAACCCCAAGGTCACGAGATAGACTGCTGCCGAGAAGGGCCGATCGAGATAGAACCGCTGGCCTGCTGCCCATGCCCCCGTCACAAGCAGCCAAAAATATGCCCAGAAGAGCGATTTCTTGCGGCGATGCCACTCTTCCCATAGCTCGTCCTCACTCCCATCCCCTCTCCCGCGGCTCACCCGCGGGAGAGGGGCCGGGGGTGAGGGCCCTATCTCCAACGATAAACTCGCGTTCTTCCACACGGTCTTCCATGGTAAGAGCCCTAGGTCTTGAAAGATGAGCGCGACGTCGCGGCGCGGACGATCTACGACTTGACCGTCAACGGAGATCGTCCCTGCGGTGGGCTTGATCAGCCCACAGATCGCATAGAGCAAGCTGGTCTTGCCACATCCTGAGGGGCCCAAGATCGCCACGCTCTCGCCAGCACGAACCTCAAGCGAAAAATTCTCGATCACGGGGACGGTCTGGCGACCGTCGCGATACTCCAAATGGAGCCCGTCTATCTTGATCATTCGAGCTAGAGGAAACGGAAATCCGTAGCGGCGGCAAACGCGATCTTCTCACGGATGTAGCGCTTCCCCAAAGCCCAATTGACCAGAGCATCAAATTCTTCGGGGCGCAACGCGCGCGGCTGCGGGAAGTATGGCACCCGTAGGCGCTCCCGCCAGCCCTCAGGGAACTTAAGCTCTTGCCCCCGCAGCTCCGGGAAGCACACATTGACCCCCACCCGAATGAGCGTGTCTATAATAAAATCGCGCGAGCTCCCGTTGAGCACCGTCACGGACTCTCTCACAGCTTGGAAGAACTTGCGCACACTCTCGCCGCGCTCCTGGAGCAGCTGACGACTGAAGAGCAAGACACTTGGAGGCGTAGCAATGCCCTTATAGTCTGAGAGAGTGAGAATCTCTATCTTATTTGCTTCGGCGACGACCTCCGTGAGGGTCGCATGGGGTTCAGGAAGGACGGCCACTTGAACGCTCACTGTGCCTGCCCCCAGCATCTGCGCGATGAGCTGAATCTTATCGAAGTCTTCGACCCCTGTGTAATACTGATCGACGTCGCGAGCCTTGACGCCCTTGGACTGCAACAAAGTGTCTGTCAGATACTCCATATCGGAGGGCTGCACGAGCGTGATCTGGCGCTTGGGGCCGCTTTTTACGACATCTTCGACGGAGCGATAGTTGCTGAACTT
>DAIPXV010000060.1:0-10854 GCA_036783095.1 Candidatus Bipolaricaulota bacterium
GGATGGAACGATGTTTCGCTATTTACCACCAACACAAAGGAGTTGACCCAATGAAAACCCTCCCGCTTTTGCCCCTGCTCGTTCTCGTCAGTCTCGCCTGCTCCCTTCTTGCCTCTCCTCCTGCGGGATGGGACGGGGACGCGCCCACAGAAGCCGCGACCCTGCCCGCGCTTTTTTCCGCAGCGGGCGAGCGGCCTTGTGTGCCCCCCGAAAAAATCCCTGCCATCCCCGACCCGAACGGCCCGTCGTTTCATCAGGTTTTCATCGCCACCTCCTCCGATGGGCTGACCTGGCAGACGAACAATCAGGTCATCATTGATCAGGCTTCGGTGCCGGAGGGCGTGCGTCTGCCGGATGGACGCTGGCTCATTTATGCGGTGAACGGCTCCACGCTTGGCAGTCCCGGTTTGGTATACGCCGAATCGCAGGATGAAGGCCGGACGTGGACATGCGGCACTGTCAACGTGCCGGGCGCCGACCCGGATGTCGTGCTGTTGCCCGACGGGCGGATGCGAATCTATTACATCGAGTTTCCCTTTGGTCCCCATCCGCCTCAACCGGGCACGCCACCGTCCAAACCCAATCGCGTCAGGAGCGCCGTTTCATCGGACGGAAAAAACTTTACAATCGAAAGCGGCACGCGCCTTGAAGGAGTCCACTACACCGACCCCGATGTAATCCTCGTTGGCAGTGAGTGGTTTATGTACGTCTCGACCGGCGAGAAGGCGTGGGCCGCGCGCTCGTCCGACGGCTTGAATTTCACCCTGCTCGGCCTGGTCAACGCAACCGGCGCGGTCTCTGGCAGTTATCTCTTCCCCGATGGAACGCTGCGCCATTACTATTGTGGGCGCGATGGCATCCACAGCGCAACCTCCAGCAGCGGCGCAGCCGTTTGGCGCACAGAACCCGGCACACGCATCGCGCGTGACCCGGCATGGAAAATCGTTTGCGACCCATCCGTCGCATCTGATGGTTACGGCGGCTACTGGATGGCGTATAAGATTCAACCGATAGCAACAACGGCGACATCGCAGGAAACGCCTGTCTCCTCACCGCCGACCCCGCCCGTGCTGCCTCCACAGGAAGGAGGCCGGCGCGAAAATGCTCCCACGCCCACTCAGGCGGATATTACGTATTGCGTCGTGGATGGCGTGGAATTGAAAATGGACCTCTACTCCCCGGCCTCCATTGATGCACCCCTGCCTGTGACTGTGTACGTCCACGGCGGCGGCTGGACTGGCGGCGACAAACGCTCCGGCGAGGGCATCCGTGATATTCCCGATCTGCTGGCGCGCGGATATCTGGTCGCGGCTGTCAACTATCGTTTGGCGCCACGCTATAAGTTCCCCGCGATGATCGAAGACGTCAAGTGCGCCGTGCGTTTCTTGAGAGCTCATGCTGAGCGATTCTCTATCAATCCCCAAAAGATTGGCGCGTGGGGCGGCAGCGCCGGTGGACATTTAGTAGCCCTTCTTGGGACAGCAGACGCGACAGCGGGCTGGGAGGTCGGGCAATACTTAGAACAATCGAGCCGGATACAAGCTGTTGTAGATATGTTCGGCCCGACAGATCTCACCGTGCTCTTTGAGGGGGCCAATCCCAGGCTGATGGAGCAAGTCTTCGGCACCTCGGATCGAAATTCCGAGACACTTAAGCGAGCCAGCCCAGTCAGCTGGGTCTCTTCGGACGATCCGCCGTTCTTGATTCTGCACGGCGAGCGCGACCCGCTCGTCCCCGTCAGTCAGTCTCAGCTCTTGTACGAGAAGCTTCAAGCGGCGGGCGTGCCCGCGACTTTAGTGATCGTGAAGAACGCCGGCCACGGCTTTGCCCCTATGGGCGGTCCGATCAGCCCCAGCCGTCAAGAGCTGACAAAAATGATCGGAGATTTCTTCGATCAGTATTTGAAATAGCGAATGGGAGGAGGAACTGTGATGCGTCTTTTCGGCATAGTATTGGTTCTAGGCTTAGGGGGTCTACTCAATCCCCCTTCGGGCGAAAATCCCTTCGGGGTCATGCTCACCGGGCCGATGGCTCTTGCGCTTCGCATAGAGGTCGCTCAGAGGCTCGGCGCTCTCTATTTTCGCCCCGAAGCGCTCTTTCTCGACCGCTGGGACGGGACGTGCCAGCCATGTGATGCTGCCTTGAGTGCTGGCTTGAAGCTCGTGCTCACCGTGCGCGCCAACGGCGGGCCAGCGACCCCAACGGCGCCACCGAGCGATTTGGAAGCCTATCGTCGCACGCTCAGGAGCGTGCTTGCCCGCTATCGCCCCGCAGTAATAGCCGTCGAGAACGAGGAGAATTCGGTGCTCTTTTATACGGGCACCCCAGAGCAGTATGGGGCGCAACTGCAAGCGGCGTGTGAGGTCGCTCATCAGTGGGGCGTTCCCTGCACTAACGGCGGGCTGGTGAGCACGCTGGTGGCCTTATTGGTCTATGACCATTACCTAGCAAGCGGGCAGACGACGGCCGCCGAGGACTTCGCTGCCAGAGTCTTCACGCCGCAGGAGCGCCAGTTGCTGAACTCTCCCAAGGCTCAGGAGCAGATTGGCAAGGGTAAAGCGTTGCTGGCCTCCTATCGCGCTGCTGGTGCAGACTACGTGAACTTCCATTGGTATATCGCCGATACCCAAGCTTTGGGGGAAGCCGTGGCTTACTTGCATGGGCAAACCGGCCTGCCGGTCCTCACCAACGAGATCGGCCAATACAACGACGACCCAAACCAAACAACGGCGGTCATGTCCAAAGTGGTGGAGTTGGGTCTGCCCATCGCCGTCTGGTTTGCTCAAGACGGCCCGAAGGCTCGCGGGCTCGTCAATCGCGACGGCTCCCTTCGCCCAACAGGCGAAGCGTTCCGGCGCTTTATCGAGGAACACTTCCCCAGGTCTTCTAGCCCTGTCGCGCCGCAAGGCTAATATCGCCCAGTCAAGGCGGTGTCGCTCCTCGTGTGTCGCTGAGGCTCTCTGGAAAGCCGCCGCGCACCCACAGCGTCTCTGGAGATGCCTCGGTCGGCTCTAACACGAAAAAGGGCGTCAGTAGCGCACCCGGCCGGCAAGCGATTCGCCAGATTGCCTTAAGAGCCCTAGCAACGTTGATCCTAAAAGCAAATAGAGCCCGGTGCGCCTCCCCTGTCGCCGCGCCCTATCAATCAGCCCCCGCAGCACAGGAAAGAGCCCTGGCACACGATGGAGCTCGTCGAGTGCATGACGATGCATGATTTGCAAGGATGTTCCCCGGCTGCTTGCCACCCCCTGTCGCTTGACAGAATTCCCTCAGCGGGCTACAGTAAGAATGCTATGGGCGAGCCGGCCAAGACCAAGCTCAGCTATGAAGAGTTCTTGAAGCTCTACGACGAGGACACCCGCGCCGAGTGGGTGGACGGCGAGGTGATCTTGTTGTCTCCAGCATCGAACCGCCATCAAGATTTAGTTCGGTTCCTCACGGCTATTTTGAGTCCCTACGTTGAGAAGCACCATCTGGGGGTAATCCGTCCGGCACCCTTTCAGATGAAGATTGGGCTTTCCGGGCGCGAGCCCGATCTGCTCTTCGTCGCGAAGGAGCACATCGGGCGCCTCCAGGAGAATTATCTTGATGGTCCGGCGGATTTAGTAATCGAGATCATCTCGCCGGAGAGCCGCCTGCGCGATCGAGGCGAAAAATTAGCCGAATATGAGCTTGCCGGCGTGCGCGAGTATTGGCTCATTGATCCCGAAGAGCAGCGCGCTGATTTTTATATTCTCGGCGATGACGGCCGCTACGACCGCCGTCGGCCCGGGCCCGATGGGCGCTATCGTTCCGAAGTCCTGAGGGGCTTTGAGCTAGACACGAACTGGCTCTGGCGCTCCCCTCTGCCTCCAGTACTAGAAGTCCTCCGCGAGCTTCAGATTGTCTGAAAAGCTCTTTCCATCTCAACACTTGACGAAGTCAGTGTTCGCCCATATAATTAGGAATCCTAACTAAATTTTAGTCTAAAGGAGGCTCGCTATGACGAACATTCCTGGCTACACCTACGGCAGCGCCGCGCCCTCGCCTGTCACGATGAAAGAGCTTGAGGAGCTCAAGCAAGCCGTGCTCTTTACGGCCGAAGACGAAAAATATCTCAAGATGGCCGGCGAAGTCCTCAAAGACCAGATTGACGCCGTGCTCGATCTGTGGTACGGCTTTGTGGGGTCGCATCCCCATCTGGTCTATTACTTCTCCGGGCCCGACGGCAAGCCCGATGCGAACTATCTCGCCGCGGTGCGCAAGCGCTTCGGCCAGTGGATCTTGGACACGTGCAACCGTCCTTATGATCAGGCGTGGCTCAACTATCAACACGAGATCGGGCTGCGCCACCATCGCACCAAAAAGAACAAGACGGACAACGTGCGCTCAGTGCCCGTCGTTCCCTTACGATATATGATCGCGTTCATCTACCCCATCACAGCGACGATCAAGCCGTTCTTGGCCAAGAAGGGGCACCGCCCCGAAGAAGTTGATAAGATGCATCAAGCGTGGTTCAAGTCGGTGACGCTCCAAGTGGCGCTGTGGAGCTATCCGTATGCCAAAGATGGGGATTTTTAGATGACTGATCTGGACGAAAAGCTCATTGCGGCGCTGGAGCGGCTCGCGCACGTGCTGCGGACGCTCCTATGGGAAGAGGGCGTGCGGAGCCGCCTCAGCCCCATTCAGATTCAAGCATTGCTCTATCTCGCTTCGCACTCAGAGGAGCTCTGTCGCGTGGGCCAGCTGGCGCAAGAGTTTAATCTCACTCCGGCGACGATGAGCGACGTTGTTGATGCTCTTGAAGAGAAGGGTCTTGTGGTGCGTCGGCCCTGGCCTGAGGACGGGCGTGTCGTCACGCTGCGCCTGACGGCCCAGGGCCGCCGCCACGCCGAAAAGCTTTCACGCTGGACGGAAGCACTGCAAGAGCAGCTCGCACACTTTCCCGCTGAAGAGAAAGCGCACGCCTTGGGGTTTTTGTTGAAATTCATCGAGGCGCTCTATCGCGCGGGGATCATTACGGTGGCTCGGATCTGTCTGACGTGCCGGTTCTTCCGGCCCCATGCCCATCCCAACTCCCTCGCGCCGCATCACTGCGCGCTGCTGGACAAGCCCTTGGCCGAAGGAGATCTCCGTGTGGACTGCCCGGAGCACGAGCTTGTGCCAGATGCTGAAGCATCTGTCTAAGCAGATGAAAGCCCGCTGAAGGGGGCTTCCAGCGTGCTTTAGCACGCTTTCATCTTCTCAGCCGGTGAATTCATTCACCGGCTCGTTTCCCCAACAACCACATTACCCCAAGCCCCAGGAGCAAATCCCCCACGCTGAACGCATTGGCCAACGGCACCCAGCTCGGGAGCCACAAGATATCTCCTAAAAAATTGAGCTTCGTCTGCTCACTCATCAGAATGACGTTCCCGGAGACGCCCTCGGCAAGCAACTGCTCGACTGTCGCTGTCCTGCCGGCGGCCCGCAGGGCGTCCAAAGACGCGGGCATGTGCCCGCCGTTGGCCGTGATCACAAGAAAGTTCGAGAGCATCCCCAGGGCCATCACCCACAGCGCCCGCTCACGATAATTGATCGCAACAAAGAGCAACAAGAGCAGATACGACAGAATGTGCAGGTACTCCATGCCCCACGTCAGTAGGGGCTTGGCCGGCCCAAGGGGGAGGATAAGTATCTGTAAGAGCATCGCACCGAGCACGAGCCAGCCGGCGCGCAGCTTCAGCGCAGCGAGATACGCCAAGCCTCGATGGCGCACCAGGCCGATCACGACTCCTAAGAGAATCGCCCAGAGGAGAACCATAAGGGCTCTTTGATCTCGTCAGAGATAACTCGAACTAACGCTTCGACGACCTTGGGGTCGAACTGGCGGCCGCTTTCGGCCTGGATGATGCGCACGGCCTCGGCGGGCTCGTAGTGTCTGGGTTTGCCTTGGGATTCGCGGTATAGACGATCGCTCGTCAGGGCATGGTAGACGTCGGCGACGTGGATGATGCGTGCGCCGATGGGGATCTGTTCGCCCTTCAGGCCCTCGGGGTAGCCGGAGCCATCCCAGCGCTCATGTTCGTATTTGACGATTTGAGCGGCCTCGCTGTACATTTCCAAGTTTTTGAGTAGATCAAAGCCGATGAGCGTGTGTTGTTTGATGAGTCGCCATTCGGGCTCATTGAGGGGGCCGGGCTTATTAAGAATATTGTCGGGGATGCCGACCTTGCCGATGTCGTGGACGAGGGCGGCGGCGCGGATCGTCTCGATCTGGTCTTCGGGGAGTTCCATCTCGCGGGCGATCTTTTCGGCGAGATCTGCGACTTCTTCAGAATGTTCGGCGGTGTAAGGGTCGCGCTCGTGGAGCATTTTGACCATAGTTTCGATGGTGCGTTGGGCTTCGCGGCGCAGTTTGGTATAGCCGCGCAGGGTTATGTGGACGCCGACGGCGGGGATGAGCACCAGGAGCGTCTGCCACGGGGCTTGAGCGTAGACGACGGCAACCAAGATAGCAATAATGCCGATGGCCATGACCTGGAAGGGGAGATTGCGAATATTAAAAGTCACGAGCTTAGAAAACTGAATGCGCTGGGTAAGATGAAAGATCCCAGAGACAATAATCAAATTTGTTATTGTAAATCCGATATAAGAAAGCGCTAAGGGGACTACTTCAAGCACAGAGTGATAAGGGGGCGGATGCCCGCCAAGTAGTTGAAGAATTATGATAGCTGCCCAGCTACTTAGTAAGATTTGGCTTGTGTTGAATGCGACGCGTGAGAAAAAATACGAGGGATCTTGTCGTAATCGGTACCAGCGCAAGACGATCTCTGCGGGGAGTGTTCCTCCCAAAACGCTGGCAATCATCACTGAAGGGCCGGCGATGAACAGCACAGAGCAATAGACGATCTCGCTAATTGAGATAAGACGCTTTGGCGCAACCTCAACTTCAAAGATATCAGCTAAGAAAGCAAGTATTGCAGCAATGAGTACAAGTGATATATGTGAAGGGCTAAGCTGAGGGAGGTAGAGACCAAGGGGCACCAAGCTGAGCAACACTACAGACCATATATAGAGCTTGGCTTGCCAGTCCATACTGGCATTATATGAAAATTAAAAAAGGGAGTCCAATTTCTGGACTCCCTTGGGAATTAATTATGTAAGCTGATTTTCAGTTTATCCCCACTTGGTTGGAGCAGCGCTCATGAGCACGAAGGCGCCAATAATCGCGAGAATGTACAGCACCCGCGCCCCGACCTTCTCCTTCACCCAACCGACTACCCGCTCCGCTACCTGCTCATTGTATTCTCCCCACTTCATGGTACGTGCCTCCTTTATGTTGTTATTGATAGCAACATTTTATATGCACTTACACGTTTTGTCAAGAGCTACAACAAAAATCGCGAATGGTTCTTTTTTAAGAGGGACGAAATTCCCGCCGGAAGACCACCTCCCCCGCCGTGTCTCGGTACTCCAGCGTCAGCCGCCCGTTACCCAAAACCGTGATCTGACCGAAATTCCAATGCTGATTGCTCGCGAAAATCCGCGTGGGATTGAGCGTCTCGTCTAGCACCCCCAGGTACGACGTCAGGGCGCTCAGCGGCCCAGACGTAAACTCATAATAGTCTATCACCCGATCGCGATTGGGATCGTACTGGATGACGTCTATCAGATGCTCGTCCCCCGTCAGCCAGACGACATTCTTGATCTTGTTTGTCAAGATAAAGTCGGAGATCTCCTTCAGCTCGCGCTCAAACCCCGTGGCGCTCGCGCCGTTGGCCCAGGAGTCGCACGCCGCCGGACAGTCCGACGGGAACGAGAGCTTCACCGTCGAGGCGATGAACTTCCAGGTCGCATCAGATCTCTGGAGGCTATTCTTAAGCCAAGCAAGCTGCTCCTTGCCGAGCATAGTTTTCTCTGGGCCGTCAGGGAGCTTATTGTCGCTGCGATACTGCCGCGTATCTACAATAAAGACCTCGACGTGCTGGCCCCAGCGGAACGACCGATAGAGTCTGGTGGGGTCTTGGGGGTTTACGTTGATGGGGAAGTATTCGAAGAGCACTTGGCGACCAATAGCGAGCCTAGCGGGGTCTACGGTCGTGCCCGCAAAGTTATTGATAACTTCGTGATCGTCCCAGATGACGTAGAGGCTTGTGGCAGCGCGAGCTTTCTGGTAGGGCTTGTCGGCGAACTGGTACTTTTGCTTGGCCCGATATTCTTCTAAAGTATTGGCGATAAAGTCGCTGCCAGGGGCATTGGGCGGGCTGGGGCAACGCTCGTCGTTGTAGGCTGTGTCCCCAAGAAAGAGAAAGAAGTCGGGCTGGGCTTCAGCGAGATTATTGAAGATGAAATACTCCGGGCGGCGGCACATCCCTTGGCCTCCAAGGTCGGCGCTCCAGACGAATCGCACCTCGGCGGGGGCGTTCGCTGGGGGAGCCGTGACGAACGTTCCTGTGACGGGCTTGCTCTGCTCGCTGCCCAGCTCTTGGCGCACTCGATAATAATAGCGCGTTGCCGGGGCAAGCCCCGTGAGCAAGATCTTTGCCGTGAAGTCCGCGTCTGCCGTCAGCGGGACGGGCTTCGCTTGCTGCGCCGTGCTGAAGTTCTCGTCGGTGCTGTACTCCACGAGGAGCGTCGAGCCGGGGACTTCGGCCCCGCGCGCCCAGATGAGGGCGCTAGTTGTTGTGACGTCGCCCGATGCGATGCCGTGAGTGAGCCCAAGCTGCACACCTGCTCCGCTTCCAAGAGAAGCCCACCCTAAGCCGACCAACATCAAAAACCCGATTCTGAAGATCGTCTTCATGATTGTCACCTCTCTTTTCTCACCCCTTTGCTCCCCTCTCCCTCAAAGGGAAGAGGGGGTGGGGGTGAAGGTAAGCTATTCTATCAACGACGGGGCGGCGTAGCCAAACGCGCTCTGGAGCAGGGCGAGCACTTCTTGGAAGAGCTTTTCGCGAGTGCTCGGTGTGATGACGAAGACGGAAAATTCCGCGCGCACGCGCGCGATCAGCGGGTGCTCAAAACGCTCCTTGAACGTCACGAGCAGGGGCTTAGGGCTCTCAAGCACGGCCTCGACGGCTTGCGCAAAGAGTATGCTGTGCAGCTCCATAGGGGCGATCTCATCAATGACGATGAGCTGAGCTTCCGTGAGAGCGCGCTTAAGAGCCGGGACAGCGAGGCGCTCGATATCTGTTATGTTGACGCGATAGCGTCCCACGCGCGGGCCCTCTGTCCTATAACGATGGGCGAGCACCCCCTTCTGCCCCGTGGCAATATCTACGATCTCAAAGCCAAGGCGCTCATGATCTTTGCGGATATCTTGGGTGATGATGCCGCCGCTCTTGAGTGTGGGTAGGGCTTCGATGAGGCGCTTGCACAGAGTCGTCTTGCCGGAGCCCGGCGCTCCAGTGATCGCCAGCTTCATGTTATCGCATCAACAGAGCTAAGACTGCTTTCTGTGCATGCAAGCGATTTTCGGCTTCATCGAAGATCGCGCTCTGCGGGCCGTGCGCCACCTCGTGCGTAATCTCTTCGTCATAGTGCGCCGGCAGACAGTGCATGACGATGGCATCGGGCTTGGCCAGCTTCAACAACTCTGTGTTGATCTGAAAATCTCTAAATTTCTTGCGGCGCTCCTCGGCTTCGCGCTCCTGGCCCATGCTCGTCCACACGTCCGTATAGAGAATATCTGCACCCTGAGCAGCACGCTTGGGATCATGGACGATCTCGACTCTGCCCAGTTGCCGCGCCTGTTCTAAGATCTTAGAGTTCGGCTCATATCCTACAGGGCACGCAACAACGATCTCCATCCCTAACTTTGGCCCAGCTTCGAGCCAAGAGTTGCAGACGTTGTTCCCATCCCCGATCCAGGCGAGCTTCAGCCCTTCGAGCCTGCGCTTCTTCTCGTAGACAGTCAACAAATCGCCCAAGATCTGACACGGATGCAGCAGATCTGACAGCCCGTTGATCACAGGGACGTCCGCATATCGCGCAAGCTCTTCGACGACCTCGTGCCCAAAGACCCGCGCCATGATCGCGTCGCAGTAGCGCGAGAGGACTTTCGCAATGTCTTCGGTCGTCTCGCGCTGGCCCAGCTTAATATCGTCTGGCCCTAGATAGATCGCATGTCCTCCAAGTTGGGTCATGCCCACCTCAAACGAGACGCGCGTGCGCAAAGACGGCTTCTGGAAGATCATGGCGAGCGTCTTGCCCGACAGCATTGTGTGAGAGATCCCCGCGCGATGCTCGCGCTTGAGCTGCAGGGCTGTCTCCAGAAGCTCCCATAAGTCCTCCGCTGTGTAGTCCGCAAATGAGATGAGATCCTTGTGACGCATATAGGGCCTCCTTCGATGATGATACCGAAATTGGGCAGAGGTGCCAAGTTGATTTTTTCTCGTCCGTGCTTTAGAGTGAAATCTCAGAAGGAGGCGAGCGATGAAGGTCTATCTCAACGGCGAGTTCGTCCCCGAAGAAGAGGCGAAGATTAGTGTCTTCGATCACGGCTTGCTCTACGGCGATGGCGTCTTCGAGGGCATCCGGGCGTATGACGGGTACGTCTTCAAGCTCGATAGGCACATAGAACGGCTCTATGACAGTGCCAAGGCGATCGCGCTGGAGATCCCCTTGAGCCGGGAGCAGATGGTCCAAGCGATCTTGGAGACGCTGCGGGTGAATAAGCTGCGCAGTGCATATATTCGACCCATTGTGACGCGGGGGGTGGGGGATCTTGGGGTGGACCCGCGCCGCTGTTACGGAAAGCCCTCCGTGATTATCATCGTCAAAGAGTGGAAATCGCTCTACGGGGAAGAGATAACAAAGCGCGGCTTGAGAGCGATCGTCGCGAGCACTCGTGCCCGCCGCCCCGACAGCCTCTCGCAAAATATTAAATCTTTA
>DAIPXV010000061.1:0-10816 GCA_036783095.1 Candidatus Bipolaricaulota bacterium
TGGTCTGCCTCCCGTCCCCGTGGATGATGGGCGGCCGGTCCCTCCTCAGGCGCTCCAGGAACTTCACGATCACCCCCGCGTACTCCCCTCCCCCCTGCCTCGGTCCGTAGACGTTGAAGTACCTCAGGCAGACCGTCTCCAGCCCCCTCTCCCTGAAGAACCTCAGGCACTCCCCCTCCGCCTCTAGCTTGGAGTGGGCGTAGGGGGAGAGGGGAGAGGGAGGGGGAAGGAGAAATGGGCTAGGGAGTGAGGGTAATTTTTTAGAACCCACCTCGCTTTCCCGGGCCAAAGCCAAAGCGTCCAAAGCGCTTGAAGCCCCCATCGGGAAGCTTGGTCACAGCCAAGACGTTGCCGTTACCCGCATCAATGACGACGAGCACGGAGCTGCCATCAGCCGTCAAGATGACGACATTATAGACGACGTAGCTATTGCGCTCGCCTAGATGGGCAGCGATCACCGTCCCGCTCTGTTGGCCCTTGGCGATCTCGATCGCCTTGAGAAGATCTATCTTGGCCAGTCCAGCCAAGACCGCCGCTCGGCTTGGGGCTTTGACGCTCCCCGTAATAGACGGGGGTTGAGGCTGCTCGGTAGTTGTCTGGTTTTGGGCCGAGGCGTAGTAGAACGCCACGCCCGCCAACAATGCGATCGCGACTACGAGCGCGCCGATGCTCAGATAGAGCTTTCTCATAAAAGCTCACTCCTTTCTGCGATACTCACCCAAGCTCTCTAGCTGGGTGGCACCTTTAGTATGATGGAGAATTGTGGAGATCTTATGAAGGCCAGGTCGAGTTGTGGGGAAAGCTAGGACGCAGAGAACCAGATCTCGATCCCCAAGATGAGCTGTTTTAGGCCGCCGATCAGATCGAGCGCTACCCCTGAAAAGAACGCGAGGTTCTTGCTCAGCCCAATGTCGAGATTGACCTTGCTTGTCAGCAGCGCCGGCAGGGCTTCGCTCTGGCGAAAGTAAAGATCGCCCACGATTGTGAGGTCGCCCCCAGAAGTGCCCTCCAGAGAGACCACGGCGTCGTAGCTGGTTTGCTCATAGCTTGAGACGGGATCCTTGAGGGCGATGTCTATGAAATAGTCGCGCGCCCGAAGGTCAATGTTATTCGCGCCCTTGCGCTTGTAGAGCTTGCCCTTGAGTGCCACGGTCGCGCTTGCGTACCAATTGTCCATCAGTTCGATATATTGTAAGCTCAGCCCGCGCACGCCCTGGGCGTTCGCGTAGAGATAGAGCGCCGGGCCGTCAAGGTCTAATAGAGCCGTCAGCGTTTTTGTCTCTTCCGTGGGCAGGATGCGAACGGTGAGCAAGAGGCTCAGCGGCCCCTCGTCGGGCTCGTAATAAAAATCAAAGCGCGAGTACTCAAACCCGTTCGTCCGCGTAAATCGCGTGATGCTGTCGAAGTGAATCCATTCTAAGAAACTCGCCCCTTCGACAGTGAGATCTATACGGCCCCAGTCCCAGGAGCCGGCCCCCAAGCCAAAGTTCGGTGACGTTAAATCCGTCTCAGTCCCAAGAAGCAGACTGACCCCCACGGCTGCGCCCCCAAAAGTGTTCCCCTTAAACGAGAGATTTAAGCCCGTCAGCAGCCCTATATTCGTCGTCGAGAGTATCAGCAGCTCAGAACTCAAGGCCGAGCCCCCGTAATTGATAGCAACTTGGTTCCAAAAGTACCGGAACCCTTGGGCAGAAAAGACGGCATCGAAGCGCCACAGCAGCGTCCCCACAGGGTACTCCATGATGATCTGTTGTTTGTTATACCCCTGAATGTGCAGTAGCGAGCCTCCCATCCCTTGAAAGAGCGAGGGCATTTGCAAGATCATCTGCAGGGCAAATCCTAGCTGCGTGAACGATGGGTCAGTCAGAAACAATCGCGAGAGGGCGCGGCTGGGCGATTGCGCCAAGTCTCCCAAAAACAGCCCTAAGATCATCGTCGTCGAGCCGCTCGCGAGGGTCTGATCAATGACCGCGGGCGTCTGCGGCTGAAGGCTGAGTGAGCTCGTCCAGTTACCCACAATCCGTCCGTAGCTTATCACCCCAAGCCCAAGGAGCACTATGCCGAGCGCGAGAATTTTCTTATTCATAGCGCAGGGCTTCTACCGGGCGCAGGTGCGCGGCTTGCCGCGCCGGCAGCACCCCCGACAGCGCCCCCAGCACAAACGAGAAGACCAACGTCCCTATGATGAGCCCAAGGCTGAACTCCGCACCAAACGATGCGCCTCCACCGACGGGCCCAAACGCCAGAGCCCGCGCCACAAACCCGCTCGATAGGACACTCAGCCCAATCCCGCAGAGCACCCCGATCACACCACCCAAAAATCCGATCAATCCTGATTCAATCAAGAAGAGACTCAAGATATGCCCGTCCTTGGCGCCGATCGCTTTCAGAATCCCGATCTCGCGCGTGCGCTCCAACACCGACGTGTACATTGTATTCATCACGCCGACGGCTCCTACTAAGAGCGAGATCGCGGCGATCGCCGCGAGCGTCATCTGAATCCCTCCCAGCACCCCGCTGATGCGCTGGCTGATCTCTTCCGCCGTAACGGTCGAGACCGGCGTCCCTTGGCGGCTCATCACTGCTTTGATGCGATTGGCTACATCGGAGACCTTGGCCCCCTTCGCTGCTTTGATTAAGACTATAGAGACTTTCCCTTCGTCTTGATTGAGAGCTTCCAGGGCTTTCATGGGCACGAAGAGCGCATTATTGATATTGCCGAAGCCGATCCCCCCGCGCCCCTGCTCGATGGGCTGCAAGATGCCAATGACTGTGAAATTCTGATTGTCTATAGCGATCTCGTCGCCAACGGTGACGCCTAAATCTGTCGCCAGACGGTTGCCCAGCACGGCGACAAACTGATCGTCGGGTTGGAAGTCTCGGCCCGCTGCAAGGGCGAAGCTCCGAAAGTACCCGCTAAAATTCTCGCGCACTCCCGGCCCCAGGCCCGTCACCCGTAAGAACCCTTGGCCTTCCATCTTTTGGGAAGTGACCATCGCGGTCTCGATGCGCAGCGCGCCGACCTGCGCTACTTGAGGGATCTGTCGGAGCACATCGAGATTGATGGGTTGAGCAGTCAATCCCCCGCCGAAGAACCCTCCCCCAGCTGGCCCTTGGCCAAGTCCCCCTCCCGGAAAAGCAATGATCGTGTCGTAGCCGATGGCTTCAAACTCCCGCTCCACGGAGCGCCTCATCCCCTGCCCAATAGCGATCAACGCCACCACAGCCGTCACGCCGATGACGATCCCCAGCACCGTCAGCCACGAGCGCAGCCGCCGGCTCCGCATATTGTGATACGCCAAGTCTAAATAGTCGAGCAGCATAGCTTAAGCTCCCCCTAAAGCGTTCTGGGCAATCTCTTCGATCTGCCCGTATCGCATACGAACAACGCGATGGGCATAGCGAGCGACTTCTGGGTTATGGGTCACGACGATGATCGTCATCTTCTGCTCTTCATTGAGTCTCTTTAATATCTGCATGATCTGTTCGCCCGATTCTGCATCGAGATTGCCCGTGGGCTCGTCGGCCAAGAGAATTTGGGGATCGTTAGCGAGCGCGCGGGCGATGGCCACCCGCTGGCACTCTCCCCCGGAGAGCTCCGAGGGCTTGTGATGCAGCCGATCCCCCAAGCCCACTTGCTCGAGGAGCCGACGGGCTTTTTCATAACGCTCTTTTCTGGGAATTTTTTGGAAGATCATGGGCAGCTCGACGTTCTTCAGCGCTGAGAGCGTGGGGATGAGATTGAACGTCTGGAAGACGAACCCAACTTTCCTGCCGCGCAGCTCTGCAAGCTGATTGCCGTTCTGCTGCGCTATGTCCAGGCCGTCCAGCAAGACCCGCCCTGCGTTGGGCAGATCGAGCCCCCCGATGAGATGGAGCAGAGTGCTCTTGCCTGAGCCCGACGGCCCCATGATCGCGACAAACTCCCCGTCCGCGATCTCTAAGTTTAAGCCGCGCAGCGCCTGAACGAGCGTCTGCCCCATCTGATAGGCCCGGGTGACGTTTTCAAGTTTAATCATATCTCGCAGCTTTGTGCCTTCCCCTCACCCCTCTGGCTCCCCTCTCCCTCCGAGGGGAGAGGGGATGGGGGTGAGGGTGAGAAGCGAGGCTATTTCTTATACGAAAACTCTATGAGTGTGACGCGCGTGACCATCTTACCGTCTTTTTGTCTCTCGAGGAACGGCGGGAAGAGCAGGAGCTTGCTCGTCTCCAAATTCGCGAGCGCCAGCAGAACCCGCTGCCCAGGATAGTTGGGATGGGTATAGATCCCGCGGATCACCGTGACCCCTGCGATCTGGTCTTGGTTCTGTGTCTGGAGCACCGCGCCATCGGGCAGGAGATAGCGTTCGTTGGGCTTGAGCTCGACTTTCTTCTCGTCGAGCACCGACAGTGGGGAGAGATCTATGATATCTTCGCGGCGGGGCTCGAAGCGCGCTCGCGCGGCTCCGGCTGCGCCCGATGGGCCAAACCCAGATCCGATCTCGTCGGCTTTGCGGCCCTTGCTCTCGACGGTCTCGGTGATATCGAAGCGATCGCCGTTGGGCTTGACCTCCATGGTGTAAATGCTTGGGCCAAACTCCGCGCGCTCGAACTTATAGACGACCCTAAGTGTCCCGCCGGGATACTCTCCCATGCCGAAGATGAGCTGCGCCAAGGCCCAGCTCCCCGCAACGAGCACGCCCAGGGCTCCCACGATCAGCACGACCTTGAGCCGACTGATCCACCCCTTGAACATTCTTGATCACCTCTGTAGAGATTATGCTCCAAGATTATGGAGAACTTATGGAGAGCAAGCCGGATGTTGAAGCATTCGGCTCACCCTCACCCCCATCCCCTCTCCCCTCCGAGGGAGAGGGGAGTGCAGGGGTGAGGGGGCTTTTAGGAGCGTGCTTCAGCACGCTTGCACCTGCTGAGCCGGCAGATTCATCCGCCGGCACCTTTCGCCGTCACGCGATGGACCGCGCCGCCGTAGTGTATGACGTAGAGCTCGCCCTGCTCGTCTTCACCGAATGAGCTGATGCTGAAGGGAGAGTCTATCAGCTGGCGCATCGTCCAGCGCCCTTGAGGATCTTCCGTCAGCGACCAGATCCGCCCACTACAGTAATCCCCGAAGAGATAGTGCCCGATCAGCGCTGGGTATTGCGTCCCCCGATAGACGTAGCCCCCGGTCACCGAGCACCCCAACGAGTGGTCGTACTCAGCGATGGGAAGCTCGAGCCCTTGAGTGTTACACCCCGTTGAGGGTTCGAAGCACTGCGAGCCCTCCATGATGCGCCACCCGTAGTTTTTGCCTTTCTCAATGAGATCAATCTCTTCGATGCGGTTCTGCCCGACGTCTCCAGCAAAGAGCCGTCCTGTGCAGCGATCGAACGAGAATCGCCACGGATTTCTCAGCCCATAGGCCCAGATCTCGCCTTGAGTGTTAGCTCGCCCCACGAAGGGATTGTCTTGGGGGATCGCATACGGTTCTTTCTCTATATCAATGCGCAAGAACTTTCCCAACAGTGATTCTAAGTTCTGGGCGAAATTGAATGGATCGCCTGCCGCGCCGCCGTCGCCCATGCCGATATAGAGAAAGCCATCGGGACCGAATTTATTTAATCCCCCGTTGTGATTGGCAAAGGGCTGCTCGATCTCCAAAATAATCTTTTCGACGCGATCGGCCACGTCAGGATTGCTCGGCGAAACTTTGTACTCAGCGATGATCGTTTTCAGTGCCCCATCTTTGCGCCCGGTGTAGTTGACGAAGAACCGCCCGTTCTCTTTGTAATTCGGATGGAACGCGACGCTGAGCAAGCCCTTCTCCCCGCCGGACTCGACCCGGTCGCGAATATCCAAGAACGGGGTAGCAGAAATCTTGCCGTCACGAACGATTCTGATGACGCCGGCTTGCTCGACGACAAACAGACGCCCGGAGCCGTCGCCCGCGTGCGCGAGATAGACGGGTCGCGTCAATCCATCTATAAATTTTTGTAACTCGATCTGCGGCACAGTGGTCGGAAACCGAACGCTGCAGGGATCAACGGGCTGCGACGGCTCGCCGGCAGAGAGAGCACATGCTGTGGGCAGAAGAACCATAAGCACACTTCCCATGAGCATAATCCGAGAGAGCGAGAGCTGGATCATAAGAGTACTCCTCCTTCAAACATCTTGGGGCTATTGTGCCCAAGACTTACGGGGATTGCAACTGATCGAAGAAGTCGCAATATCTCTTGTGCAGCTCCCGGTCAGCTTTGATGGGGACATCAAGCTGCAGATGAGGATCTTCTGCAAGAGTGTAGGCTGGCCACGTTGGGAGCGTCCCATCGTTGGGGTCGCCCGTCTTTGCGAAGTTTCCCCAATAGCGCATCATAGCATCAGAGAGCGCTCGCTCTGCGGGGGTCGCGTTGACAGCGTTCCCAAAGACAAACGGGATCTCCGAGCCGTGAAAGGCCCCAAGCCCTAACTGCGCCCCTACGCGCGTCACATACGTGAAGTGATAGAGAAACGTCTTCGGCTGATACTTGGAGATGTCGCGCACGAACCGGCGCGTCGGGCAGACAAATGAGACGTCGGAGATCAGGGCGTCGAGGGCAGCCTTCGGGCTGGGAAAGGCCGACGCTGGATAGAGCGCCAGGACTTGGTCGGCCAGCCCACGAAAGATGCTGCGCACGTAGGCTTCGTACTGCTCGACAGTCTGGATGCCCAGCGACACAGTAAAGATCGAGGCTTCGTTGCCCGTTGTGCCCGCGATCACCGGCACAATATTAAAATTTCCGGCTTCGAGGGCGTGTCCGGGGGATTGGGGCAGCACGTAGCCATCAACGATAAAGTCCCACTTCTCAGCGGTGCTGAGAATGCTGGCCTCGCCTGGGAGCGTATTCAGAATCTCTTGCGCTGTCTTGGAGCGCAGACATGCGAGCACATTGGAAGCTTCAGCGCAGCCGATGGCGCGGGCGAAGCGGTCCCCTTGGGCTTCGGCGCTCTCGCGCCCCGCAGAGTCGCGCAGCTTCCGTAAATTCGACGGGCAGCCGCCGCTCTGGATGATCGCCCGCTGAAAGAGCCCAGCAGCTAACGGCGAAGCCAAGAGCGCGCAGACGCTCTTGCCGCCCGCAGACTCGCCGAAGATCGTGACGTTCTGTGGGTCGCCACCAAAGTTCTGAATATTTTTCTGTACCCAGCGCAATGCAAAGATCTGATCGAGCAGCCCGTAGTTCCCGGAGACATTGTGCTCCGTATCTTCGGCGCTCAATGCCGGGTGAGCGAGAAGCCCTAACTGAGCCAGACGATAATTGATCGTCACGACGACGACCCCGAACTTTTCGGCGAAGAAGCGCCCGTCATACGTCAAGCGATCATTGACTTTCTGGGAGCTACTTCCCTGCACAAGGCCACCGCCGTGAATCCAAACCATCACGGGAAGCTTCGCGTTCGGACCAATCTTGGGCGTCCAGATGTTGAGCGAAAGACAGTCTTCGTCTGTGTCTAACTGATAGCGAAAGATCGTGCCGGGGAGCTGCGGGCACGACTTTCCGAACTGTGTCGCATCGCGCACGCCGTCCCACGACGGATGCTCTTGCGGAGCCTTCCAGCGCAGATTTCCCACCGGCGGAGCCGCATAGGGGATTCCACGAAAGATTTTTACGGTGCCCAAAGGCTCTCCGCGCACGCAGCCCTTCTCCGTCGCGACGACGTTCTCATCTGGCGGACAGAGCTGACTTCCAGACCAGATTTGCTTCACGAGTGGCGTGTCAGCGCGCCATAATTGATACCGATCCCCTTGTGTCCCCGGAGCAGGATGCGCCGTATAGAAGACCCATGCTCTAAAGTTCCCTAACAATGGCTCAGGCTCTTCTTTCGCTCGCTCGTCTACCACGCTGAGACGCCACTGGCGTGGAGGCTTCTGCTCGAAGGTCGCAAGCCAGATCTCCCCTGTGGGCTTGGGAACCCGATCGGCTCGATCCTTTTCGTAAATCTGAAGATACCCTGCTTCATCGGAAAAACCGTAGCTCAGGAAAGGGCCCGGACGATACCAATGCGGGACGGAGATGTCCAGAGGAGCGTTCCCTGAAATAGTGATCTTCTGACGGTCTAACACAATTTCGTTGGTGGGATCAGAGAGTGAGATAACGCGCAGCTCTCGTGCGCTGGGCTTGCCGTCCTCGTAGACCGTGTATCGCCAGAAGACGAGATCTGCATCTTGCACGGTGGGATCACCAAGCCGGACCTCATGGGGAATGAAAGGATCTTGTGTAGCAGTTCTCTGCGGGATCGCCCCGAGCAGATATTCCCAGACGGGCTTGTAGACCGGTGTGCCATCGGGGAGCAATACTAAGTTACGATCTACAACAATGCAGCCGTGATAATTTTGGGTGGGCGCCTCCAGATTGGACGTCAGCATATGGGAGTTATGATACGGCGGCGCTGTATCATCCACATTCACTACTGGTCCGAACGCGTCCATGCCGTAGGCCGGCCAGATTTGCGTGGAGAGAATAGTGAAGTTGACTCCTTCATCGCGCTGGTGGGAGAAGCCATAGAATCGCTCAGGCGGGGTCGCGTTGGGCGTGGAGCTTGGCAGGGCGATCCAGTTGGCCGGTCGTCCCACGCGCGCGTTGTAGTCCATCGCTGCGAACATCACCACACGCGCCACACGATGGTAGCGCCCGATAATCCCAGCGTGGCCGCCTCCTTGCGAATGCCCACTGACAACTATAGATGACCATCTAATAGAGAGATCATCTTCAAGATACTGTTTCCAGCCGTCGTTGGGAAATCGCGCGTGGAGATAGACCAAGAGCTTTATCAGACGGTTCTCAATAGAATTGGCACGAGTGATAGTGACCAAGGGCGTGCGATCGGTGCCGTCTTTAATCTCCAGGCGCACCTTGGCGTAGCAATCTAAGTCTGTATTTGTGCCGCCGCAGAGCGTAGGCCCATTCACCGCTCGGTCGTTGGGGTAGTTGAGCGCGATGGCGTGAAAGCCAAGGTCCGCAGCAGTGTTAGTAATCTGTTGGTACAAAGAAGGTTTCCCCCCAGTCCCAGGGAAGAAGAGAAAGAGCTGATTCCTCGCGGGCACAGATTTATTGAGGGCGACGTAGTGCGGTTCTAGATTAGTTGTGATCTCGCTGTCCGTATCTTTCGGCAAGATAAAGTACGACTGACGCTGCTCGGTCACCTGAGGCACAAGCAAGCCGCTCACGCTGACCAACATCAACACAACCAAAACACCGATGGCGAGAATTTTTAGGCTCATTTTCAAGCCCCCTTGGCTCTTCGATATTTCCAAAGCTACAATCTCCTCCCCACTATCCAAGCGCCAAAAGCCCCAGCTCCCATCCCCACAAGCACGGCTCCCCCAATCCCCATCATACTTACATACCCTAAGCTCCCTGGTTGCGAGAGCTCTGGCACCCACTGATGAACAAGACTGAGATCTCGTACTCCGACAATGACACACAGCGCAAGAATCCCTACTACGAGAGAGTTCAGCACGGCAAAACTGAAGAACGCCCCTCGGACTGCCCGTGGCGCAACCCCCGAAAGATATAAAATCTCGAGTTCGCCCTGCCACGCGCCCGCTAGCACCCGTAGCACCACGAAAAGCACTACCGTAGAGAGAGCCAGAGCCCCAATCTGCAAGAAGGTCACAGCAGTTCGTACCCCGCTGTCAGAAGCTATGAGTGTGCGTAATACCCCCTTCTGATAGCTCTGCACCGCTGCTACCCCCGGAAGATCGCGTAGCGCCGCTTGTGCCTCCGCAGCTTGTGAAGCGTGACGCACTGTAACCCGCAAATAACCCGCGGGGGCGCGCTCCGGGTCTACCCCATCTTGCGCAAGACGCGGATCATCTTTCGTGATATACAAGACTTCGGAGATCGCTTCCCACTCGCGCACCTGGCGATAGACTTGGCGAATCTGCTCCCCTGACACTCCCGGCTCAAAGAGCACGATCAAGCGGTTCTCCCCCCACTCCCCACGCGCGACCCAGAGCATAAGAAAGATCACAAACGCGAGTGCCGCAATCACTGCTCCTCCCAAGACCCACCCCACAAGCCGCCAGTTTCTCACTATCGTACGCAGCAGTTCTGTGACGAGAAACTTCATAGCTCCTTCTCCGGCGGGGCGCTGTCTATCGTCCGCCCTGCCCATAGATACACAACCCGCGCGCCGCTGCGCACCGCTAATCCCCTCTCTCTCGTGGCGACGAGCATGGCCACGCGCTTGCGCTCATGCACTGCCACAATCCCCTCAAGCACCCGTTGGGCGTCTTTGTATTCTAGCCCTCCAAACGGCTCATCTATAAGCAATAACACGGGATTATGGCACGCCGCAAGAGCTATGGCGAAAAGCTTCTGCTGCGCGGGATCTAGCTCCGTGACGATCGTGTCAGCGACAGCGCGCAGCTTCACTGTCTCCAAGATTTCGTCAATGAGAGCCGCGCTGTCTTCAGAAGAGAAGCCCAAACTGCCCAACTTGAACGCGAGCGCATCCCTCACAGTGCGCCTTGGGAGGATCAGCTCTTGGGGGACGATCCCCAAGCGCCTTCGGAACGCTGGAAGTTTGTTCTCGTGGAGCCGGGTCACGTTGCGATCATCCACGAGAATCTGGCCGCGCTGCGGGCGCAGCTCGTGGGAAAGCAACCGCAAGATGAGGCTCTTGCCCGACGACGGCGGCCCTACAAGAAAGACTAATTCTCCGTGATTCACCCGCAGAGTCACATCCTCCAAGATCCTCTTCCCTTCAGGGGTCACAAACTGCAGCTCAGATACTTGCACTAAGAGAGACATTGCTCATCAACTCAGCTTCGCCCCAGACTTCGTCTGGACTGTACGCC
>DAIPXV010000062.1:0-10471 GCA_036783095.1 Candidatus Bipolaricaulota bacterium
TCGATGATCTGGTCCAGGTTCAAGTCAGAGAAGAAATCGGGCTGCCGCGGCGTTTCGTACTGAACGCTCTCCGAGGGGTGCAAGATGCTCTGAAAGACTGCTAAGGCTTCTCCCATGCTCTCAATCTCCCCGTTCAAGGTAAAAAGCCTCTACGAAGTTTTGCTTCGTAGAGGCTATCAGCCAGGTACGGCGGTTAAGGGCGAGCCTCATCGCCCAAATCAAGTGTCTGACTCAATTATAAGCCTCCTGACTGAAGGCTGTCAACCTGGCCTTCAGCTAAGAAATAGGTGCCGGCGGATTCAGCATCCGGCTCCTCTCATATACAACTCCGGTCGTCTATCTTGGAAGAGATCGTTCATCGCCGTCACGTGCTTGTCGTCGGCTTGGGCAGGGCTGATCTCGACGATCTGCAAAGATTCTTCATCAGGCGGCGCTTGCGCGAGAACCTCACCATTGGGCGCGATGATCTGACTGGCCCCCGTGTACGTGAGCTTTTTTCCGTTGCGCTCCTCCGTCCCATAGCGATTCGCCAAGACCCAAAAGATGCGGTTCTCTATAGCCCGCACCCGCGTGATCTGCTGCCCCTTGCCCGGCAGGACTAAATTCGACGGATGACAGAGAATCTGCGCCCCCTGGAGGGCCAACGCCCGCGTCGCCTCCGGAAAGAAATGATCGAAACAGACGAGCATCCCCACTCTGGCAATGCCCAGGTCGTAGACCTGAAACGGCGTGTCGCCGGGCGCGAAGTAGAGCTTCTCTTCAAAGAAGAGATGGGCTTTGCGATAGACGGCCTTCAAGCCGTCGGGCCCGATGAGCACTGCGGAGTTATAGCATTTTTTCGAGACCTCATCGCGCTCGGCCATGCCCAGCACCAGCCACATGTGTTTGCGCCGAGTTGCGTTCTCCAAAAAGAGCGTCGTCGGCCCGGGGATCGGCTCGGCTAGCTCCGCGACTTCGTCGCGCGATGTGAAGAGATACCCCGTGGTGCACAGCTCCGGCAAAACTAAGATATCAGCTTGAATTTTTTCTATCGCTTCGGCGATCTTATGAAGGTTGGCGCGCACGTCACCAAAGACGGGGCAGAACTGATAGAAGCCGACTTTGATCATCGTCCACACTCCGGCGGCAGAAGGTCTGTTCTGACAAGCTGGGCTACGTCCGTCGTGCGCGCGATGAGCTGGCGCTCAAAGAGAAAGCCCTGCAGCTTGGCCCACTTCTCTAGCTGATTGTGACAGGGCGCGCCGACGAAGAACGCGATGGTCGCCTCAAAGAATCTTTTATTGAGCTTTTCTTCGCGCTGCAGATCGGGGTTCGCCTTGAGAAAGAGCTGGAACGCGCGCTCAGGCTCTTGTATGGTGAGCGCCACGGCGCGCGCCAGCGCCCGCAAGAATCTTTTCAGTAGCTCTGACTTTTGTTGAGCGATAGCTTCATGAGCGATGAAGACGAGCTGGGGATGATCGGGAATCCCGTGCTCCTCAAAGGGGAAGAAGACCGTTTCTTTTCGCTCTTGGACTTCAACCAGAATCTTTTCGACATTGCGAAACGCGCCGATGGCGTCCACTTGGCCGGTGAGGAGCGCCGGGAGCGTGTCGAACCCCACGTTGATCAGAGTGTAATCGCCGGGCTTGAGGCCAACTGTTTCGAGCATTGCCGCCCACAGGACGGGCTCCTCGGGTTCGAGCGAATACCCGATCTTACGGCCTTTGAAGTCTTTTAGGGTGCGAATGCCGCGCTCCGCCAGCGCCAACAGCCCCCCTAGGGGCTTTTGAATCAGCGACCCTACGGCCGTCAACGGCACGTCCTGCGAGCGAATGACAATGAGATTGATCGGGGTCGTGAGAGTAAGATCGGCTCTGCCGGCAGCGGCGAGCTTGGCCGGATCGCTGGGATCAAAAGCCGTCGGAGCTTGGAGAGAGACAGATACACCTTCAGCGGCGAAAAATCCCATCTCTTGGGCGACATAGATCGGGACGTGATTGGGGTTGGGCAGCCAATCTAATACCAAGACAAGTTGAGATTGCGCTGCGCTGGGGATGAACGCCCAGACACACAAGAGCGCAGCAAGAGCCGCGATACGCATGTCACATCACCTTTGAGATTATAGCGATGAGCGACGCGCGCGCAACTGTGCTATAATAGCTTTGTGACAGGAGGCGTTCATGATGCATTACCAGAAGCCATCACGCGAAGAGCTGAAGAAGCGCCTGACCCCCGAACAATTTGAGGTCGTCTGCAACTGCGGCACGGAACCGCCGTTCCAAAACGCTTACTGGGATCACCATGAGCCGGGCATCTACGTAGACGTCGTGAGCGGTGAGCCGCTCTTCTCGTCGCTTGATAAATTCGATTCGGGCACGGGCTGGCCCAGCTTCACCCGGCCCCTCGAGCCAGACAATATCGTCGAGAAGCCCGACTATTCGCATGGGATGGTGCGCACGGAGGTGCGCTCCAAGCACGGCGACTCGCACCTTGGGCACGTCTTCGACGACGGTCCGCCGCCGACGTATAAGCGCTACTGTATTAACTCTGCGGCTTTGCGCTTCGTCCACGTGGCCCAGATGGAAGCCGAGGGCTACACTCGATATGTGGAGCCGTTCATCCTTGCGGGGTATCTTCCCAACCGTGAAGTTGTTTACTTAGCCGGAGGCTGCTTCTGGGGGATGCAAGAGATTCTGAGAAATATTGCCGGCGTCGTCTATACTGACGTGGGCTACACCGGCGGCCAAGTCCCCAACGCGACGTATCGTCATCATCCTGGACATGCTGAAGCGGTGAGGGTCATCTATGACAGGGAGCGCCTGTCGTTCGAGCAGCTCTTGCGGTATTTCTTTCGGATGCATGACCCGACGACGCTCAACCGTCAGGGCAACGACATTGGGGAGTCGTACCGCTCGGCGATCTTCTATCACACAGAAGAGCAGCGCCGGATCGCGCGAGACTTCATAGAGCGTCTCAACAGATACAGCAAGTGGGGCGGGCCGATCGTGACGCAAGTGGAGCGGGCGGGCCCGTTCTGGCGCGCGGAAGAAGAGCATCAAGATTACTTACAGAAGCACCCGAACGGCTACACCTGTCACTTCTTGCGCCCGGAGTCCATCTTGGGATTCTGATCTTATGAGGGCACCGCAATCGGCTTTGCTTTGGTCGTTGGCTCCGGTACTGGTTGCCCTGATTCTCTCAAAGCTTCTATATATAGCGTGATGGCTTCTCTCATCAGCCGTTCGGTCTCTTCCAGGGTATCTCCGGCGGCAACGCAGCCGGGCAAGTCTGGCGCGTAGGCGGAGTAGTTCTTGCCCGTCCACTCATAGATGACGACGTATTCCTTCATTGGTCTCCCTCCACTTCTGCGCGCTTTTCCAACTCTACTACGTCTCGCACTCTATCGCGCCTACCTTTGCTTCAGTAGCTAACTCTCAGCATTTGCCGCAGCACCGTCGGCAAGATCCCCCCGTTTCGGTAATATTCGATCTCTATCGGCATATCCAGGCGCGCGATCACTGTGAATTCGGTCACACTGCCGTCGGGCTTGCGCGCACGAACCGTCAGCTCTTGCTTGGGTCGCTCGAGCGCAGAGATGCCCACAATGTCAAAGAGCTCCTGTCCCGTCAGCCCCAACGCTTGCGCATTCTGACCGTCTTTGTACTGTAATGGCAGAACCCCCATCCCAACCAAGTTCGAACGATGGATGCGCTCAAAACTCTCGGCGATGATCGCCTTGACCCCCAGCAGCGCCGGGCCCTTGGCCGCCCAGTCGCGCGAACTCCCCGTCCCATACTCCTTGCCCGCCAGCACGAGCAACGGCACTCTTTCAGACTGATAGCGCATTGCCGCGTCGTAGATCGTCATTCTTTCGCCGCTGGGGAAGTGCACCGTCCAGCCGCCTTCGACCCCCGGCACGAGGAGATTCTTCAGGCGCACGTTGGCGAACGTCCCGCGCATCATCACCTCGTGGTTGCCGCGGCGCGACCCGTAGGAGTTAAAGTCTTTCTTCTCAATACCTCGCTCACGCAGATACTTTCCCGCGGGACTGTCTAGAGGAATATCCCCCGCTGGCGAGATGTGATCGGTAGTGACAGAATCCCCCAACATCACCAAGACCCGCGCGCCGCGAATATCTGTCGGAGGTTTGGATTCAAGCGAGAACTCTTTGAAGTACGGAGGCTCTTGGATATACGTCGAGCTGGGATCGAAGCGATAGAGCTCGCCCTCCACGCCGGTGATCGCGTTCCACTGAGGGTTGCCATCAAAAACGTTCGCGTACGTCTTCTGAAACATCTCCGGAGTGATGGAGTTCATAATTTCTGCGATCTCGCTGGAAGAGGGCCAGAGATCTCTGAGATAGACGGGTTTCCCGTCTTTGTCGGTGCCGATGGGCTCGCTCGCTAAGTCAATCTCTACCGTGCCGGCGAGGGCGTAGGCGACGACCAGCGGCGGCGACGCCAAGAAGTTCGCTTTCACTAATGGGTGAATGCGCCCCTCGAAGTTTCTATTGCCCGACAGCACCGCAGCAGCCACGAGATTCTTCTCGATGATCTCTTTGGCGACGGGTTCCGGCAGCGGCCCGCTATTCCCAATGCACGTGGTGCACCCGTAGCCCACAAGATAAAATCCCAGCTCTTCCAGATACTGTAATAGCCCCGATCGCTGGAGGTACTCCGTGACGACCTTCGAGCCGGGAGCTAAGCTCGTCTTCACGTGCGGGGGAACTCGCAGCCCACGCTCGACGGCCTTCTTTGCTAACAGCCCCGCCGCGATCATTACGGAGGGGTTTGAAGTATTGGTGCACGACGTGATCGCGGCAATAACGACGGAGCCATGGTCCAGGCTTCGCCTGGACTGTTCGCCTTCGCCAGCCATTGGCTGGCGAAGATGAAGGTCAAGCAAAGCTTGGCGAAACACCTGCTTGACATCCCACAAGCGAATGCGATCTTGCGGACGCTTGGGCCCAGCTACAGACGGCTCAACGTCTTCTAGTCTCAGTGAAAGCGTATCTGTGAAGACCGGGTCGGGCGTCTGGGCTGTTCGGAAGAGCCCTTGCTCCTTGCAGTAGCGCTCCACTAAGTCTATCAGTTCTTTAGAGCGTCCCGTCTGCTGCAAATATCGTAACGTCTCGTCGTCCACTGGGAAGAAGCCACACGTTGCCCCGTATTCAGGAGCCATGTTGGCGATCGTCGCCCGGTCGGGTAGCGAAAGCTGCGCTACCCCCTCCCCGTAGAACTCCACGAATTTATCCACGACGCCCTTCTGGCGCAGCATTTGAGTAACTGTTAAGACTAAATCCGTCGCGGTGACGCCCTCGCGCAGCCGCCCCGTGAGCTTGAACCCGATCACTTCGGGAGTGACGATATAGAGGGGCTGGCCGAGCATACACGCCTCCGCCTCGATGCCCCCAACGCCCCAGCCCAACACTCCAAGCCCGTTGATCATCGTCGTGTGGGAGTCGGTGCCCACGAGCGTATCGGGAAACGCGACGATCTCTGAGTTCTCCGTGCGGGTCATCACGACTTGGGCTAAGAATTCTAAGTTGACTTGGTGGACGATCCCCGTGGCGGGGGGAACGACTCTGAAGTTCTTGAACGCCTTCTGGCCCCAGCGCAGGAATTCATAACGCTCTCTGTTTCTTTCGAACTCGATCTCAGCGTTGCGCTGCAGCGCCAGGCGCGAGCCAAAGTAGTCTACTTGGACGGAGTGATCTATCACGAGATCAACGGGGACGAGCGGGTTGATCTTCGTGGGGTCGCCGCCGAGCTTTTTGACGGCAGCGCGCATCGCGGCTAAATCAACGACTGCGGGGACCCCTGTGAAGTCTTGGAGCAAGACGCGCGCGGGCTTGAAGGGGATCTCTCGTGCGGCTTTGGGGTTCCAGCGGACAAGCGCAATAATATCTTCGTCGGTGATGACTCGTCCGTCGCAGTTTCGCAGCAGCGATTCGAGCAAGATCTTTAGCGAGAAGGGCAACCGCGAGATCTGGCCAAGTCCTGCTTGCTCAAGAGCTTCAAGGCGATAGAGCACGGCTTTGCTGTCTTTGAGCGAAAACCTCTGGCGCGCGTGCTGTGCGACCGTCATAGGATAGACTCCTTTGCATGTGTTGAGTTCTCGAGTTCTCAGTATAATCAGCGCATGAGCGGGCTGCAATCGTAAGCATCGAGGGAGGCTATGCTAGAGTTTTGGCTCTGCTTTGTGCCGCTCTTTGTGGCCGTGGACGCGCTGGGGACGCTGCCGATCTTCATCAGTCTGACGGCGGGGCTGGCGCGGGCTGTGGTGCGCCAAGTCCTAGTGCAATCGCTGCTGACCGCGACGGCTGTGGCGCTCGCGTTTCTTGGCGTGGGCAAGGGAATCTTCGCGTTGTTGGGGATCACAACGGCAGACTTCATGATCGCCGGGGGAGTGCTGCTTTTCTTGTTATCTCTGCGGGACTTGCTCGTGGGTGAGCGCGAGCCTCTCTCCCGCGATCCGGAGAGCCTCGGCGCCGTCCCCTTAGGTGTGCCGTTGATCGCCGGGCCGGCGGTCTTCACCACGAGCTTGTTGCTTGTGGACGAGTACGGCTTGATCCCAACGGTGTTGGCGACGGTGGCCAACATCGCCGTAGCCGGGGTGATCTTCTGGACGTCAGACTCCTTGACGCGCGTTCTGGGCGAAGCGGGGATGCGCACACTCTCTAAAATTGCCAGCCTCATCTTGGCAGCGATCGCCGTGATGATCGTGCGCAAGGGGATTCTGAGCTATCTCAGCTAAAAATCTTCCCAGTCGGGCTCGCTGGGAATATCGGGCAATCCCTGGCCATCCCGAGGGAGCAGCGTGCGCCGCACCACCCCACGGAAATTGCCATCGGGCATCGCGCCGACCCATACCTCGCTGCGATAGACGAAGACAGACTGGGGCTGGCTCTGCCCCATCAGCACGTCGAAGAGAATCTGTAATTTCTCAAAGAGGATCGTCTCGTTCTTGGAGAGCCGATCGCGCACGAAGCGCACGACCCGATCGCTGTCTTCCGTATACGCCGCGAAGAGCTCGGCGAAGTCTTCGTACTCGTTGGTAGTCGCGTAGCGCCGCCCGCGCAAGAGTGGCCCAATAAAGTTCCCCGGATCAGACCCCGATCGCCGATAGAGCTGACGATAGGCTTGCACTTGCTGAGGGGTAAAGACGCGAAAGTGCACAACGTGGGCTATTTCGTGAAAAACTACGACCATGAAATCTTTGCAGTTTGCGATCGTATCGCAATTGAGGCCATCATAGAGCTCTATCGTGGAGCCATAGGCGCGCCCGGCAGCCTCGGGGTCTCTTGGAAGACGCCGAATAGTTGTCACGGCGCGGCTGAGTCGCTCAGGCAGCGAGCGCAAGATCGCATAGAGCGTCGCACACTCGACGCTGTCGAAGTCCCGCGTGCTCTCGGAAGTAATAGCGATCCCAAACTCAGCAGTGATCTGCTCGCACGTGCCGGTGACCAGATCGTACTGAGCTGATCCCAGCAGAGCTAAGCTGCCCAGCACCAGCAGCACTATTACTGTGATGCGACGTCTCATAGCGCTCCCTTCTTGAACAGTCTGTCGAAGTAGTTAGGTATCATAGCTGAAAGGGTAGGAGGGTGCAAGCCCCTATTGACGACGATCGCCCTAGGGAGATATAATTATTTTTTGAAAAGGAGGCGTAGACTATGCGAGCGATCGTCAGATGGAGCGTCGTTGCTGGCGTGTTGGTCTTGGCGTTGGGGATCGGTGGGCTTGTGCCACAGGCGCAGACTCAGACGTTCAGAGTCTGCTCGGACATCTCCTGGCCGCCGTTTGAGTGGACCGATGCCAAGGGGGAGTTCGTCGGGTTCGATCTCGATGTGATGCGCATCATCGCGATCTTGAAGGGCTACAAGATCACTATTCAGAATCTCAGCTTCGACTCGATTATCCCCGCCGTCCAAGCGGGCCAGTGCGACATCGGGGCGTCGGGATTCACGATCACCAAAGAGCGTGCTCAGGTCGTAGATTTCTCTGATCCGTACTGGGAGTCCAATCAATCGGTGCTCATCCGTGCTGACTCCGGGCTGAATATTATTACAGCATTCAAAGCGGGCAACAAGATCGGGGCGCAGCGCGGCACCACCGGGGCCCAGTGGGTCGAGGATAATATCATCAAGCAGGGGATTGCTGTGGAGCTCAAGCTCTACGAGACGTATCCCTTGGCTGAGCAAGATCTCATCAATAAGCAGCTCCACGCTGTGGTCGAGGATGAGCCCGCCGCGAAAGTGGCCGTGAAAGCCTCCAAGGGCGTGCTCAAGATCGCGGGGATCATCAATACTGAGGAGCAATTTGGGTTCTTAGTGCGCAAGGGCGATCCCAACAAGCTCCTGCCGCGCATCAACGACGGCATGAAGGAGATGAGGAAGAAGGGCATCTGGAACAACTTAGTCGAGGCGTACTTTGGCGTGGACGTCAACTTGGATCGGGTCACGCAGTGTTGGGCGGACCTGAAGGGCTGGCTGGACAAGAATCAGCCAGAGGCGTACGCCGAGAACATGGCGGCGTGCATGGCCGGAGAGTCCTACAAGAAGCCGTAGTCTGCGCTATGAAATAACTCAGTGAGCGAGGGTGCGCCCCAGCGGCGCGCCCTCGTTTTCTTTTGTGAGGGTGTTGTGTCAGTCATTCTCAGCTGGGATACATGGCGGCTGCTGCTTGCGGGCACCGTAGTCACCATTGAGCTTACAGCGAGCCTCTTAGCCGTGGGGTTGGTGCTCGGGGTTCTGGTGGCGTTAGGGCAGGCCTACGGCCCGCGCCCGCTGGCTGCTCTCTGTTCTGGTTATGAGCGGTTCTTCCGCGCTATGCCCATCTTGGTCTTGCTGATCGTCCTCAACTACGGGCTCGCCTTCCTAGCAAGCACCTATGAATTACTGTGGTTGCGGCTGCCCGCATTCGCCGTGGCTGTGCTCGCTTTTGGGTTGCATTCGTCGGCGTATCAGTCGCAGATCTTTCGTGGGGCGATTCGCGCGATCAAGCCGGGGCAACTCCTCGCCGCACGGGCGTTGGGGATGACACGTTGGCAGGCCATTCGCTACATCGTCCTTCCCCAAGCGCTGCGCCTCGCCATCCCCGGCTGGTCCAACGAATACTCCGGAGTCCTCAAAGATACGTCGTTCGTCTTCGCCATCGGAGTCACTGAACTAACTCGCCAAGGCTGGCAGATCATGCAGCGCACCCGCGAAGTCTTTCTCATCTTCATCACCGTTGCCCTGATCTATCTAGTGCTGACATATCTTGGTACATGGTTATTAGAGTGGGTCGAACGCCGGTGGGGAGTGCCGGGCTTGACGGGGCAGCGCCAGGAGGAGTACGGCCGTGTCATCTAACATCGTTGTGCGTGTGGAAGACCTCCACAAGCGCTACGGGAACGAAGAAATCTTAAAAGGGGTCTCGTTCACCGTGCGCCAAGGGGAGGCGTTGGCGATCATCGGGCCGTCGGGGACGGGCAAGAGCACGCTCTTGCGTTGCATCAATAGACTCACCGAGCCCGATCGCGGGCGCATCTGGCTCGAAGAGACCGAGATCACCAGCCCGCATATAGATATCAATAAGATTCGCCAGCAGATTGGGTTTGTCTTCCAAGACTTCAATCTCTTTGCGCACCTGACGGCTCTTGATAACGTGCGGTTGGGGTTGATGAAGGTGAAAAGGCTTTCGAAGAAAGAAGCTACCGAGCGGGCGATGCACGAGCTTGCGCGAGTGGGCTTGGCCGAAAAAGCGCACGCGTATCCCGCGCAGCTCTCCGGTGGGCAGCAACAAAGAGTCTCTATAGCACGCGCTTTGGCGATGGACCCCAAAGTAATGCTCTTTGACGAGCCGACCAGCGCCCTCGACCCTGAGCTCATCGGCGAAGTTTTACAAGTGATGCAAGAGTTAGCCGAAGAGGGCATGACGATGATCGTAGTGACGCACGAGATGGGGTTTGCCCGCTCTGTTTGCGACGAGGTGATCTTCATGGAGAAGGGCGTGATCGTGGAGCAAGGGCCGCCAGAACAAGTCTTTCTCCACCCTCAGCAGCCACGCACCCGGCAGTTCTTGGGCAAGATCAGCGAGCTGTACGGAGGGGCGCGATGATCCCGTTCTGTCAGACGTTCGCTGATGGGAGCTTCCTGCGGCTGGCGTGCGACATCGCGCCACGATTGCTTGCGGGGCTAGCGACGACCTTCCAATTGACTGTCTTAGCGATCGCGCTCGGCTTAGCGGGCGGGATTCTCTTCGCGCTAGGGCGCGTCTACGGAAATAAGCCCATCTATTGGCTGAGCACGGCGTACGTGCAGTTTGTGCGCGGCACCCCGGTGTTAGTTCAACTCTTTCTGATCTACTATGGGCTGCCGGTCTTTGAGATTCGCTTAGACTCGCTGACGGCAGCGATTGTGGGGCTTGGGCTCAACAGCGCGGCCTATCAAGCTGAGTACTTTCGTGGCGCGATCCAAGCGATCAGTCGCGGGCAGATGCTGGCGGCG
>DAIPXV010000063.1:0-10325 GCA_036783095.1 Candidatus Bipolaricaulota bacterium
TGGGTGCCCAGGAGAATTTGAATCTGCCCTTGGCGGAAGGCTTCTAAGATCGCGGCGTGCTCGCCGCGCCGCACACTCTCGGAGTCCATGCGGCGAAAGTTTACATCTGGGAAGCTCTCGTGCACTTCCAGCTCGAGGCGCTCTGTGCCAGCTCCCTCAAAGAGCAACTCTTGTGAGCCGCACGCACGGCACCGCGGCATCCTCAGACGATACTGACAGTAGCGACAGCGCAGCTCGTGCTCGCGCATGTGCACCGTGAGGGCGATCTGGCACGTCGGGCACTTCACCGTCTGGCGGCAGCGCCGACAGATGGCAATGGAGTAGCCAAGTCTGTTTAGAAGAAGCATCACTTGCTCGTTGTTCTTCAAGCGCTGTTCGATCTTGGCGCGCAGGATGGGGCTGAGCAGCTCTTTGCGATTGCTCATATCTATAATTTTGATAGTTGGCGGCTGGGTGGGAAGGACGCGCTCAGGGAGTTCGAGCAACTGATAGCGTCCCTGCTGCGCATAAAAATAGCTCTCGATGCTTGGGGTGGCGCTGCCCAAGACAACGGTCGCCCCCGTAAGTGCCGCGCGCTGGAGGGCGACATCTCGAACGTGATATCTAGGCGCAAGATCGTCTTGTTTATACGTGCTCTCGTGCTCTTCATCAATAATAATAAGCTGTAAGTGTGGGCAGGGGGCGAAGATGGCGGCGCGCACGCCGATGGCGATTTGGGCTGTGTTCTCGTGAAGGCGTTGCCAGGTGCGGGCGCGCTCGGAGTCCGTCATCCCGCTGTGGTAGAGGGCGATGCGCTCGCCAAAGAGATTGCGAAACCGCGCGATGAGTTGCGGCGTGAGCGAGATTTCCGGGACGAGCACGATCGCTTGGCCGCCGCGCTCGAGGGCATGCTGACATGCGCGCAGATAGACTTCAGTTTTGCCGCTGTTGTTGACCCCATGAAGCAAGAAGACTTTTCCCTGGGTTTCTGTAATAGCTTTGATAGCGCGCTGTTGCCCTGCATTGAGGGTGATAGTCTTTGGGGCTTCGTAGAATTCTATGCGGCGCGCGCGCGGCCTTTGGGTGAGAGTGACTATCCCTGCTTGTGCGAGGGCGTGCAGCGCCCCGGGGCTGCAACCAACCCGTGCCAAAAGCTCTTTTTCTGGGATTGTTTCAGTGCCCAGCAAAGCACGCAGTATGGCCGCTTGCTGGGGAGCGTGCTTGGCCCGCTGCTCGATCTGGGCTAAGAGCTCTGCAAGCGGGATATTGAGTTTGACGTATCTGACGGAGTTGTCGCGTTTCGGCAGCTCATGCCCTGGGGCTATCGTCTGCAGGACGATGCCCAAGGGGGCAAGGTAATAGTCGGCGATCCAGCGCGCCAGCGCCAGATCGAGCGCGCTGAGCTGTGGCTTCGTTGTAACGATAGCTGTGATCTCGCGGAGAGGGCCCGCAAACGAGCTGTGCTCTTTCAGGGCGATGACAAATCCCTCGATCTTGCCGCGCTCGCGAAACGGCACGAGCACCCGCTGGCCTACGCGGACAGATCCGCGCAACGCCTCAGGGATACTATAGTCAAACGTCTGGTCTACGGCGATGGGAAGAGCGACTTCAGCGATCGAATACTTCATGGCGCAAGCTCGATCTGCCAGGGAGACCGCACGATGATCTGCGGCTGCGATTGATATTGAGAGAACTCCCCGGTCACGCGGATCTTCTTTCTCGTATAGAACGATCTGGGGTCAATGCCAAGCCCGCGGAAGCGCGGCTCATGGGTCGTAAAGATGATCACCGACAGATGCTGTGAAAAATCCCGGTCAGATTGTATTCTGATGACGCTGCTTGAAGCCGTGGTCGCCACAACGGTGAACTCTGTCGTGACGAGCTTTTCGAGGAAGCGTTCGGGCTGGGATTCGAGGTCGTGGCGGGGCGTGACGCCGAGCACGACGCGCTCGCGGGTGTTCTCACGCCATTGTGGGCCGAGGCACTTCGTCGCAGCTTTGCAGTCTAAATCATCGCAGTCAACAGAGCGATCCCCATCGTTGTCTATCGTATCGTCGCAGTCGCACTCCTCGCGAGCTCCAACGATGGAGCAAGAAGGCGCTTGCACCGCCAGCTCAAACTCATTGGACCAATCTGTAAGCTGCCCCTTCACCGATCCGCGCATCCGGTAGAACCAGCGCTGGCCAGGCTGGACGGCGTTGTCAACAAAGTAGCGATGATGTGCAGGGATCTGAGAGTAGACGCGCTCGCAGGGACCGAACGACTCTTTGGCGCGGCAGAGCTCATAGAAATCTACAGGGTTGCTCAGATGGGGCCGCCATTCTATGCGCGCTAATATATCTTGAGTGTTATAGTGTCGGAGGGTGACGCGCGGGGGAAGCGTTGACGTCCGATCGTATTGAAGGGCATCTTGTTTGAGGCGCTCAAAGTGCTCGGAGTATCGTTGGGCAAGCTGGGGGCTCTCGATCACGAAGAGATTCTCGTCGTTCTCGAAGAACCCGCTGTCGGACCAGTTCGTTGAGCCCGTGATCACGATCTGACGATCGATGACGGCAAACTTATGGTGGACTAACCCAGGGAGGGCGTCGACGACGCCGATCCCCAAGTGTAGCGCATCGTCTATCTCCGAGTCTTCGAAGCGCTCCCAGCCGCGAAAGTCCCAGACGGCTTCGATTGTAACCCCGCGCGCGTGCGCGGCAGCCAGCTCGGCCATCACTAGATCGTCCGTAAAATAGAACATCGCGATCTGAATAGACTCTTTAGCGTGGCGGATGAGATCGCGCACGATCTTTTGGGGGGCCTCGCTGGGAGTAAAATAGACCCCTACCGTCGCTGAACCGACCGTGTACGTGCGCAGTTGTGTAAAGATCTTTCCGTCATATTTCTGCTGCCCGAAGCGATCCTTGAGGAACATTTCGTCGAACTCTGTCGTGAAGAGTCGCGCGAGGCGCTCATCGCGAATGATCAGCGCATTGTTAGCGTCAAAGAAGATTTCTCTTTCGGCCCAATTGAGCGAGCCTGCCCACACAATAGCCCCATCAATGACTGCGAACTTATGGTGCATAGTGTGATCGAAGCGCCCGCGAGCATCAGCGTTGACATCGGTCTTGAGGGTCACGCACGGCAGATTCTGAAGCCGACTGTACTCAGCAGAATACTCTTCGACCGAAGACTGGTCAGTGACAAGACGCACGGTGACACCACGAGCGCAGGCGCGCTCCAGCGCTATGATTATGGGCTGATAAGTCAGCCGATAGAGCGCCGCATCAATGGTCTTTTGCGCTGAATCAATGAGCGCGATCAGCGCGCTGTCTACGCCGTTAGCTTGGGCACTGGGCTTGTCCATGCGAGGCAGTCCCGCCAGTGGGTCGGTGAAATAGACCGCGATGGGATCATCAGTGGGATGCACAGATGAGGCCCATCCCATGAGGCAGATGAGCAAGATCCCGGCAAGCACAAGCTTCCTCATACCCTCTTCACTCCTCTGGTGCGTAGCTCTCAGGATAGTCTAACTCTCTTCCTTCACTGAGACAAGTTCGGGCTCCAAGAGAGAAAACCGCGATGCCAAGAGGAATTGGTGCTCTAGAGGACCTTCATGGGTGATCGAGATCACACGCGCGCATCTTGACACAAAAAAAATTTTGCTCTATACTCACGTAGGATAACTCGCAAATGGTGGTGCATCGAACAGATGGAAGGGGTGTCAGAAAAGCCTGGAGAGATCGGGAAAAGATCTCTCTGTGGAGGGCTTTCGGATGCATCACGATCGGCCTCCGGTCACCTTCTCCTCCCTCATCCTTGGAACATCTCTCGAACTCTGAACATTCCCTACACAGACAACCCATGAACTTTATGCCCCATCACTCTGCAAGGAGGAGGTGATATAGGAATGCCGGCGAAGAAGAAAGCCACCAAGAAGACGACGGCGAAGAAGACAGCGAAGAAGAAGAAGTAAGAGAGCAGCCCTCGACAAAGCTCTCCACCCCTTGTCGAGGGCCGGTGAGTCGGGGCGACCGGCCGGTCGCCCCGGCTTTTATTGTACCCCCTCTAGGGGTGTAAGAGCAACTTTCCGAACTGTTCGCGATTTTCGAGCATCTGTTGAGCGCGGGCCGCCTCCGCCAGCGGCAAGACCCCGGCGATCACCGGCCGAAGCTTCCCCGCCCAGACTAAGTTCAGCACTGTGTGGAGCTCGCGCCGCGTCCCCATCGTCGAACCCAAAATCTGAAGCTGCCTCCAGAAGACCAGACGAATATCGGTCTCGCCGATGGGGCCAGTCGTCGCGCCGCAAGTGACCAGGCGTCCGTTGCGCGCCAGAGCTCGCAAGCTCTTCCCCCATGTTGCCTGTCCCACGCTCTCGATGACGACATCCACGCCGCGCTTATTGGTGAGCTTCCAGACTTCTTTGTCGAAGTCCGTCTTGGCGTAATTGATGAGGATATCCGCGCCGAGCTCTTTCGCCTTGGCGAGCTTCTCATCGGTGCTTGCGGCGGCGAAGACCCGCGCGCCGCAGAGCTTGGCGATCTGAATGGCCGCGCTGCCCACGCCGCTGCCCGCCGCGAGGACTAAGACGTCCTCTCCAGGACGAACTTTGGCTCTCGTGACCACCATGCGCCACGCCGTCATGAACGTCAAGGGCACGGCCGCAGCTTCGTCAAACGAGACGTGCTCAGGGATCTTGATCACGTTGCGCGCGGGGACTTTGACGAACTCCGCGTAGCCGCCGGGGGCGTGCTCCCCCAAAATCCCGTAATTTACACAAAGACTGTCTTCGCCCATCTGGCAGTACTCGCACTCCCCGCAGTTCAAGTTGGGGTTGAGCACGACGCGCTCGCCGACTTTTATGTCTTTGACGGCTGAGCCGACTTTTTCTACCACCCCGGCAACATCCGCTCCGGGGATATGGGGCGGCTCGAGGCCGGGGATGCCCCGGCGCACCCAAATATCTAAGTGATTGAGCGCGCACGCCTTCACCCGGACGAGCACTTCCGTCTCCGAGATCTCCGGGGTAGGAATCTCCTCGAGCTTCAGTTTCTCTGGCCCACCGTGTTCGCGAATGACGATAGCTTTCATGGCTTCTCCTCTTTCACCTCATGCTCCATGATACGGCAAACCCAAGTGATATCATTTCCCTTCTTGAATCTTGACTTGAATGTCTATTCCCTGAAGGACTACAGGAAGCCTTATGGGTTGCTTACGCTTCACGAAATTGAGAACGATAAACCCCCGTGGGATCCCTTTAAGAACATCTATCTTCAGCCACACATCGTCCCCGATATCCTGGGCAATAGTTGCAGCATACTCATCGGTTGATGCTTCCAAGATATCGCCTTCACGGTCATATTCTAATATTAGCTGGGCCATAATAAACCTCCTTGCTTGATGCGATCAGTGATATAGGCGGTAAGAACAAAACTGCCATGGGGGTCTTGTTTGACAACCACCACAGACCAGCGGTTCCCATAAGCCCGATAGTAAAGATGCACTTCAGGATCATGATTGCTTGCTCTTATCTCGTTAGGTTGTTGTAAAGTTTGCATGATCTCGTCTATGCTAGGCCTTAATTCTCCTCGCCGTCTCTTCTCTTCGATATGTTCCCATCGCTCTTGCGTGAGTCGAACCACCCCATTGAGGCGGCTCTGCAGAAGTAATGGGAACGTCATATTATATCCTAAAGAGTAGTTCTCACGCTAAAGCTGAACTCTCCCGGCGAGCGCCCGCGAGAGCGTCACCTCATCAGCGAACTCTAGGTCGCGCCCCACCGGCACCCCGTGCGCAATCTGCGTGATCTTTATCCCCAACGGCTTGATCTTGCGCGCAAGGTACATCGCGGTGGCTTCGCCCTCGACCTTGGGATCGAGCGCGAGAATGACTTCTTGGATGTTCCCTTTGCTCAGGCGCACTAAGAGCTCTTCGATATGGAGCTGCTCCGGCCCAATGCCGTTCACCGGCGAGAGCAACCCCCCTAGGACGTGATAGAGCCCGTGGTACTCTCGGGTCTTTTCTAACTTTAGAAGCTCTTGGGGATGGCTCACCACGCAGATCACCGACGTATCGCGCTTGGGGTCGCGACAGACTTCGCACAGTTCGTGCTCGATCTCCGTGAAATTGAAGCACTCGCGACAGGGGCGAATCTTTTCTTTGACTTGGATGACGGCCTGGCTGAGGGCTTCGAGCTCCTCTGGGGGCTGAGCGAGTAGATAGAACGCGAGCCTCTCGGCGGTCTTGCGCCCGATGCTGGGGAGCTTCTGAAATTCTTTAATGAGATGCTCGAGCGGCTCAGGGTACTTGTCCATAGCTCTCTAGAAGCCTAAGCCAGGGATATTGGGCAGTCCCATCTGGCCCATGATGCTGGCCATCTCGCGCTGCGCCAGCTCTTTCGATTTTGCTTGGGCCTCCTTGATCGCTGCTAAGATCAAATCTTCTAGCATAGCGACGTCGTTGGGGTCAACGACCTCCTTGGAGATCTCTATGTCAATGATCTCCTCTCGGCCGTTGGCGACTACTTTGACCATGCCGCCGCCTGAGGAGGCTTCGACCCGCAAGTTCGCAAGCTCCTGCTGCTTCTGCTCCACGAGCTCCTGCATCTTCTTGATCTGCTTCATGGCTTCTTTCATGCCGCCGGGGAACTGCATACCTCCTCCTTTGCTTTCTGCAATTAAGAGACAATCTCTCCGCCGAGCGTCTTTGTGAGCAGTTGGGCTTTTTCGCGGGCTTCCGCGCCCTTGCTCTTGCGACGTGTTGTGGCTGCTGGCGCTTGAGCGAAGACGATCTCGACGCGCGGCAGCCCGTAGACCCGTGCTACAACTTCCTCGAGATATTTGCGGTGCTTCTCCAAGCTCTCTTTGTGGAACGTATGTTGAGGATCGTATTCGATGCGCAGCGTCTCAGCAAGCTCCACCGGATGCCCCTCTAACAGCAGGGCATGGACGGTGCCGCGCCGGTCACGCTTGACCTCGTCGAGCAGTCGGGCCCATTTGTCTTCTTGGGCTTTTTTTGCGGGCTTCTCCGCAGAGGGCTTGGGCTGTGGGCTTGGGGCGAGCGCCGCTGGCTGGGGCTGAGAGAGGGGAGTAACCCCACCGTGAGCGATCTCGAGAGCCTTGACTTCGAGCAAGATGCGCTTCTCCCAGGCACGACCGAGCTCCCGCTTCAAAGCTAATAATTGCGTGCTCAGCTCAATGAGCCTGGACAAGTCAGCTGCTGTAGGCACGGCTTGTCCATCAATTGTAGCGATGATCCAATCGCGCGTCTGCTCGATCAATTCGTCCACAAACAGCTCTAGATCCTTGCCGCGATCGGCCAAATCAGCAATGATCTCCAAGGCCCTTTTGCCCTGATGCGCGAGCAGAGCTTTCAAAAACTCTACTACAGTCTCCTCGCTGGCCAGCCCCATGATCTCGTAGAGATCGTGCTCTTCAATGCGCGCTGGCCCCTTGTACGACGCAAGCTGCTCGAGCATCACAATGGCATCGCGCAACGCCCCGCGAGCCCGATGGGCGATCGCTGTAAGAACCTTAGGGCTGGCGTTGATCTTCTCGACTTCACAGATCTCTTTGAGGCGCTTCTCGATGAGCTCCGGAGGGAGGAGCTTCAGCTCGAACGCTTGGCACCGGCTGATGATCGTCAAGGGGACTTTATGAGGCTCTGTCGTCGCAAAGATGAAGATGACGTGTCGCGGCGGCTCCTCCAAAGTCTTCAGAAGGGCGTTGAATGCTTCATTAGTCAGCATGTGCACTTCGTCAATGATATAGACTTTATAGCGGGCTTCGGCGGGGACGAAGTTAACTTCTTCGCGGAGCTGCCGGATCTGATCGATGCCGCGGTTGCTGGCCCCATCAATCTCGATGACGTCGAGGGCGTTGCCGCGCGTGATCTTCTTGCAGATATCGCACTGGTTGCACGGCTCCCCTTGTTTTGGGTTTGTGCAGTTGACGGCTTTGGCGAAGATGCGCGCGATAGACGTCTTGCCCACGCCGCGGGGGCCAGCCAGAAGATACGCATGGGCGATCTGGCCGCTCTGCACGGCGTTGCGCAGGGTACGCACCGTGTACTCTTGGTGGACGACCTCGGCGAAGCGTTGGGGGCGCCACTTGCGATAGAGCGCTTGGTACTCGTGGGCTTCGGTCATAATAGTAGAAGTGGTCGGAGAGGCCGGATTTGAACCGGCGACCTCTTGGTCCCAAACCAAGCGCGCTGCCACTGCGCCACTCTCCGAGCGCAAGATATTATAGATTCTCGAGAGGGTCGCGTCAACCCTTGAAGTATGGTTGTCGGCGAGCCGGGGAGGGTGTAGGATCAAGACGATGGCTTTGGAGACGAAGCTGAAGGCGCTGCCGGCGGAGCCTGGGGTCTATATCTTCAAAGGGGCCCGCGGGGAGGTCCTCTACGTGGGCAAGGCGGCGTCGCTGCGCGAGCGTGTCCGCTCCTACTTCCAGACGACGGACAACCCCAAGGTTCAGCTTCTGATGCGCGAAGTTGCGGATTTTGAGTACATCGTCACAGGGAGCGAGCGCGACGCCCTGTTGTTGGAAGCGACGCTCATTAAGAAGCATCAGCCGCGCTATAATGTCCGCCTGAAAGACGACAAGCGCTATCCGTACATAAAGATCACGGATGAGCTCTTCCCTAGGGTGGAGATCGCGCGGCGCGCCTTAGACGATGGCAAGTATTTTGGCCCGTATCCTCACGGGGAGTCGGTGCGCGAGACTCTCAAGCTCTTACAGAAGATCTTTCGCCTGCGCACGTGCGCTCTGGAGATCGAAAGCCCCCCGGTGCGCCAGCGCCCCTGCTTGGATTACTATATTGGGCTATGCCATGCCCCCTGCGTGGGGGCGATCTCCCAAAAAGAATATCAAAAGCTCGTCGAAGAAGCTGCGCTCTTTCTACGGGGGCGCCGCAGCGATCTCATCGCACAGCTGCGCGCGCGCATGGAGGAGGCCGCCGAGCGCTTAGAGTTTGAGCGCGCGGCCCGCCTGCGCGATCAGATCCGGGCTCTGGAGCAGATTGCCGCGGGGCAGAATATACAGCCCTCGCGCCGGCCCCAGCGCGATCTCATCGGCTATGCTCTTGGAGATGGGACGGCTTGTGTGCAGGTCTTCTTCATGAGAGGGGGGCAGATCCTCGGTCGGGAGAGCTTCTTCTTAGAGATCCCCCTGGGGGCGTCGGCCTCGGAGATCGTGACGGCGTTTCTCAAGCAATATTATGAGAAAGCCGAGCAGATCCCTAGAGAGATCATCGTGCCTTGCGCGCTCGAAGAATCTTTAGAGGATTGGCTGGCGGAGCGTCGTGGCGGGCCAGTTCAGATTAAGACGATCTCTCGTGGGCCGACGCGCAAGCTCCTAGAGCTTGTGGCGCACAACGCTGAACTGGCCCTTCGTGATCGCGCCGTCCCGCCCACGGAGCATGAGCACCCCTTGCGCGAGCTGCAGCAGCTCTTGGGGCTAGCGGCCCTGCCGCGGCGCATCGAAGCGTATGACATCTCGAATCTCTTTGGGCAGCACGCGGTGGGGGCGATGGTCGTCTTTGTGGATGGGGCGGCGAAGAAGTCCGAGTATCGGCGCTTTCGCATCGAGAGCGTGTCGGGGGTGGATGATTTTGCGATGATCGCGGAGGTGATGCGGCGGCGGCTGGAGCGGGCGCTTAAGGGCGACGAGCGCTTTCTCCCTCTGCCCGATCTCATCCTCATAGATGGGGGCAAGGGGCAGCTCAGCGCGGCTCGCGCGGTGTTGCGCGCCTTGGGAGTAAAGATTCCCACGGTCGCGCTAGCGAAGCAACACGAGCATATCTTCGTCGAGGATCGCGCGGAGCCCATCGTGCTGGCGCGCTCTTCCCCGGCGTTGCAGCTCTTGCAGCGCGTGCGCGACGAGGCGCATCGCTTTGCGATCAGCTATCATCGGGTGGTGCGGCGTCGCAAGTTCTTGGAGTCTGCGCTCGATCGTATCTCTGGGATTGGGCCCGCTCGCAAGCGTCGGCTCCTGGAGCGCTTTGGCTCCGTCGAGGGCATACGCAGGGCAAGCCTAGAGCAGCTATGCGAAGTCCTTCCCGAAGCTTTAGCGCGCCGGCTCTATGAGGCGTTGCGCGTCCCATCGGAAGTGTATGCCACATCACTCTTTGAGCGGACAGATGGCTCCCCGTCAGAAGACCCATCCCCTTGAGGGGGTTGCTCTCTCTCGGCTAGACTCAAGCGCTATGACGACGGCAAGGGTGTTGCAGAGGGCGGAGCCATTCCATCTGGAAGTTCCCAAAAAGAGCGATTCTCTGTTCGGGTGGATGGAAGCGATTGGGGAATCTGTGCGCTATGGGCGAGGGGAGTGGATTCACAAGGGGCACGACGCGCCGGATGCGATCTA
>DAIPXV010000064.1:0-10222 GCA_036783095.1 Candidatus Bipolaricaulota bacterium
TCTGTGTCTGGCCACGGACAGACCCCCTCGTCGACGTGATCAATCGCTGGGCTGCCGGGCAGGAGCGCATGCGTATTTGTAGGGCCACCGTTGTTCTGGAGCGGTCCAAGCATTGGGTCCGTGCTTAAGAGATCTTCCGTGTTGGTGAAGACGTTGCTGCACGTGTTATCGCTGAGGATATTGTATCCCCACGACGCGATGTACCCTGCGTTGCTACAGTCGCCGCCGTTGATGCTGTTAGCGATGATCGAGCTTTGGATGCGCGAGAAAGAGCCGCCATTGACATTGCGGATACCTCCGCCCTGGAAGGCGTTATTATATGCGATAGTAACATGGATAACGTCGTTGATCTCTCCGGCATTGAAGATGCCACCGCCAAAGACCGCGGAGTTCCCGCTAATAGTGATGTTGAGAACTGTAGCAGGCGCTCCCCCGATCAAGCCGCTGCTGCCGTTGAAGATGCCGCCGCCGTTGCCAACCTCAGCCCTGTTGGAGCTGATCGTCGTGTTGTAGATATCCCAGATCGTGCCAACGTTGAAGATCCCGCCGCCATTTTGGTTGGCGTAGTTGTCGCGGATCGTTGTATTCTGAATGATGCCCACATAAGCTCCGTTGGCGACGAAGATCCCGCCGCCACTGCCGCCCGCGCCGTTTTCCACAATCTCACTGCTATCTATATACAACTGTGCTCCAGGGGCAACGTAGATACCACCGCCAGAGTTGCCTGCTAGACAGCTATATATCACTGCATTCGACAAGGAGAGCTGGCCGTTCACGAGTATACAGCCCCCGTCGCCGAAGAACGTGTCGGTACTCCCGTCGGTGATCGTCAGATTTTCTATGACCGTAGAGCCGTCTTGGATATGCAGAGCGCGATCTACATCAGCAGCATTGATAATTGTCTGCCACGGACCAGTTCCCCTTATGATGACGGATTCGATAATGTCTAAATCTCCGCTCTGGTTGTCGTCTTCATTGAAGCCGGGAATGCTGAGCGTATACGTGAGGGCATCGAGTATTATAATGCTGTAAAATCCCGAATTGTCAATGCAGTTGTCTACCGGCGCATTGGTATTCGCGGCTTGGATGGCCTCGCGCAGCGAGCAATCGCCATCGGTATTTAACTCGTCATCGGTTGTATCAACGTAGATATCAGCTTGGGCGGGATATGCGAAGAGGAGCCCAAGCGCGATTCCCAGCCCGACCGCTACGGATAGTATAAGAGTTCTCATGGCTAGAACCTCACCCCGATCTTCAGCGCGACGGCGCTGATATACTCAACTGTCAACACGGCAGAAGTAGTAAACTGCACCGGGCCAACTGTCCAGGTGCCGTCCACCCACGCTTGGTAGAAGTCCTTGATCAGCCCAAGAAGGATGACCCGAAGTTCCCCGCGGAAGTCGCCCACAGTGGCGCTCAGGATGAGGGTGTGCTTAAGCACGTTCTCTGTGGAACAGAGCGCTAGGGTGATCCCAGTGCAGAACTTGATCTCGCTGGCGACGTGCACCCCCGGTGGGTCGAAACTGCTCACAATCTGCGCTAGGTAGACCTTCCAGGCGCCGATCGAGCCGGGATAGAACTCCCAAAGCGCTTCAACAGCGGCATCGCCGATCTGCAGGGTCGTCACAAGAGCGTTGAATTTAGCTTCGAGATTGGGCCCAAGGCGCAGGGTATTATTGATCGTAAGATTGAGCGATTTCACCGTCCCTACAGCGTTGATCTCCAACAGACAGATCACTTGGGTGGAGCAGTTTCTCCCCGTCAGGTCAAGGTCCTCGAAGAGCTGAAATTCTGCACGAATATGGAACGTCACGCCCCACAGCTTGAGGTTGCGAATGAAGATCTTCTCCTCTTGGGGGGTAAACTCCTCGAAGACGGTCCCGCCGTAGAGGCGTTCGAGGGGCTTACATTCGGCAAAGCATTCCAAGCCTTGACGAGCGCCGATCCACGTTTCGCTGCGCACGGTCAGCCCACTGACCGTCTGCCCTTCGCCTACCAAGACAAGCCCTGTGCGAAAATCTGGAGTAGCTGCGCCGAAGTTCGCCACCATCGCGTGCAGGGCAAAGAATAAACCCGCGATGGGAAGACTTATATCTGTGACGCTCTTGCGCAGAGTGAGATCCGCGTCGAGCATCCCTGCGGCATCGAAGGCTTGCGCCAGCGCCAGATTCGCTACAACAGGGTGATAAAACCCTACGTCTTCGAGCAGCCAATATAAGTAGCTATCGGGCAGGGGGCAATCGCGGAAGGGCGGGGTGACATCGCCGGGGGCAGCGCGGCGCACACAGTAACGTAGAAACGCTAGATCGCTCGTGCGCACAAACTCGATCTCAGTGATGCTGGGGGCGAAGATCAAACTATTACTTATCGTGATCGCTCCCAGGGTCGCCTTGAGAGCGAAAGCTTGGTACTCCACGCCCTTGAAAGTGAGCACCGACGTGCTCGCAATCTGAAGCCCACTGATGCTCAAGCTCAGTATGACGTCCATTTCGACCTTGAAGATGCCCAGATCAATCTTGCGACAGACATCTTCGTCAATGAGCCCATCGCCGTCGTCGTCCGCACCGTTGGAGGGATCTTCGTCGGTGAAGAGATCCCCGTCCTCGTTGACGTTGCAGCTAGCGGACTTCATGACGAAATCGAGCTGGGCGTCGCCACTGATAGGTCCAGCGAGGGCGGGCAGGGTCAAGAATAAAATCCCCCCTAGCGCGAGAGCGACTATCGCCACTCTTGACATAAGGGGCCTCCTCAAACTTTTTCGTTTTTAGTTTGCAAAAATTATATAACACTTATACTCATATTGTCAAGTCCATTAATAATTGTAAAACATATATTATCTTTGCTGTGGAGCGTGGCTTTGGTGATGTGCTATTATAGAGGCTATGCTCAAGGCTGAATTGCTCGAGACGTCAGTGGGCCAAGCCCCGCTATCGCTGCGCCGGATCTTTCAGGCGTGGTGGCCCTTAGCCGCCAGCTGGATGCTCATGGGCTTGGAGCTCCCCGCGGTGAGCGCCGTCGTCTCTCGGCTCGCTGAACCTCAGATCAATTTGGCGGCCTATGGCGTGGTCTTCGCGCTCTCGATGATCATCGAGTCGCCCATTATTATGCTTTTAGCGGCTTCGACGGCGCTCAGCAGAGATTGGGACTCGTATCTCAAGGTGCGGCGCTTCATGATGCAGGCTGGGGCTTCGCTCACGGCCCTACACGTCGCAATCGCTTTTACACCGTTATATGATTTTGTCTTCGGCACGCTCATCGGCGCGCCTGAAGAGATCATCGCGCCGGCGCGCTGGGGATTGATGATTATGACTCCTTGGACGTGGTCTATCGCCTATAGAAGATTTCATCAAGGGGTCTTGATTCGCTTTGGGCACTCCAACGCCGTCGGAGTCGGCACGGTGGTGCGACTGAGTGCGAATATTGCTGTGCTTACGATTGGGTATCTCATCGGAACAGTGCCTGGGATCGTCGTCGCGACAAGTGCCGTCTCGATGGGTGTGATGAGTGAAGCGTTATTCGTTGGGCTGCGGGTGCGCCCGCTCTTAGAGAAACTCAGACAGATCGTGCCCGACGGAGACCCGCTCACGCTGCGCTCGTTCTTGCGCTTTTATATTCCGTTGGCGCTGACGTCCCTCTTGACGCTGTTGGTGCAGCCCATTGGGAGCGCGGCGCTCAGCCGGATGCCAGGGGCGTTGGAGTCTTTAGCCGTCTGGCCGGTGGTGTCAGGGTTGCTCTTTCTGCTGCGCAGCACCGGGATCGCGTACAACGAAGTTGTCGTGGCGTTGCTGGGCGAGCCAAAAGCCAAAGAGAGCCTGCGGCGCTTTGCGCAGATTCTCGCGCTCGTTCTGACGGCGATTCTCTTGCTCATCGTCGCGACGCCCTTAGCAAACTTGTGGTTTAGGGGATTGTCCGGGCTGCCCCCATCATTAGCTAAGCTGGCGCAGACAAGCTTATGGTTCGCTCTGCTGTTGCCAGCGTTCAGCGTCTTTCAGAGTTGGTATCAAGGATCGTTAGTCTATCTCCAAAGGACGCGCGGGGTCACCGAAGCGATGGCCCTTTCGCTTATCATCAGCAGCGCGATCTTGGGGGCAGGAGTTCTGTGGGGGCAAGTCACGGGATTATATGTTGCTCAAGCAGCGTTCACGTTCGGAGGGCTGGGGCAGATGCTCTGGTTAGGGTATCGCAGTTACAGAGCTTGGAGTGAGTAAAGATATATCTTGCCGCCGCAGGCGGCAAGCCGTACAGTCCAGACGGAGTCTGGTGGCGGAGGGAGGGGGACTCGAACCCCCAGGGCCTTGTGGGCCGTACCGGTTTTCGAGACCGGCTCCTTAGCCAATTCGGTCATCCCTCCAGGAACATTTGTATTATAGCAGCTTGCCGAAGCAGCGTCAATCGCTAGGAGGAGAGCTCCATCAGCGTCTGAGGAGCTTGAGCCGTCTTAGGTCATCTTCAGTCCAGTGGGCCTCGTTTTCGATAATCTCCTGCAGGGTTCCGATTTTGAGAGTTTGGCCAGGCTTGTGAAAGTGTATGATAACTCTGCGTCCGTCTGGGTGACGGAAGAGGCGAGTGGCGCCTTTTCGTCGGACGAGCTGGAATCCATCTTTGATAAGGGCTCTGACGAGTTGGCGCAGGGGTAAGGAGCGTAGCTTGCTGTAGTCAATGGACATTATGGGTCAGATGTTTATAGTGAGCAAGATCTCGTTACTGACAGTAACTTGTGCAGGGGGGGCTTGGGGTATGGGGTCACCGCGCTCAAGCATATCTTCGATAATGAGATCGACAGCGTTTCTGAGGTTCTCCAACGCTTCTTTGGGGGTATCACCCCAGGCGTGAGCTGCAGGGAGGGCGGGGATATAAGCGCGCCAGATAGCTTGGCTATCTGGCTCCTCGGGCCACTTGTCAGGCTCCAAGACGACCTTAAACGTGTAGGATCGCATCTTCAGCGTATCTTTAAGGTGTCGCTTGGTGAACGGTTTGGTCTTCATAGAAACTGGTACGCCCGGCTGGATTTGAACCAGCGACCTTCGGCTCCGGAGGCCGACGCTCTGATCCACTGAGCTACGGGCGCACGCTGCGCGTGGGCTTCGCCTTCGCCAGCCGGAGGCTGGCGAAGATGAACGTCAAGCGAAGCTTGTCCAGGCGAAGCCTAGAAGATTTTATGGCGAAGCGGGCGACCTTGCAAGTGCCCTAGCGGGCCTGGACCCGCACGGGCGATTCCAACACCAAGGGCTCTTGCGTGCCCTCGCTCGTGGCTACGATAGCGTTGCCCGTGATCGTGAACGATCCCGGCGTGGGGCTGGCTCTCACGGTGTAGCTGTGCTCTAGCGTTGAGCCCGCAGCAAGACCCAATTGCGCTGCCCGGAGCTGCGATCCTTCAGCCAGCTCAAACCCTTCGGGCAGGCTCTCGCTGATGAGAACGATCCTCAGATCGACTTTCGCCGTGACTTTCACAGAGATCGTGAACTCTTGGTCGGGCCGAAGGGGCGTGAGCACCGTGCGGCTGAACTCTATCAGATCGTTCTCGACCGTGTCGGTGCGCGGCGTGGGCTGCACCGGCGGCCGCGGTGGCGAGAGTAGCTCACAACCAGCGAGCACGAAAGCGCCAACAGCGATAAACCCTATAAGAGCAAATGCTCGGAGATTGCCCTGCACAGTTGTAACACTCCCTATGAAAGATTTCGCAGCGCAAAGCGCTGCGGGCACAGTGCAGGCAAAGCCTGCTGGCGGAGGGGGTGGGATTCGAACCCACGGTAGAGGTTTAGCCCCTACAACGGATTAGCAATCCGTCCTCTTCGACCACTTGAGTACCCCTCCGGGTACCACAAAAATCTTAGCAAAAACTCTCTCCGCAGGCAAGCTCTTGACAGGTCTTGTCAAGATTCTTATAATTCGGTCGGCTCTCCGAGCTGCTACCCCTAAAGGGGAGTCCCTATGGGATAGCAGCCGTACCGTGGATAGACCACGGAACACCTAAAAATTTTTAGGTGTTGTGGGTCGGGTGTGGAAACGCCCCGGCCTCCTCGTGCTTGGAAAGGAGGAGCTCATGAGCCTACCCTATGCAGTACCCCGCTTTGTCCCCAGAGTTCTTCTTGGGTCGTTGCTCGTCGTCGCTCTTGCCGTCGTCGGTCTCTCTCAAGGCGCTGTGGAGATTACCGATGCTCTGGGGCGTGTGGTGCGCTTTGAAAAGCCCCCGGAGCGTCTCACGCTGGCGGGCAAGGGCTCGTTCATGCTCGCAGACGCTGTCTATCTCTTCCCCGTCGAAGCGCGCCAGAAAGTGACAGCCATCGCCGGCGGAGCGCAGTTTAGCTTGGATTGGCTCGCTCTGATCGATCCCACATTCCGCCAGACCAAAACCCTTCTTGAATCTCAAGTGGGCCCAGAGCAGATCGCTGCGACCAAGCCTGATGCCGTCTTGCTGAGAGCCTTGGAAGCGACGAAGCTTGGCCCGTCCGTCGAGCGTTTGGGCATCCCTGTGGTCTACGTCGAGCTGGAGACGATAGAGCGATACCCAAACGATCTTCGCATACTTGGGCAGATCCTTGGCAATCCCACGCGAGTCCCACAGCTGCAAGCATTCTACGCGGAGCGCCTGGAGCGCATCGCCCGGCGTATCCAAGGGGTAGCCGAGCCCGAGCGACCGAGAGTGCTTATGCTCCAATACAGCGAGAAAGGTGGGACGATCGCCTTCGCGGTAGCGCCTGCGAGTTGGATTCAGACCCAGCTGGTCGAGCGTGCTGGCGGGACCCCCGTGTGGAAGGCTGCTGCCCAGCCGGGTGGGTGGACGGTTGTCACCTTCGAGCAGATCGCGGCGTGGAACCCCGATATTATCTTTATTATCAATTACGCTGGGGACTCGCGGGCTACCGCAGCTAGACTGCGCCAAGATCCCCTGTGGGCCTCCCTCAAAGCGGTCAAAGGCAATCAGATCTTTGGGTTCCCTGGGGACTTCTATAGCTGGGATCAGCCCGATCCCCGGTGGGTGTTGGGGTTGAACTGGCTCGCTACGAAGATCCACCCTCGGCTCTTTACTGATCTCGATATGATTCGGGAATTGCAGGCGTTCTTCGCGCTGTACGCCTTGAGCGCAGAGACGGTCCAGACGCAGATCCTGCCCAGGATCACGGGGGATTTCCCATAAGAGTATGGCACCGGCAGCGCGGTGGGGGAGCCGCTTTTGGGTTTCGTTGGGGATAGCCGTAGTGGTCGGGATGTTAGTGGCGCTCTTTATCGGGCGGTATCCGCGGCCGTACTTTCTCTCCCCAACGTTGCTGTATGAGGATGATCTAGCGCGGCAGGTGTTGTTTGGGTTGCGCCTGCCGCGCGTGCTGATGGGGGCGGCCTTGGGGATGGCTTTGGCTGGAGCTGGCTTGGTCCTCCAGATGATCTTTCGCAACCCTCTTGTTGAGCCTGGGTTTTTGGGGGTCTCGCAGGGGGCGGCATTTGGGGCGGCCTTCAGTATTCTCTTTCTGTCGGGCTTTCCGCTGGTCATCGAAGCGCTGGCGACGGTCTTTGCCTTGGTTGGCCTGGGGTGCTCGTTTCTGCTAGCGCGTCATGTGCGCTATGGGGAGTGGCATCTGCGGCTGATTCTCTCGGGCATCGCCGTGTCCGCGCTCTTTGCCGCCGGGGTGGGGCTGCTCAAGTATCTGGCTGATCCGTTGCGCCAGCTCCCGGAGATCACCTTCTGGCTGTTGGGGGGGCTGTGGGGGATCAGTTGGGATGATATAGTCTACGTGATGCCGTTTGTTGTGCCCGCTCTGGCGATCTGTCTTCTGATGCGTTGGCGCCTGAACGTGCTCTCTCTGGAGGACGAGACGGCGTTCTCCCTGGGAGCGGCTCCCGCTCGGGAGCGGGCCGTGCTGCTCACCGCGGCGGTCGCTGCCGTCGCTGCGGTGATCTCGGCGGCGGGGCTTGTAGGATGGATCGGTCTGATCACTCCGCATGTGGCGCGGCGCCTGACAGGGGCAGAAGCTCACCGGGCGTTGCCAGCGTCGCTGTTGCTTGGGGCGCTCTTTACGGTGGGCTGCGATACCGTGGCTCGGTCGCTCATCGCCGGGGAGATCCCCTTGGGTATTCTCACTTCGTTCTTTGGGGCTACGGGCTTTGCCCTCTTGATGATACGCAAGCTATGATCACTCTCTCGAATGTCTCTTTTGGCTATGATGGGGCACGCGTTCTTGAGGGGATCAGCGTTGAGATCCCCCACGGGGTGACGGCGCTTCTTGGTCCTAATGGCACGGGGAAGACGACCTTGCTCCGTATTATTCTGGGGGCGTTGCGTCCTCAAGCGGGGACCGTGCGGATCGCCGGGCGTCCCCAGGGGGAATATTCGCGGCGCGAGCTGAGCCGACTGATCGGCTTTGTCCCGCAGAACGAGAGCATCCCCTTTGAGCTATCTGTCAAAGAGTATGTGCTGTTGGGGCGAGCGCCGCATCTGCATCCGTTGGGGCTCCCTGGGGATGAAGATCACAAGATCGTCTCAGATATTCTCGCTCAGCTGGGGATGCTCGATTTCTCCGAGCGTCTCCTCTCCTCCCTCAGTGGGGGAGAGCGTCAGTTAGTGATCATCGCTCGGGCGCTGGCCCAGTGTCCCAAGATTCTTCTGTTGGACGAGCCGACGGCTCATCTGGACTTGAGCAACCAAGCGCGTGTGATCAGAGTCATTCGAGAGTTAGCTCACAAAGGGATCACAGTGCTCTTGACGACACACGATCCCAATCTTGCTGCCGCTGTGAGTGACTATACGGTGCTCTTGCCCAAGGGGCGACCATGTTTGGCGGGCCTGACGGCAGCGATGCTGACGGCGGAACATCTGTCGGCGGTCTACGGGGTGCCCGTCGAGGTCGTCGCTCTCGATGGGAGGGCGCTCATTCTCATGCGATGAACGGGCGGATTTTGCTCATCACAGGGCCGCGCGAGTCTGGAAAGACCACATTCTGTCGGCGCTGTGTGGAGGCCGCTCGGCGGAGGGGATGGCGGGTAACGGGGATAGTGACTCTGGGAGAGTACGTGAACGGGGAGAGGATGTCGCTTCAGGCGCGGTGCGAACATACAGGGGAGGTACGCACCCTTGCCCATCGTCAGCGCGGTGGAGAGCGACGTTGGGCTTTTGTAGAAGAGACGTTGGAGTGGGGGAACAGCGTATTGGCCTCAGCGGTGCCTACGGACTTGCTCGTTCTCGATGAGCTTGGGCCGTTGGAGTGGGTTGAGGGGCGGGGCTGGACAGCGGGGTTGAGCGCTGTTGATTCAGGGCTCTATCGCTATGCGGTGGTGGTGGTGCGCCCAGAATTAGTGGGGCAAGCGCAGCGGCGCTGGCCCCACGCCAAGCTCATTGACATCCCCAGATTTCATCTGGACTGTACGCCTTCGCCAGCCGGGGGCTGGCGAAGATGAACGTCAAGCGAAGCTTGCGGAGGGAGAGGGATTCGAACCCCCGGCGCTCATCGCGCTACGGTTTTCAAGACCGTCGCCTTCGTCCGCTCGGCCATCCCTCCGGCTCTTTTTATTATAGCAGACCCAGTTGACGGGCGAAAGCCTCTGACTTAAGATTGTTCAGATATGAGTTCGCGGCGGGCCTTCACAGCGATCGTCATGGGGATGGCGCTGGGCGTGAGTGTACTTGGGGCGCTCTGGTTCAGCTCACGCATCGCGCGGGAGCACGAGCGCGAATTTCTCCGGCGCAGCGAGTGGCTGGCGCGTAACTTCGCCGATCAAGTCTGGCTCCAGCTCCGCACGCTCGAAGATGCTTCTCGGCTGCGCTCCGTCTTCAACACGATGGTGGACGAGTTCGTCGTCATGGACCCGGTGATCTACGCCCAGATTGTTCTCGACGGCGAGCTGATCGCGCAGCATCAGCACCTTGGGGATGCGCCGGTGGAGCGGGTGCTGGCCTTGCCGGAGGGGGCAGTGCCCGCTCGGCGCCTGGAGCGCAAGCGCCTCGAGAACGGGCGGGAATATTTAGATTTATGGCGCGCCATCGAACCCGGACGCACAGACGAATCTGCTAGCTATGTGCGGCTAGGGGTCTCGCTGACGCCGTTGCACGAGGCGATCGCGGGCGTATATCAGCTGGCGCTGCTGTGGGCTGTGGGCTTGGCTCTCGTGATGGGGCTGGTGGCGTATCTGTCTTGGCCGTGGTGGGCGAAGGGAGCTTCCCCCTCACCCCTGACCTCTCCCCCAGCCCCTCCCTGTACCGGGGAGGGGCTGGGGGTTAGGTCCGGTGAGG
>DAIPXV010000065.1:0-9980 GCA_036783095.1 Candidatus Bipolaricaulota bacterium
TATTATCGTTGCATACCCGACGGTGCAGTCGTCAGATTGTCAACTGCTGGCACAGCTCAACAGCCCAGATCGTCGAGTGGCCATCGTAGTCGACAGCGAGGCGCACTTGGAAGCCTTGCACGGTACGCCGGAGCGCCCGATTCCCGTCGTCATCGAAGTAGATCTCTCATATCGTCCGTTGGGTGGGCGAGTGCATCTTGGGGCGCGGCGCAGCCCGCTGCGCTCCCCGGAAGCCGTCGTGCACTTAGCTCAGAAGATCGCGCAGCGACGCGATCTAAAATTTCTGGGACTGATGGGCTATGAAGCGCAGATCGCTGGGGTGGGCGAGAGCAACCCGTTCTCGCCCTTGCTCAACCCTGCGCGCAAATTAGTAAAAAGACTCTCGCGGCCCTACGTGGCGCAGATGCGCCAGAGAGTCTTAGATCTTCTGCGCCAGAACGGCTTTGCTGTAGAAATCTTCAACGGCGGCGGCACAGGCAGCGTGGCGTTCGCTAGCGCCGAGAGAGCTCTGACGGAAGTGACGGCAGGCTCAGGGTTCTTGTGCAGCCATCTCTTTGACTATTACGCGCACTTGGAGCTGAAGCCCGCGATCTTCTTTGCGTTGCAAATCGTAAGAATCTCCGATCCGGGCTTTGTGACCTGCCATGGGGGAGGGCTGATAGCCTCCGGGCCGGCGGGAGCGGATCGGCTCCCCGTGCCGTATCTGCCTCCGGGGCTGAAGCTGACGGCGCTCGAGGGCGCGGGCGAGGTGCAGACCCCCTTGCGCGTTCCCAAGGACGTGATGCTGCGCCCAGGCGATCCCGTCTTCTTCCGCCACGCGAAAGCAGGCGAGCTCGCTGAGCACTTCAACGAATATCTCATCGTTCGAGGCGATCAGATTGTGACGAGAGCCCCAACCTATCGAGGCATGGGGAAGTGTTTCTTATGAGCCTCTCTTGACACTGTATGAGCGTAGGAGTATCATACGTATCGCTATGAAGGGCAAAGAGAGGCTTACGCTCTATGTCAAGCCAGAGCATCAAGAGCTCCTAGAATGGGCTTGCGGACACACTCAAGCCAAGTCCCTCTCGGAGGCAGTCTTCTTGGCGCTGAAGGAGCTGAAAACTCTAGTCAGAGAGAGACAACTTCAGGCTCTCCATCAGACGCATGGGCTTTGGAAGGACGATCCAAAGATCGCCGAAGCTTTTAAAGAACTGGAGGAGGGATGGAGAAGATGGCGCGACCAGCTCGAGGGGTCTTAATTGACACGTCAGCGTTGATCGCCCATCTGCGTGGCAGGCTCTCCCTGGCGGAGCTTGTGCAAAACTATGAGAGTATTTACGTCAGCGCTATCACGCTCTATGAGCTTGAGTACGGAGCTGTCAGGGCAGGGCGAGCTTCTGACTTTGCGCGTCTTGCCCAAGTCCTTCAACCGACCATCCTTGCTGTGGGGCGCAGCGAAGCAGAACGAGCCGCTCAACTCAATGGGCGCTTAGCTCGGAAGAACCAGCAGATTGGCCCTCGAGACGCGCTCATCGCCGGGACAGCCTTGCAGTGGGGACTCGATCTATTGACGCTGAACGTGAACGAATTCAAACGCGTGCCCCATTTGGGCGTCGTCGCCCCATCACTATGAAAGATATTATTATCATCGGCTCTGGCACCTCTGGCGGCGTGCTCGCGTATTATCTCACCAAAGCCGGAGCCACATGCTTACTCCTCGAAGCGGGCAAGGCCTTCAGCGCCAAGACGTTCCCCAATAACGAGATGGACTATTCTGCCCAGCTCTTCTGGAACGGCGGGATGGAATTCAACACCGACGTCACCTTGGCATTTCTGCGCGGCAAGTGCCTCGGCGGCGGCTCCGTCGTCAATCAGTGTCTTTTGGATCGCTTCGACGACTTCGCTTGGGATCTGTGGCGCAGCGCCTCGAACATAGACTTTTTCACAAGCGCCCAGATGACCCCACACTACGACGAGATCGAATCCAAGCTCAGCATCCAAGAGATTCCAGAACGTCACTTCAATCGCAATGCCCAGTTAATGCGCGAGGGCTTTGAGAAGCTGGGCTATCACTGGAAGCCTCTGCGGCGAGGCCAGACGGATTGCAAGATAGATGAGGGCAACGACTGCATGGTGTGTCTGGGGGGCTGCCATCGCGACTCTAAGCAGAGCACGCTCGTTACGTTCATCGCCTGGGCGCGCGAGATGGGCTTAGAAGTCTGGCCCGAATTCCACGTCGAGTATCTCAGAGCAACTCCCCAGAGCGTCACAGTGATCGGAACACAAGGGGAGGGGACGCGCCGCGAGGTCAGCGCCCCAAAAGTTATCTTAGCCGGGGGAGCCCTGGGCACGACGGCACTGCTGTTGCGCTCCGGCTTCACGGAAAAGCTTCCTGGGCTGGGACAGGGCTTTTTCTGCCATCCCCAATGGATGGTCTTTGGGCTCTTTGACGATCCCATAGATGCCCACAAGGGTGCGTTCCAAGCCATTAAGTCTGCTGATGAGCGCTTTCGCCGAGGCGGGTTCAAGCTCGAGAACGTCTTTGCTCCGCCCATCGGAGTCGCGCTGCTTCTGCCCGGCTTTGGGCAGAGTCATCACGCTCTGATGAAGAAATATCGCTACATGGGCTGCATGGAGGTCGCGGTGCGCGACACGACTCCCGGCGAGCTTGTGCTCGATCGTTCCGGAAAGCTTCTGATACGCAAGAAGCTCGGTGCCGAAGATCGCCAGCGACGTCAGCGGGGGCTCGCGGTCATAGAAGAGATCTTTCGTGCCGTCGGGGCCAAAGAGATTATCGTCTCATCTGTGGGGCTGGGGTTGCATCTGATGGGGGGCTGCCCTATGGGCGCTGACCCGAAGAATTCTGTCGTGAACGAGCGCTTTCAGCTGCACGGCTTCCCCAATATTTTCGTAGCTGATTCGAGCATCTTTCCTGCGGCGCCGGGGATCAACCCTGCGCTGACGATTATGGCGCTCAGCCATCGCGTAAGCCAATCTATCGTGAAGGAAAGATAAGCGCCATGTCTCAGTTTCTCAGCCCAAGAGAGCTTGCAGCCCTCGAGCGCATTGGCGATCTGATGCTCCCCGGAGATCCTCAGTTCCCCTCGTTCTCCCAGACAGGCTGCATCGCGTTCGTAGACGATCTGCTGCGCTTTATGGACCCCCAAGATCGCGACGACTTAAAGACTCTGCTGAGGGTGCTCTCGGTTCTCCCTTCACCGCTGCTGCGCCCGTTTCTCAAGCTCTGCCAAACCCGCTGGACCCCAACGCTGCGCATGATCGAGCTGGGGCTCAAAGGGCTCGTCATGAGCTTGTACTACTCCAATAAGACCGCCCCTCACTACAGCGGGCGCAAGCCCTTCGATGTGATGGGCTTCGCCCTGCGGCGTTTGTAAAATCTTCTCATTTGTGCTATACATAGCAAAACGATCATGTTCGCCAAGGCCATCAGTGGGGCAGTCGTTGGCATTGATGCCGAGCTCATCGAAGTCCAGTGCGATATTGCTCTTGGACTGCCAAGCTTCGCCATCGTGGGGCTGCCCCAAAAAGAGGTCCAAGAGAGCCGCGAGCGCATCCGTAGCGCCCTCAAGAACGCGGGCTTCGACTTCCCCGCCAAGAGGATCACCGTGAACTTGGCGCCTGCCGATCTCCCTAAAGAAGGGGTAGGGCTCGATCTGCCCCTGGCCTTGGCTATTCTGGCGGCTACGGAGCAGATCCCCGGGGAGCGCCTCGGGGAGTTCTTAATCTTAGGAGAACTGTCGCTCGACGGGGAGGTGCGCCCGGTGAAGGGCGTCCTGCCCATCGCTCTGGCAGCCCGAAAGAATACCCTCAAGGGCGTGGTCGTCCCCGCGGGAAACGCCAAGGAGGCCGCGCTCGTCTCGTCGCTTGAGGTCTACGCCGTGGAGAACCTCCAGCAGGCGATCGCGCTGCTTTCGGGAGAGTTGCAGGTGCAGCCCATAACTAGCGATCCCGCGCTGTGGATGAGCGATGGCCCGCTCTACGATTGCGATCTTTCGGAGATCAAAGGGCAAGAGCAGGCCAAACGCGCCCTCGAGGTCGCGGCCGCGGGAGGGCATAATATTCTCTTGGTCGGCCCACCAGGGTCGGGCAAGAGCATGCTCGCCAAGCGGCTTCCTACGATCTTGCCGCCGTTGACGTTTGAAGAGGCGCTCGAAGTCACAAAGATTTACAGCATTCTTGGGCTGCTCCCCGCAGATCGCCCCTTGATCACGACGCGGCCCTTCCGAGCGCCGCATCATACGGTCTCATACGCAGGGATGGTCGGAGGTGGGCATGGCCTGCCCCGCCCTGGGGAGATCTCCCTTGCTCATCATGGCGTTTTATTCTTAGATGAGCTGCCCGAGTTTGAGCGCGACGTGTTGGAGACGCTGCGCCAGCCCCTCGAAGAGCGCACGATCACGCTCTCGCGGGCCGCAGCGGCCCTGACGTTCCCCGCGAACTTTATGCTCGTCGCGGCCATGAACCCCTGCCCCTGCGGGCATCGTGGCGACCCGAAAAAGCCCTGCCGCTGCAGCCCTCTTGATGTCAAGCGCTACCACCGGCGGATTTCCGGACCATTTCTTGATAGAATAGATATATTCGTGGAGGTACCACGACTGACGAAAGAAGAATTGATGGGCAAGCCCGCCGGCGAGAGTTCGGCAGTTGTGCGGGCCCGCGTAGAGAGAGCTCGTCGAATCCAGAGCGAGCGCTTTCGCGGAGAGAAGATCTTCGCGAACGCCCAGATGGGGGTGCGGGAAGTGCGACTCTATTGTCAGTTAGAGCAGAATGCTCAGAGATTGCTCGAACAAGCCATAGATCATCTCAATCTGAGCGCGCGCGCGTATCACCGCGTGCTTAAGGTCGCGCGCACGATCGCTGATCTCGAACAGTCAGAGACGATCAAAGCCGCTCACGTCGCAGAAGCGATCCAATATCGCAGCTCAGAAGAGCACATACTCGAAGGAGGTATGTAAGAGTGCATCGCAAAATTTCCCTCTTCGTCGCCGTATGGGTAGGGCTCGTTATGATGGGGATAGCTCTGGGGATGGCCCAAACGACCTACTCTGTCCGTGAGGTCGTCATCACGGGCAACAAAGCTCTGACCAAGCGCGAGATCTACGACGCGCTACCGTTCAATATCGGCTCGCGCATCACCCTTGAGGATGTCGAGAAGGGCGCTCAGGCCCTGCGCAACCTGGGCACCCTGGAGAAGGTCGAGCCCGATTACAGAGTCCTCCCCAATAATCAGATCCGCGTGATCTATCGCGTCGTGGAGAACCCCATCGTCAAGAAGATCGAGTTCACGGGGAACGAGAGCTATCAGTTCTATCTCATAGACATCTGGGGGATCAAGCTCTTTCCCTATAAGATGAAGCTCGCTCGGCGCGATGAGCTCATTGACGCGCTGCGCGAGGCCAAAGTCGAGGAGAACAAGCCCCTCAATATACGATGGTTCGACGATAAGATCATAGAGAATACTATTACTCAGTTCTATCTCAAGAAGGGGTATACGTTCATCGGGGTTGATCCTGCCTTCAATCGCGAAAAACAGACTCTGACGATTCAGATCGTCGAGGGCAAGCTCGACGCTGTGGAGATCCGCGGCCTGCAAGAGGTCCCAGAGTCGCTCATCAAGCCCTTGCTGCAGCTCCCCGTGGGCGAGCCGGTCAAGATCGCCCCCATCCAAGAAGCGATCAAAGCCCTCAATAGATCCGTCTACTTCCACCAGGCAGATGAGAACACCCTGGGGATCGAGCAAGGGAGCAAGCCCAACACCATCAAAATCGTCTGGAATCTCAAAGAGCGCCGTCTCTTGGAAGAGCCCACAGAGATTCGCGCAATTAAGCTCACTGGAGCGACAGTCTACTCTTTGGAGCGCTTGCAAGCTCTGATCGGGAAGCTCCCTCAGGGGCCAGTCAATAACTTTGCGCTGCTGACGGCCCTCAAGCGCGTCTACGACCTCTATCGCGTCGAGGGCTATATCTTGGTCAACTTCATAAAAGAATCTCTTACAGACGGCGTGCTCACCGTGCGCATCACCGAGGGGAAGATCACCAAGGTCACGATCTCCAATGCGTGCAAGCCCGGCGCCAAGTCCGTGATCATCCCCAAGGTCTTGGAATTCTCACGACAGTGTACCCCCGAGACGGTCATCCGCAAGGCGCTGCGCCTGAAAGAAGGGGATTTGGTGAACGAGAATCCCTTGCGCGACAGCTTCAGAAATCTCCTGCAGTTGGGATACTTCAAACAAGATGGCGTGAACATCCAACCCAAGGTGCTCGATGAGTCCACCGGGGAAGTAGAGCTTTCGGTCAGCGTTGTCGAGGAAGATCAGCTTGGCAATCTCAAAGGAGGCTTGAGCTACAACCCTCAAGTGGGGCTGGTTGGGCAGATCAGCCTAGGTTGGAAGAATATCTTGGGGACAGCCCAAGATCTCGATCTGTCGGTCGATCGCGGGCTAGTCGGCAAAGCCGTCTTCAACTACTCTGTGAACTACAAGACTACAGCGTACTTCAAAGAGTACAACTCCGTCGAGGTCTCGCTCTTCAATAACACATCCCAACAGACCGATCCCAAACCCCACGAGATGACCAAAGCTGGGGCGACCTTCGCCGTGAGCTATCCGGTGCTGTCCAATCTCACGTTGACGCTGCGCTTGCGCTACGAAAACGTCTGGAAGGCTGAGCCCATCAACGAGAAGAGCTTGATCATGTCCGTGGGGCTCGATGTAGTGTATGACACGAGGAATAACCCGCTCTTCCCCACCTCTGGGGGCGAGGTGATCTTGATGGGGGAGCAGGCGGGCAAGTTCGCCGTGGGCACAGAGTTCACCAAGCTCCAAGGGATCTGGACCCATCATTGGATGACCCTCGAACGCCAGACGATCTCCGTCAGGCTCTATGGGGCTCTGGGCTTGACCCTGCCCTCACAAGAGCGCTTTGGGTTTGGCGGAGTGATGACCGTGCGCGGCTGGGAGATGCGCTTCACCAATCGCTTTGCTCTGGCCAATCTCGAATATCGCATGGAGCTCGCCGAGAACATCTGGGGCGTCTTCTACTATGACGCCGGGTGGGCGGAGGAGGTGGGATGGCGACAGTCGCTCGGCTTTGAGATGCGCCTGGTGACAGGCTTCGTGGGAAACGTGCGATTCATCTTGGCCTGGCCGTTCTACGAGACAGGCCTGCAGATCGCACCGGTCTTCCAGTTTGGCTTTGGCACACTGTTCTAATAACTCTTACGAAGGAGGAAACGCTATGCAAATTAGAATTCTGCTTGGGATCGGCCTAGTGACGGCAGCGCTGCTCGTGGGGGGATGTCAGTCCCAAGGGGGCGCGCAAAATCTCGATGACTTGCGGGCAAAAGTCGCTCAACTTGAAAAAGAAGTCCAAGACTTAAAAGCTCAACTGGCCCAAAGTGGGAAGGGCCTGCGGATCGCCTACATAAACGCAGAAAAAGTCTTCCAAGACTACAAGAAGACTGGCGAGGCCGTGGAGAAATTCCGCGCCGAAGCCGAGAAGAAACAAAGCGAACTCAAGGCCCTCCAAGATAAGTTCAAGAAGGGGCTCATGAGCGAGGACGAGTTCAACCGGGAGGCGGCCCGCATCCAACAAGAGCTCCAGCGCCTGGACTTGGAGCTGACCTCGCAGATCCAAGGCGAAATGCTCAAAGTGATTGAGAAGATTGCCAAAGAGCGAGGCTATCACTGGGTGACTCAGCGCAAGGACGTCGTCCTCTACGCCGATCCTCAAGTGCTCGAGGATATCACGTACGATGTGCTGAAGATCCTCAATCAAGAGCAGTGAGATGGGCACAGATGAGATTCTGCGGATCTTGCCCCATCGCTATCCGTTCTTGCTCGTTGACCGGGTGTTGGAGTGGGGCAGTTCGCGGGTGCGAGCGCTCAAGAACGTCACCCACAACGAGCCGTTCTTCATGGGGCATTTCCCTGGGCGTCCCATCATGCCTGGGGTCTTGATCTTAGAGGGCCTGGCCCAGACAGTGGGGCTACTAGTCAGCCAGGAGCACTTTGGCAAGAGCGGCTACTTGGTTGGGATTGATCGGGCGCGGTTCCGCCGTCCCGTTCACCCCGGCGATACGCTCATCTATGAAGTTGAACTGAAGCGGAGCAAAGCGGGGGTATATCGCGCCCAAGCCCAGGCCACCGTCGAGGGTACCGTCGTCGCTGAAGCGCTCCTCTCTGTGGCTGTCACTGAAGAGATCGAGGAGTAGGCTATGAAACCGTTAGTCGAGTCTGTGCCTAATATCAGCGAGGGTCGAGATCACTCGAAGATCGAAGCGATAGTCACGGCGGTGCGCGAGACTCCAGGGGCCATCGTGCTTGATGTCGACCCCGACACCGATCACAACCGCACGGTCATTACTTTTGTCGGTGAGCCGAAAGCTGTGGAGACGGCGGTCTTAAACTTAGTCGCAAAAGCCGTCGAGCTCATTGATCTGACGAAGCACACCGGGGAGCATCCGCGCATGGGGGCCGTAGATGTCATCCCCTTTGTGCCCTTGCGTAAGGTGACGAAGAAGGAGTGCATTGAGCTGGCGCGGCGCGTCGGCCAAGCGATCTGGGAGCGCTTCAAGGTCCCGGTCTATCTCTATGAGGACGCGGCGACCCGCCCAGAACGCAAAGATTTAGCTCACATCCGCAAGGGGGAATTTGAGAACTTCTTCAAGAAGATCCAAGAGCCCGACTGGGCCCCCGATTTTGGCGAACGCATAGTTCATCCCACGGCGGGGGTCACCGCCGTAGGCGTCCGACCCCCTCTGATTGCCTTCAATGTCAACCTGGGGACAAATAATTTAGAGATTGCTAAGAGCATTGCCAAAGCGATCCGGGGGTCTGATGGCGGCCTGCGCTATGTCAAAGCGTTAGGATTTGCTCTGGAGGGTCGGGGCATCGTCCAAGTCTCTATGAATCTGACGAACTTCGAGAAGACCCCGATCTATCAAGTCTTCGAGCTGATCAGGTGCGAGGCCGACAGATGGGGTGTGCCCATCGTGGGGAGCGAGATCGTAGGGCTCGTCCCCCAGGCCGCACTCCTCCAAGTCGCGGAGCACTTCTTACGGCTTGAGAACTTCAGCTATGACCAGGTGTTAGAGAACCGTCTGGCCCAGTGTCTCGAAGAGTCCTGACCCTCTTCCTTCTCTGTGGGAGTTGGCGCGGGTAGCATCGAGCTGTGCATCGCTCTATTACGGTCTTAGGGGCTGGACGCAGCGGCCTCGCCGCCGCTCGTGCCCTGCGCAGCTTGGGAGCCGACGTCTTCGTCAGCGAGCAAGGGGCTCTCGATCAACAAATTAAAGCCGAGCTTACCCAGCTGGGCATCGCGTTTGAAGAACACGGCCACACCGAGCGCGCTCTCGCTTCTGCCCAGCTGATCGTCCTCTCCCCTGGGGTCTCTATAAAAGCTCCCATCGTCCAGAGCGCTCGCCAGCGGGGTATTCCCGTCTGGGGCGAGTTGGAGCTCGCCTATCGTCTCTGCCCAAGTAAGAATATCATTGCTGTGACGGGCACCAACGGCAAGAGTACCACGACAAAACTCATCGAAGAGCTGCTCACCCAAAGCGGGCGGAGAGCCCTCAGCGCGGGCAACATCGGGACGCCGCTCATCGCCCATCTTAACGAGATTACTCCAGAGACCATCGTCGTGCTCGAAGTGAGCAGCTTTCAGCTCGAGTCCATCGAGAGCTTTCGGCCCGCTGTTGCAGTCTTTTTAAATATCGCGCCGAACCATCTCGATCGTCACGAGAACTTCTCTGAATATCTTTCTACGAAGTGTCGGATCTTCGAGAACCAAACCGAACGTGATCTCTTAGTGCTTCCGAGGGATCTCTCCCTCCCCACGCGCCCCCGCTCCCGGATCGTCTATTATGATGAGCTGCTCCCCGAGCTGAGTTCTCTGAAAGCACCTACTCATTTCAAAAGAGATATTGCAGCAGCGTGGGCGGCAACTCGCGCCTTCGTTCCCGATCGGGAACGAAGGCGC
>DAIPXV010000066.1:0-9916 GCA_036783095.1 Candidatus Bipolaricaulota bacterium
CTCACCCCCTTCCCCTCTCCCATCTATGACGATGGGAGAGGGGCGAGGGAAAGTCATCGTACTTTATAGATTGTGCTAATATTCTCACTGCTCTTCTCCGTGCGGTATTCGTGATCGGCTCCCTCGACCAAGCCCACTTCATGAGAGACTACGATCACCTGGCCCACGCGCCGCCCTAAATCTTCTAGTAAGAACTGCAATCTATGAATGCGATCTCGATCGAGATAGATCGTGGGCTCATCCAAGATCAAGGGCATGCGGCGCACCGCCTTGGCCAACACTTGGTGAATGGCGCAGCGCAGCGCAATATTGATGAGCGCCCGCTCGCCACCAGACATCAACGACGGATTAATCACGCGCCCGTTCTTCAGCTCCACTGCGATTTCGTAGTCGTCCCGCACTCGTACACGACTATATGAATCCCCAGAGTCCATGAGAGAAAAGAACGCGTTGAAATAATAATTGAGCGCCTCTAAGTTTCTCTTGCGTAGCTCGACTTTCGTCCCCTGATAGACGGAGACGATCTCGTCAAGCTCGAGCTTCAGTTTTGAGAGCTCTTCTTGCGTGCGCTCAAGATGGGCCAACTCGCCCTGCAAGCGCTCAAGATGGTCGAGCTGTCCTTGGACGATCCCACGCTTATGAACTACTTCATCGTACTGGGCTTGCAGGGCCACGCGCTGCTCCTCTAGCGACGCGATGAGCTGTTGGACGCTCTGGCGCTTACGCTCAAGCTCGCCTCGATCGTGCAAGCGCGCCGCGATGGCACTGCGCCGCTCCATCAACCGCGCGATGTCCCCGCGCAGCTCATTGAGATTCTCTACGAGGGTCTTGCGCATCTCTTGCGTAGCGCGCCACTGCTCCCGCAGCCGCAGAAGCTCTTCTATCTCGCCCTTGAGGCGCTCAAGCTGTTCATCGCGCTGGAGGGCTTGGGTGAGCGCTTCACTGAGATCCTGCACTGCGTGTTCAAGGCGCTGCTGTTCTGATTGGTGTTCTTGGATGATCTTTCTCTCTTCAGCAATTTGACGCTCGAGCTGGGCGAGCCGCTCCGCAAGGGCTGCCCCGCGAGAGCGTATCTCTTCAAGAGCGCTCTGCTGGGTAGCTAGCTCAGCCTGCCGCGTCGAGCGGCGCTCAAGCTCCAGAGCGAACTGATCGAGCACTTCTTGAACGGACTTCCAGAGCGCGATCTTCCCCGCAAGGCGTTCGAGTTCCGCTTCCTCGTAGTGGAGGTGCTGCTCCAGTTCACTGAGCTTCGCCGTGATCTCGGTGAGCGCCTCAGTGAGCTGCTCCCTGGGCACCGGCTGCCCGCACGTAGGGCAACGCCCAGCCCGTAAGAGCTCTTCTTTCTGGGCGAGCTCCGCGCGAAGCGCCTCGTAGTGCGTCTTGGCTTGCAGTATAGCTTTCTGAGCTTCAGTGTAGTGAGCTTCAAGGCGGGTGCGCTCCTGCGCCCATGCAGACTGTATCCGCGAGATCTTCATGGGATCCCAAGCCTCAAGCTGCGCGGGGAGCGCCACCTCAAGCTCCCCAGCACGCTGGACAAGATCATTCAAAAGAGCGGTTACGGCCTGCTCGTGTTGGGTGAGAGTCTCTGCCAGAGTGGAGAGCTTGCGTTCTAGCTGGGTGATTTGATCGGTGATGCGCGCGCGCTCCTCCTCAAGATCGCCCTGCTGCTGGCGCAGATGAGTCAAAGCGCGCTCGTGCCCCGCGCGCTCCGCTCTCAATCGTGCTAGCTGCTCCCGCAGCTCCCCTAGCCGCGCTCGCATCTGCTCCAGATGAACTTTATGAGATTCTAAGCGCTCGGCGAGGGGCGTGACTTCGTCGGACGTCTTTGCTGTCTCTAGGGTCTCTAAGGCGCTGTCGAGCCCCATCTGATGCAGATGGGCTTTCAGGGCGGAAAATCTTTTCTGATGGCGCGCGCTGATTGAAGAGAGCTCCTTCTCCGCGGCGGCGCGCTCCGCCTCCCGCTGCGCCAGACGCTTCTCCTTCTCAGAGAGCTCGTGCTCAAGCTGAGCGAGCTCGCGCACCGCTAGATCAAAGCGCTGCAGGTCCTCGTCATAGCTTTGCAAGAGCTTATAGGCATTCGTTCGAGAATCATCGAGCGTGGCGAGTTCACCCTGGAGGCGCTCCAGCTGCTCGGTGAGCTGCGCTTTCTGAGCGAAGAGCTCCTGGCGCTCCAGTGCTTCGATCTCCGATCGCACGCGCGTGAGGCTCTCCGCGATGATTTCCAGCTTGCGATTGATCGCGCGCAGCGCTTCTTTGGATCGCGGATTAACATAGAGATCGAGCTTGGAGAGCCCTAAGAGCCCGTCGAGCATCTGTTCGCGATCCTTGCGATCGGCCCGGATGAGCCGATCGATCTCCCCTTGGCGTATATAGACACAATTGGTGAAGCCCTCGCGGTCCATGCCGAAGAGCCGTTCGATCTCGGCGACGACATTTTCGGTGCCCACCCAGACCGAGCCATCGTCACACGTTAACTGACACCCGCCGCGCTCGCTCTTCATCGTGCCGGCGACCCGGCGCAGAGAGACTTGAGCGTGGTAGCGCTTGCCCCCGTAGAAGAAGCTCAGCTTGACCGAACCCGAATCCGCGCCGATGCGCACGATCTCGTCGAGGCTGCGCCCCATGGAATGGCGCGCTTCGCTGCCGTAGAGCGCAAAGAAGATGCTCTCTAAGAGAGAAGATTTTCCGCTGCCATTGGGCCCAGCGATGACCGTGATCCCCGGCTCAAAGCGCAGGGAAGCTCGCTTGTAGCTCCAGAGATTTTCGATCTCTAAGCTCTCCAGCTGCAGCTGATGGTGCGCGAGCCGGTCGGGGAGGGCCGGCCCTTCCTCGATGGGCTCCTTCTGAATCGTGCTCAGCAGATCGAGCAAGTTTTTCTGATCTTTCAGGCCCTTGCGTGCCATGCGCGCTCCAGCAGAGCGGTCACCTCGGGATCAATATGAGAATCCGCGATCGAAAGATCGCGAATGATCTGGTCAATCTCGCGCGCTACGCTCGAGAGGTTCTTTCTCGCTAATGCTTCTTCTACAGTGCGATCGACGTCCCCAAACTCAAGCTCGATGGAAGTCTCGACCTCGGACTCTTGTGGCGCTCGCAGGTCCCGCACGCGCACCGCCAAAGCCCCGCGCTCGTAGCCCAGCTTCTCAATCTCCGCGATGTTCCACTGCGACGAAGATAAATAGACCACGACGACCGTATCTTTGACGGGGGAGTTTTCCAAGCGCTGGATGGGATCTTCATCGGCGCGGATGTAGAGGAACGGCCGGGTCTTGAGGCGGCGCCGATCGAGCCGCCCGCTAGAAAGATCTATAATATTGACACCGCGCTCGGCTTGCTCGTCGAGCGCCCAGCGCTCCGTGCTCCCGCAGTACGTCACTACAATCTCTTGATTGTTCCGGCGCTCCCGCCACTCCCGATACTCGTGATAGTCCCCCAGAAGAACAGCGCGGGCCTCGCACTGCAGGAGCGCTTCGAATGCCAACTCGCCGTCAAATTCGACCCTGTCGAGCAGCTGATGGCAGACGAGCACACCCCCCTGACAGCGCGGAAGCTTGATCTCGCGGCGTCCAGAGAAATCGAGCCCATAGATGGGTATATCTTCAAGCTCGAAGGGCTTCTCTGATCTTAAATGAACAGCTAAGCCCAGCTCTTCGAAGAAATCGAGCCACTGGACGCCCCTCTTCTGCTCGTGATTGCCCACGACCCCAAGAAAAGAGATCCCCACATCCTTGAGGGCCAGGAGCCCCTGCATTGTGGCCAAGAGATCTTCCGTGCTGGGGGAGCGATCCTCAAAGAGATCTCCCGCGTGGATGACCGCGGAGACCTCTTCATCCACCGCAAGCTGAACGACTTGCAAGAACGCGTCCGCGAAGTCCTTCCGGCGCTCTTCCAGCCCATATTGGCGAAAGCCAATGTGCGTATCCCCGGTGTGTAAGACTCTCACCATGCGCTTTTATAGTATCACGATGAGCGGAAAAAGCAAGGACAACGGTCTTATAGAAAAAAGCTGCTCCGCCGTAGGGCAGCGCGGCGGAGCAGCTCCCTCCCCCTCAAGCAGCGGGGTCTTGAGGGGGTCTCTGCCATCCCTTGCTGGTTGCCTTCCCCACTCCGGGGGCTCCTTCAGAGCCCCCTTCCCCCCTCTCCCGCGGTCAGCGACGCTCGGGATGACAGAGTTCAGAGGGGCCGGGCCTTCCGGCTCAAAGTGAGCCGCGCTGGCGACTGGGGAAAAATCCCGCCTGACTGGGGGCCTGGTCCAGTAGAGGGCGGGCAAAACCCTGGTCGTCCAGCAGACCGGAGCAGCGCTCCGGCGAAGGGTCCTTCCCCTCCGGGTAAGGAGGTTGTGTTGGGGTCATGCGCCTCATCCCTTATCCCCCTGAGTCTTATAGTTACGTGGTTACACAACGCCGTAACTGTGAGATAATATATAGCACATTTTTCAACCGTTGTCAAGTCGAAGATGTTATTCTAGCGACGAGCGATGGGAAGGCGCATCTTGTCGGATATCTGCCTCAAATTCTCTGGACAAGCGAATAAGCGCGTTATGCTGAAAAAATATTGACGAGCTCATCCCCAAGAGCAAGCGTGTGCAATGCACGTTACATACTCGGCCCAGAAAGATCTGTATAAAAAGTAGTGGCTTTGGAAAGGAGGGGCCATGAAGCCGACAGAGAAGAGCCAATGGAAGTGGGTCTACGTGAGAATGCGCGGCGGCTTGGGCTTTGCCCTCATCTCGGTGCCCAGCGACCTGACCGTCTCCCAACTCAAGTTATTAGTAGGCGCCGACCCCCGCAGCCTCGTCACCGTGCGCTCGGCGTTCCGGCCCCTCGCCGAAAATGAGCCCCTCTACCAACGCGTGAGGAACTACGATACGGTCTATATCGAGCCCCATCGTCGCACCCTGTAACCATCTCCCTCTCCCTCTCTTCTTTGGCGGGAGCCGTCTAGGGCCCCCTAGATGGCTCCCGCTTTTGAGCCCCCCTTGACAAGCATACAAAAGTATGCTATACTTTTGACTGCTATGAGGGCGGAACTGACTGAGAAGCAGAGACAGATTTTAGATTTTATTGTCGAGCGGGTCTCGGAGCAGGGGCTGCCCCCTACTCTCCGGGAGATTGCTGAGCGGTTTAGGCTGCAGTCGGTGCGCAGCGTCCAGACCCATCTTGATGCGTTGGAGAAGAAGGGGTTCATTCGGCGTCTTGCGGGAAAGTCGCGGGGGATCGAGCTCGTCCGCGAGCGCGTGCCTCAGCGAGGAATCCCGATTGTGGGGCACATCTCCGCCGGGCGGCCCACCCCCGCGATCGAGGACATTCAGGGAACGTTGGACTTAAATGTCTTGTTCGGGAAAGATGAGCGTCCTTTTGCGCTGCGGGTCCAAGGGGATAGCATGATTGAAGCGGGGATCTTTGCGGGCGACTTGGTGATCGTCCAGCCGCGCTCCTGGGCTGAGCCGGGAGAGATCGTCGTCGCCCTCAAGGACGATGAGGCGACCGTGAAGTACTTTGCTCTGCTCGATGGGAAGCCCATGCTCGTCCCAGCAAACTCGCGCTATAAGTCAGTTCCCTTGGGCGAAGGGCAGATCGTCGGGCGGGTCGTCGGGGTGCTCCGACAAGTGAAGCGCAACATCCAAGAGATTCAGAGATTTCTCAATCAATAACCAAAGGAGGTCGTGCGATGGGCAAGCAAGAAGTCCTGCAGAGCGTGCTAGAGGGGCTGCGCAAGAAGTACGGCGAGGGCGCGATCATGTGGTTGGGGGAGCAGGCCCAGCTCCAAGTCGAGACGATCCCCACGGGGTCGCTGGCGCTCGACATAGCGCTTGGCATCGGGGGCGTCCCCCGCGGCCGGATCGTGGAGATCTTCGGGCCGGAGTCTTCAGGCAAGACGACGTTAGCGTTGCATCTTATCGCTCAGGCGCAGAAGCGCGGAGGCGTTGCCGCGTTCATAGACGCAGAACACGCGCTCGATCCCAACTATGCTAAAGCGATCGGGGTCAACTTGGACGCGCTCTTGCTGAGTCAACCCAACTCCGGCGAGCAAGCGTTAGAGATCATGGACGCGCTGGTGCGCAGCGGGGCTGTGGATATTATCGTCGTGGACTCGGTGGCGGCGCTCGTCCCCGAAGCGGAGATCGCTGGGGCGATGGGCGACGCCCAAGTGGGCTTGCAAGCGCGTCTGATGAGTCAGGCGATGCGCAAGCTCGCCTCGTCCATCTCCCAGTCGAAGACGACCGTGGTCTTCGTCAATCAGATCCGCCAGACGATCTCCGGGACGGGCTGGGGCCCGACGACGACCACGACGGGAGGCTTGGCCCTAAAGTTCTACGCGTCGGTGAGATTAGAGATCAAGCGTCTGGGAAGCATCGAAGAGGGCGACAGCCGCGTGGGCAGCGAGACGGTCGTCAAAGTCGTCAAGAACAAGCTCGCGCCGCCGTTCAAGGAAGCGAAGTTCGATATCATCTACGGCAAGGGGATTTCTTACGAGCGCGAGCTGATCAAAACAGGCGAACAATTGGGCTTGGTGAAGAAGAGCGGTTCTTGGTTTAATTTCGGGGAAGTTCGCTTGGGTCAGGGGATGAGCAATGCTGCGGCGTTTTTAGAGACGAACAAAGAGATCGCGCAGCAGTTAGAGAGCGCGATCCGTGAGAAAGTTGGGCTGAAGGCTGAGGCTGTAGCCGAGCAGTCTCTCGAGAGCGACGGAGCTAAGAGCCTCTTAGACAACACTGAAGCAAAAGGGCGTCGGACATCGCGCAAGGGTGCTGTTATAACAGCTCCAGAGTCGGCCAACGGAGCTGAAAGCTAAGAACAGATTTCAGGAGAGGGCGAGCGCTTTTGAAAGGAGGGGGAGCCTTGATTAGCGCTCGTCCTCTCTCATTGTTGACTGCTTGAGTGTAAACCTTTGCCCTTGGTGTACCAAATAATTATTTTGTAGAACTTGCGCTCTCCCTAGGGCTTGGCGGTACAATAGAAGCCCTATGAAGACGATCCTCATTACAGGCGCCAACGGGGAGATCGGCCACGGCCTCATCTCACGCTTAGCCGAACACAGCGACGTGCGCATCATCGCCCTCGACCTCCACGAGCTCGACCCATCCCTCAAACCCAAAGTCTATCGCTCTGTTACCGGAGACATCTTAGATACGGCACTGTTGGAGAGCCTCTCAGCAACGTATAACTTCGATACGATCTATCACTTGGCAGCGTTGCTCTCGACCAAGGCCGAGCGCCAGCCCGTCTTGGCCCACAAAGTCAACGTCGACGGCACAGTGAATCTTCTAGAGATGGCCGTGGGGCAGTCGCGCCTCCAAGGGCGCGAGATCAAATTCTTATATCCCAGCTCGATCGCCGTCTACGGGCTCCCAGACTTGGAGACCAAAGCGCGCGCCGGAAAAGTCAAAGAGCACGAATGGCTCACCCCGCGCACCATGTACGGCATCAACAAGCTCTACTGCGAACAATTAGGGATTTACTACGCTCAATATTATCGTCAGCTCGACGCGGAGGCTGTTCGCGGGCGCATTGACTTTCGATGTCTGCGCTTCCCCGGGCTCATTAGTGCCGTGACGGTGCCGACGGGCGGGACGAGCGACTACGCCCCGGAGATGCTCCACGCAGCGGCCCAGGGGAAGCCCTATCAGTGCTTTGTCCGCGAGGACACGCGCATCCCCTTTATGGCTATGCCCGATGCTATCGAGGCGCTCTTAAAGCTTGAAGCTGCTCCACGCCATAAGCTCACGCGCTTTGTGTATAACGTCACGTCGTTCAATCCCTCGGCAGGAGAGATCTTCGAGCTGGTGCGGCAGGCCTTTCCCAAAGCTCAAGTGACGTTTGCGCCTGATCTCAAGCGCCAGAAGATCGTAGACAGCTGGCCCGCTGATGTGGACGATTCCGCAGCGCAGCACGATTGGGGCTGGAAGCCCACGTATGATCTGCATCGCGCGTTTGCAGAGTATCTTGTGCCAGGGGTCTTGCAACGTTATAATCGGGAATTATGATCGCCCTCGTCACCGGTAGCTCCAGCGGTATTGGTCTAGCGACTTCGCTCTATTTGGCCCGGCGGGGCTACACCGTTTGGGCTACGATGCGCAATCTAGAAAAAGCTAACGAATTGCGCAAGATCATCGAATCCGAGAGACTCCCCATCGAGCTCGCGCAGCTCGACGTCTGCAATGAGAACTCTGTGAAAGAAGCTATCACGCAGATCCTGCAGAAGAGCGGGCGCATTGACGTTTTGGTCAATAACGCGGGCTATGGGCTGCGCGGCGCTATCGAAGAAGTCTCTCTCGACGAATGGAAGGCCCAGCTTGAGACGAACTTCTATGGGGTCATCCGCGTCACCCAAGCCGTGCTCCCTCAGATGCGCGCGCAGCGCTCGGGCGCGATCGTCAATATCAGCTCAGTGTTAGGGAGAATGGCCATCCCCTTCTCTGGACCCTACGTCGCGAGCAAGTTCGCCCTCGAAGGACTCACGGAGACGCTGCGCTACGAGCTCGCCCCTTGGAACATCAAAGTCGTGCTGATCGAGCCGGGGTTCATAGCTACAAATTTCCAGCAGAACGCGCAGCTTGCTCAAGCCGCCCAAAGCCAAGACTCGCCGTATGCAATCTTCAAACAAGCAAGCGGACGGCGCGTGCAAAGAAATATCTATCGCGCGGCGCCTCCTGAGCGCGTCGCCGAGACGATCTATCGCGCGATCACCCACCCACGCCCAAAACTGCGCTATGCCGTGGGACGCGATGCGCAGCTCGTCTTGCCGTTGCGCCGACTCCTCCCTGAAGGGCTCTTCGAACAGATTCTCAAAAGACAACTAGGTCTGTAAGAGCCCATCGGCCAAGTTGCAAAGCCCCCAGCGATGCCTTATGCTTGGCCTGGCTATGACTCTTCAGGGACGAGTAGCCCTTGTGACTGGCTCCAGCCGCGGGATCGGGCGCGCTATCGCATTAGAGCTTGGGCGGCGTGGCGCTGATGTTATTATTCATCATCGGCGCAACAGCACCCGCGCCCAAGCCCAAGCCGTCGCCGAAGAGCTCTCCCAGCTTGGGCGGCGCACGCTCGTGCTCAAGGCGGACGTCGCCGATCCCCACGAAGTCGCCCAGATGTTCTCTGTGATTCAGAATGAGTTCGGGAAGCTCGATATCTTGGTGAACAACGCCGCCTCCGCGGTCTTCCGCCCCTTGATACAGCTTGAGGAGAAGCATTGGGAGCACGTCTGGGACGTCAATCTCAGGGCGATTAATCTCTGTATCAAGCACGCAGTCCCTTTGATGCCCCGTGGGGCTATTGTTAACATCACAAGTCTAGGGAGTATTAAATATCTTCCCAACTATGGGGCGCTGGGCGCGGCCAAAGCGGCGATCGAGTCCCTCACGCGCAGCTATGCCGTCGAGCTGGCCCCAGCGATCACCGTCAACGCGGTCTGCGGAGGGCTCGTGGACGAGACGGGCTTCAGCTCGATGATCCCCCAAGACGAAAAAGAGCGCATCGCCCGGCTGACCCCTGCAGGACGGATGGTCAAACCGGAAGATATCGCGAAAGTCGTCACGTTCTTATGCAGCGACGACGCCCACATGATTCGCGGACAGAGCATCATCGTAGACGGTGGCTTCAGCTTGAGCTTGCTCAGATGAACGTCCTTACGAACGCCAAGACTCTCAAGGATCTAGAGTACGAAAGACTGAAAGATATTCTGAAGAGCTTTGCGGCTTCGGAGCTTGGGCGCGAGCTCATTGCGAATCTTAAGCCCTCTGCTGATCTGGAGACGATTGAGCGAGAGTTCGATCGCGTCGAGGAGCTGCGCGCGGCGCTGCTCGAGGCCGATCTCTCTGTAGGTGTCCTCGAAGATGTTCGTCCGTTGCTCCGACAAGCCCATCAAACGACGACCCTTGGGGGTCTAGAGTTTCTCGCGATCTCGAAAGTGCTCTTTC
>DAIPXV010000067.1:0-9769 GCA_036783095.1 Candidatus Bipolaricaulota bacterium
ATCTTCTGAATTTCGACAACGAGGGTGGCTTAACCCACAGATAGTGGATCGCACTTGGAGAGAGTTCCTAGCTGGGAACGATAGCCTATATTCACTCATTTGGCGCTGGGTTTCCCTGGAGATCTGGGCACGAGTGTTCTTAGATAAAGAGGTCAGGTCATGAGGGCACACGGTAGCATACGTCAAGCGATTCGATTCCGAACAATAGCTTTCTTATGCTTACTATCACAGCTGTTCATTGGTACCGGTTGTGACTCAAGCCCATCTGCAATAAGCTATAAATTTGGCACCAAGTACTTCTTTCGAGAATGGTCTGATACTATTCTTGATTTTGGGAGAAAGGATGCAGCAGGTGTGGCGCTTGCTGAGGTCAATGGGGAATGGGTGTATCACCCTGTGAGAATTGCTCAAATTTGTATTGGGTATTTTGGAGGCTTTGTTAAAACGGAAAAGCAAATTTATCAAACATTTGTCCAAGCACAAGCCGATTGGTTAACTAACAACTTGAAATGGAGGGGGCAAGATATTTGGGTTTGGGAGTATACTTTTCCAGTGCCGCACTTCGTGGCGAAGGCTGGTTGGGCTTCAGCCATGGCGCAAGGTCAAGGGATCTCTTGCTTACTACGGGCACATCAGCTTTTCAAGGATAATCGATATCTGCAGGCTGCTTACAGAGCTCTTGGCGCTTTCCTATATCCTATTGAAGAAGGTGGTGTCGTGTGGGTCGATGCTCAAGGGCGGCGATGTCCAGAAGGAGTGGCTGTATTGCCTGCTGCTCATGTACTCAACGAAGCCCTCTTTGCCCTTTGGGGGCTTTATGAATATAACTTATACACGCATAGCCAGATTGCCAAAGATCTCCTTAATGAGGGCTTACGTTGCTACATAGATCTCTTGCCACGTTACGATAGGGGGCCGGGCAAGATCATAAGATATGACCTTTTGACACGCAGCCCTCTCTTCCACTTACGTGGTTTAAGAGAGTGGCATCCTCCTTCTGGCGATTATCTTCCTGTTGATACAATCCGCCTCACGCTGGGAAGGAGGACAACATTGCTTGACCTTGGCACGTCCAATGACGATGTTATTGACGTTCTGGGCTCCTTTATCTACTCAAGAATGGATTGGACAGAGCGTAGAGAACTTGATGGTCGTACTGTGAGAGCTTTCTATCGCAAGGAAGACGCTTCAGATCCTCATGGTGCTTTCCGTTTAGCCCTACTTGGAGAACTTCCTTGGCTAGGGGGGAACGAGGTTTTACAGATCGAAATCGAGTATCGAGATGATATTGCTAATCCGGTCTTAATCGAAGTCTGGGATGGCGCAGTATATCATTTGCTAGGAACTATAGGAGGAGAAAACAATCGGCTCTGGAAGGTAGCAGCATTTCGATTCCCAGCTCGCTGGATCGAGTTTGGTGGCGTGTCAAGTGAACCATACCATAAGATTGTCCTTCAACAGCTTGAAACCTTGTGCAGTGTTTTCCAACATAGTGAAGTTTGCCGATACGCGCAGCGTTGGAGTCTCACAGGGAAATGATGCTGCAGGTTTAAGGAAGGCTCTTCATTGAGCTAGCGTTGAAAGGGATGTGGTCTAAGTTGGAAAGAGTCAAGGTGTGTATCCTAACCTCGGTCCATCCTGCTCTTGATATTCGTATCTTCCACAAGGAAGCGAAAACATTGGCACAAGCAGGCTATGAGGTGGTCTTGATTGCTCAGCACAATAAGGATGAAGTCGTAGATGGGGTCAAGATTATCGCCTTGCCTCAGCCAAGGAATCGCTTCAGCCGTATCTTCGGCCTCACCTGGCTGGCCTTCCGCCTAGCTTTCAAGCAGAAAGCTAGCATCTATCATTTCCACGACCCCGAGCTCCTGCCTGTAGGCTTGTTATTGAAGTTACTTATTCGTGCTAAGGTCATCTATGACGTGCACGAGGACGTTCCTAAGGATATCCTCACTAAGGATTGGCTTCCATCCCTTATAAAAAAACCATTTGCGCAGGTTGTGGGCTTCATTGAAAAGCAAGTGGCTTGCCATCTGGACGCAATAGTGACAGCTACTGAGGCTATAGCTGATACTTTCAAAAAGCCTAAGCCAATAGTTATCCACAATTATCCGGATCTCACAGCGCTGCGCAAGCCGGATCGACATCAAATCCATGAAGGCGAGTTCGTATTGATTTATATAGGGGTGATTAACCGACTTCGAGGCGCAGTAGAAATGGTGCGTGCCCTGGAGTATCTTTCTATTGATCTCAAGGTGCGATTAGAATTGATCGGGAAGCTTGAGCCCTCTGACCTGGCACAAGAGCTGGCAGCAATGCCAGGATCTCAGCGTGTCCGATTCCTTGGCTGGTTACCCTGGGAGGAAGCTTGGCACCATGCGCAGAGTGCAACAATAGGCTTGGTATTATTCCATCCCGCTCCAAACCACGAGAAGGCTTTACCGAACAAACTCTTCGAATATATGGCTGCTGGACTTCCTGTAATCGCTTCAAACTTCCCGTTATGGAGGGAGATCGTAGAGAGCAATAAGTGTGGCCTCACGGTTGATCCGCTCAACCCCGAAGAGATTGCCCAAGCTATTGAATATCTTCTCGAACACCCTGAACTACGACAAGAGATAGGGGAAAACGGCCGTAGAGCGGTGATCGAGAAGTACAGCTGGGAGCGGGAGGCTGAGAAGCTCTTGGCCTTGTATCAAAGATTGCTGGAAAGAACCCAAGATTCGGACCCCTGAGCTCTTCTTTGCTTGGTCGTCAGAAGTTAGCTAAAATATTACGTATATGAACGTTCCCTTCGTTGACTTGAAAGAACAGTACAATTCTATTCGAAATGAACTGGAGCCTGCTCTCCAAGAGGTGTTCCGCGACACTGCCTTTATCCTGGGGAAATACGTGACGCGCTTTGAACAAGAGTTCGCAGCATATTGTGGTGTTCAGCATGCTATCGGTGTCAACAGCGGAACCGATGCTATAGCCTTAACGCTCAAAGCCTTGGGCCTTGGTCCCGGCGATGAAGTCATTACAGCAGCAAACACCTTCATTGCCACGGTCGAGGCAATTACCCATGCAGGCTGTAAACCCGTCTTGGTTGATATCTTGCCAGACACCTACAATATGGACCCAAACGCCCTGGAAGAGAAGGTAACCCCAAGGACTAGAGCTATCATTCCAGTTCACCTCTACGGCCAACCCGCAGATATGTCAACTATCATGAAAATAGCTAAACGGCATGATCTGTTTGTCATTGAAGATGCGGCTCAGGCACATGGTGCTCAATATCAAGGAAAGAGAGTGGGCTCCTTCGGTGATGCTGCTTGCTTTAGCTTTTACCCCTCCAAAAATCTTGGCGCTTATGGAGACGCAGGAGCAGTGGTCACTAACAATGAGACCCTTGCTGTAAGGATAAGACAATTACGGGATCACGGTAGCATCAAGAAATACCATCATGAGCTAGTTGGTTATAATTCCAGGCTAGACGCTCTGCAAGCGGTTGCGCTCTCTGTAAAGCTCAAACACTTAGATGGGTGGAATGCGATGAGACAGCGTAATGCCCAGTTATATAGAGAGTTGCTATCGCAAATCCCCAACGTTGTAGTTCCGAATACTCAGCAAGGCGTTCAGCATGTTTATCATCTGTATGTCATTCGCTTGGAGAAAGGGGACCGAAATCGTTTGCAAGAGTATCTCAAAATCCATGGTATCGAAACTGGAATCCACTATCCTCAGCCTGTCCATCTCACTCCAGCGTTTGCCCACTTGGGATATAGAGAGGGAGATTTTCCTGAGGCAGAGCGGTGTGCTCGCTCTATTCTATCATTGCCTATGTATCCCGAATTAAAACCAGAACAGATTGAATACGTGGCAGATAAGATTCGCAATTTTCTTGCGCTTTAAGGAGGGAGAATGGCTATTCGAGTTGGTGTTATAGGGTATGGGTACTGGGGACCAAACCTGGTGCGTAATTTCACCAAGGTGGACGACTGTCAGATAATAGCTGTAGCAGATGTAAGTCCCAAGCGACTACAAATAGCTCGAAAACAGTATCCGTTTTTGGAGGCTACCACATCAACTGATGAGCTTATAAAGCGTACAGACGTTGATGCCCTCGCCATTGCCACTCCTGTGGCAACTCATTATGCGTTAGCAAAGAGTGCTCTTGAGCACGGCAAGCACGTTCTTGTGGAAAAGCCCTTTACTGACAGGGTATTGCAGGCTTGCGAGTTGATCGAGCTTGCAAACCGCCACAAGAAAATTTTGATGGTCGATCATACCTTCATCTACTCAGGGGCTGTCCGAAAGATTAAGGAGCTGATCACTCAAGGAGAGATCGGCGATATATATTACTTCGACTCCGTCAGGGTGAATCTGGGCCTCTTCCAACATGACGTCAACGTGCTATGGGATCTCTGCCCCCATGATTTCTCGATTATGAGCTATCTTATTGAGAAAGAGCCTATCAGTGTATCGGCAATAGGAGCTAGCCATATTCGTTATGGCAATAAGCCTCTAGAGAGCATAGCTTACGTGACGGTGCAACTTGAGGGGGGTATCTTGGCTCATTTCCACGTGAACTGGCTCTCTCCTGTGAAGATCCGGCGCACGCTTATTGGGGGTAGCAGGAAGATGATTGTTTATGATCACCTGGACCCAGATAATCAAGTGAAAGTCTACGATAAAGGCGTAGAGGTAGCCACGAGTGAAGAGCGTTATCAGGCCTTGATTCAGTATAGAACCGGGGATATGTATGCTCCCAAATTAGACCAGACAGAGCCCTTAGAGCTCGTATGCAAGCACTTTATAGAGTGTATTAAGATAAGCAAGCCTCCTTTAACAGATGGGGAAGCAGGCTTAAGAGTGGTTCAGCTGCTCGAGGCTGCTCAGCGATCTCTAGAGTGCTCAGGAGAGGTGGTCAATGTATGCAATTTCAGCTGATTGCTCCCGACGTCAGGTTGGGGAAGAACGTCAAGATTTATGGATTTGTTAACCTGTACGGCTGTGAAATCGGTGATAACACGAAGATCGGTGCCTTCGTTGAGATTCAAAAAGGGGTCAAAATTGGAAGCAATTGTAAAATCTCCAGTCATAGTTTCATTTGTGAAGGGGTCACTATAGAAGACAATGTATTCATTGGACACCATGTTGTCTTCATCAACGATAAATATCCGCGAGCAACAAATGAACGATGCGAACTTCAAACAGAAGCCGACTGGGTAGTTCGACCGACGCTTGTCAAAAGAGGCGCTTCTATTGGTAGCGGCGCGGTCATTATGTGTGACGTTATTATTGGAGAGAATGCAATCATAGGAGCGGGTAGTGTTGTTACCAAAGATGTGCCAGATAATGCCGTAGTTGCCGGAAATCCTGCACGAATTTTACGCTTTCTTCCCTATACTAGCACGCATAGAGGGAATCATGTCAAGTGAGTCTCTTGTAGCTCTCAAGAGAATCTCAATACTCATCCCTACTTACAACGAAGAGCACTACATTGCTGGCTGTCTTGATTCGATTTTGATGAATGACTATCCCCAAGATTTCTTAGAAATTTTGGTTATCGACGGGGGAAGCACAGATTTTACTAGGGAGATCGTCCAAAGGTATATCGAACGCTATCATTTCATACGGTTGCTGGAAAATCCTAAACGTATCCAAGCTGAGGCTCTGAATATCGGAATTCGCGAAGCCACAGGAGAAATTATCATTTGTATGAGCGCTCATGCCGTCTATGCCCCAGACTACATACGCCAATGTGTGACCCTGTTGCAAGAAACAGGGGCCGCTAATGTTGGAGGGCTAATGTCTGCTGTTGGTCAGGATTACCTCAGTAACGGTATTGCCATTGCGCTCTCTTCGCCATTTGGGATCGGAGATGCCCGCTACCGCTACTCTGATAGAGAAGAATGGGTGGATACCGTTTTCGCGGGATGTTGGTATAAGAAGACCCTGGAAGCACTTGGAGGCTTCAACGAAGAATGGGTAGTGAATGAAGATTACGAACTCAATTACCGTCTGCGCCAAATGGGCGGCAAAATCCTCTTCTCTCCAAAGATACGGTGCCAGTATTTCGTGCGTAGATCTCTGAGAGCTTTAGCCCGACAGTTCTTTCGCTACGGCTTCTGGAGGGTAAAGACCCTAGTCGCATACCCAGACTCTCTTCGCTGGAGACAGCTCGTCCCACCACTTTTCATCCTTATGCTTATTGCATCGCTGACCATGCTTCCTGTTTTTGGGCTAGTAAGCATTGTTATCCCCGGTCTGTACATAGGAGTCAATGTAATTGCCTCTTTGCAAGCTGCGCGCCACCGAGGATGGCAATATCTGCCAGTGCTTCCCTTGGTGTTCACCACTATACATATTAGCTGGGGCCTCGGATTTTTGTTTGGATTGGGGTGTTTTGGCATTCCTCGCCTCTCTTGGAGATCGGTGATGCGAGCCTTCCGATCTCCAAGGTGCTTGTGACAAGGCATTGGGCATCAATAGTTTACTGTATAGGCCGCTGCGGGCGGGAGTATGTCGAGAAATATCACGCCATCCCCGCGCTGGCAGAGAGATTGATCAGCTGCCTCAAGGCAGAGTAGCTAAGGGATCACACGGAAGGGCTTTCGCCCGAACAAGCGATATGCGCTAAACCCACGCCGGTCTAGGGTGAAAACCATATTGGTCCCAAGCTCCTCACCTAAGACCACGAGCGTGGCGTCTGCGAAATCCATAGGGACATCACGGTACTTCTCTATCAGGGCGGCCACACGGCGCAAGCTCTTCCTGGATGAAGGCATCAAAACAAAGGCACCCCGAAGAAAGAACTCCAGACATATCCGTTGGGGCTCCCACGCTGGCCCCACGAGATAGAGCGTCTCGGTCAAGACCGCCTCGGTAGTCACAATCGGGCCGGACCATCCTTCGAAGGCCTTCACACACTCAGCGTGTTGCCGTTCGCTGCGGTCTATCAAAGCCACGAAGGCCCCGGTATCCAACAGCAGCTCACCGGCCATGACGGATGCGCCTACGGAGGTACTCGCGGTGCCGCTCCCCAAGATCGGGTATGCCGCTCTCGATCCTCCCAAGGAGATCGCGGACGCGCTCGACGGGGTGCTCGGAGAATTCGGTCTCCAGAAACTGCTCTAAGGCCAGGCGCACCACCTCGGATCGCGTGCGCCGCTGTCGCCGGGCAGCTCCTTCCAGCCGTTCAGCTAAGTGGGCCGGAAGGCGTAGGGTCAGTTGATGCTCCATGACAAGCTCCTTTCGCAATGCATTGTATCACAATGCCGTACATGTGTCAATCTGCCCAAAGAAGAGCGCAATGTGATAAGCCGCCGCGGGCGGGAGCTGACGGAGAAACTCATTCTATGTCTGAAAAGCATGAGATAGAGTTTGCTCTGCCTCTCTCAAAAGCTTACAATAGATACCCAATGGAGCGCAGCCGCGATTGGATGGATCAAGCGATCGGGGATCTCGACCATGCCCAGCACGATCTGGCGCATGGCTTCTATGACTGGGCGTGCTTCTCTTCGCAACAGGCTGCGGAGAAGGCCGTCAAGGCCGTCTTTCAGAGACTCGGTGCCGAAGCCTGGGGTCATTCTGTGGCCGACTTGCTCAAAGAGCTTTCTCGCAAATATACAGTGCCGGAGGAGCTTACCAACGGGGCTTTGGAGTTGGATAAAGCGTATATCCCTGCGCGCTACCCCAATGCCCATCCCTCTGGTTCCCCACGAACGCGCTACACCAGAGATGAAGCCACGAGGTTGATTCAGTATGCAGAGCAGATCATCAAGTTCTGTGAAGATCTTCTATCCCGCGCTGAGCCGCGCTGAGGTCATCAGTCGTCTACGAGCAGGGGTGCGAGAGCTGGAGCAGCAGCTTCCGCTCGTCTATGTTGTGCTGTTCGGCTCCTACGCTAGGGGGAACTATACTGTGGGCAGCGACATAGATCTGCTTATCGTCTACAAGGGGGAGGCACGCCCTGACGCCTATGCGTGCGTGAAGAAGATTCTCGATCTACCGCGCCTGGAGCCCCACGTGTATACTGAAGCAGAATATGAGGAGCTCCGTGGGACGCTCTGTACGATGACTGAAGGAGGGATCGTGCTCGTGGATCGGCGTCGCACCAGCAAGCACGTCCAACTGTTCGTGAAGCGATTCTTAGATATCGTTGTGAGCATCGTGGGGTTAGCACTGCTGGCTATCCCCTTTGCTCTGATCGCTCTGGCAATCAAGCTTGATTCCAAGGGCCCTGTCTTCTTCAAGCAGGAGCGCGTGGGCAAAGACGGCAAAAGATTTATCTGCTGGAAGTTCCGCACGATGATCGAAGGGGCTATCAATCAAGGGTTAGGCGTCACCGTTGCCCAAGACGACCCCCGTATCACACGAGTGGGGAGATTTCTGAGAAACTGGGGTCTGGACGAGCTTCCCCAGCTCATCAATGTCTTGAAGGGCGAGATGAGCTTAGTTGGCCCGCGCCCGACGTTCCCTTACCAAGTCGAGCAGTATAACGCCTTCCAGCGGAGACGCCTCGAAGTCAAACCGGGGATCACCGGCTGGGCGCTCGTAAACGGGCGCAATCGCGTGCCGTGGGAGGAACGCATTAAGCTTGATGTTTGGTACGTAGACCATTGGTCTCTCTGGTGGCCCAGGGACGGTCATCATGGCCCAAGTCGCTATAAACTCCGGGACTATCATTGGTGAAGGTGTGATCGTCAACACCGGAGCGATGATAGATCACGATATCGCATTGGCGATTTTGCGCATATCTCGCCGGGGGTGCACCTGGCGGGCAATGTCACGGTCGGTGCGCTCACCCAAGTCGGCATCGGCGCGTGCGCGATCCCCGGCGTGCGCGTCGGAGAGCGCTCTATTATTGGAGCTGGCGCTGCGGTAGTCACGGACATCCCCGATGATGTGGTGGCCGTTGGAGTCCCAGCAAAGGTTATAAAGCGACACTAGTAAAACTTGATGCCTCTCGCTTCTCGTATTATAATAACTACACTAAAGTAATACGATCGGGGGGAGATGATATGCCCGTCGTTACGGTGCGCATGGATGAGCACCTTGTGCGGCGGCTCGAAGAGCTCGCAAAGCTGCGCCGCATCACGCGTAGCGCTTTAATGAAAGAGATCCTCGAGGAAGCTCTCGAGCATCAGTGTGGCAATCTCGTGCGAGAGGCTCTGCGCGCATTGCGGCAGAAGAAAAAGCCGGGTTTTTCTGGCAACTGGGCGCAGCTTGAGAAGGAACTGCGTCGGAGCAAACCGCGTTTCAATAGTGTTGAAGAAGCCCTTGCCGCTTCGCGCAGGAGGTCTGAGTGAGAACCCCTGTCTTGATTGATAGCGATGTCTTCTTGATAGAGCTTCGCTATCCTCGCGATCGTCGGTATGCTAAAAATAAAGCATTCCTGGAACGTGTCTGCAGCGGAGAGCTCGTCGGCTGGACCACGGTGTACAACCTTCTAGAGATTTGCGGGATTCTCTCGTTCAATCTTAGCCCTCAAAGCTTGCAGGCGCTCTTCATTGGCTTTGCCCAGCAGTTCAACGTGACAGTGCTCTTCCCCAACGGCTCCTCCGAAGAGATCTGCTTTTCACCTGTAGATATATTCGATATCATGCAACGCAAGTTCAGCTTTGGCGATGCACTTATTGCGGATCTTGCCCAGAGGCACCGCAGGCGCTTCGATTGCTTTGTCACCTGGAATGTGTCGCACTTTCGCGATAAACTCTCATTGCGTGTGGCTACACCGGACCAGGTGTGAGTATCATAGAGATTCCACTGGCTCGGCCGG
>DAIPXV010000068.1:0-9669 GCA_036783095.1 Candidatus Bipolaricaulota bacterium
TCCCCTCTCCCCTTGGAGGGAGAGGGGAGTAAAGGGGTGAGGGGGTGAGGGCCATTCAGTTTATGGCTTCCGTTCGACGCTCAGAAGCTCGGTGAGCGCGACGAGCGTCCACGTGGCGCCCTCTTTTTTCTCGATGCGCAACAGTGGCGGATACGGAAGGATCTTGCGCGACTCCAGATCGCTGATGGCGATGATCGCCCGTTGGTCTTCGAACTTCGGGTGGGTGTAGATCCCCTTCACGGCCTTGACGCCGCCGATCACGACTTCTTCAGAAGTGACGAGCTTTGCGCCTTCTGGGAGCAAGATCTCTTTATTAGGTTGGACTTCGCGATTGTCTAAGGCGCTGATCGGCGTCATGTCCAGATACCCCTTGGGGACGTGAGCAAAGCCGTGCGAGAAGACCAAGACTTGGAGCTGAGCAGAATCTGCTAGCAACTCAAAAGTCTCAGTCACTTTGAACTTGGACCCTTCAGGCGCGATCTTCAGCGTGAGGGTCGCAGGGCTGGGATCGTTCTCCATGTTCGTCAGACGATAGACCGCCGTGAGCGTTCCCCCACTGTAGGGGCCGATGCCGAAGACTTGGGCCAGCGCCCAGCCGCCACCGATGAGCATGAGCAGCGTCAGACCAGCGAATGTAGCATGAAGTCTCTTCATAAAGCCTCCTTCTGTTTGGTTAGGGCTTCTTCAAGCCCGAAATGAGCTAGAGTGAAAAAGATGCTGAAACGCTGAGAGAGGCTTTAGAGAGTAGGAGGATGCCACAGGAGCGCGAGGAAGATGAGACCCTTCTCCTGAGGTTCTGCAACGGTCAGAGACAGATAGGGCGTGTAGGAGCCAAAGTCAGCGATGGCGCCGGGCAGGGCTGGGCAAGCTCCACAGCAGAGATCCTCGTGAAAACCAAGAGCACTATCATCGCAGCAGGGGTGCTGCAGCGGCGTGACTGTAGATGATGAGGGATAGCCGTGCGCGCTGTGCCCTGGATGCGCTGGAATGGGGCGTGCCATCCCCAGGGGCACGAGCCACTGGCTGCCCAGCAGCACGATCAGCATCACGCTCAGCACAGCTTGCTTGCTGCTCATGGTTTTCACCAGATATTCTACCGGCACTTCTTTGGGTATGTCTATGATCTTCGTCATGAGGATCGCTGATTTTGGTCTTTATCGGCTGAAGAAGGGAGCTGAGCATAGCCCTCTCGCAGGGCGTAGAGCGCCGCTTCTGTGCGATTGTTAATATGCAACTTGTCGAAGATCACCGACAATCTATTGCGCACAGTCTTCTCGGAGATCTCCAATTTGGTGGCGATCTCGCGGTTGCTTGCGCCCTGGGCCACCAGCTGCAAGATCTTGATCTCGCGCTCCGTCAGATGCACTATGTCTTGACGCTGATGACGTTCGAGCCGCCGGAATTCTTCCAAGACCTTTCGGGCCATAGCCGGGTCAAGCTGTGCTTCTCCAGCAGCTACGGCATGGATTGCCTCGATCAGTTCCTGGGAGTTCGCGTTTTTCAGCAAATAGCCCTTGGCACCGGCCTTAACCGCTTCGATCAGATACTCATCTTGACGTTCCATCGTCAGCATAATCACCCCGATGCGCGGATTGTGCTCGATGATGCGCTGCGTCGCCTCGATCCCCTCCCGCCCTCTGGGCATGTGGATGTCCATCAAGACGATATCGGGGTCGAGCACTCTTGTCTTCTGGAAGGCCTCTTCGCCGTCGGCGGCCTGGCCGACGACCTCAAAATCGGGCTCGATCTGGAGCATCTGGGCAAGCGCCTGGCGCACTAAGGTATGATCATCCGCGATCAGAATTCTAATGCGACGCATCTCAGCGCTCCTTGGGGATGGGCAGGCAGACGCGCAGCTCCGTCCCCTGGCCGGGCGCAGAGTGGAGAGAGAAGTTTCCGCCCAGGCTGAGCGCCCGTTCTCTCATATGTCTTATCCCCACGCCTTCGGGCGTCTGCACGGGGTCGAAGCCTTTGCCATCATCGCGAATGGTGAGACAGATGACCCGCGGGCCGATATCTACGCTGAGGGAGACCCTACGGGCGTCGGCATGTTTGCGCACGTTATGGAGTGCTTCTTGGACGGTATAATAGAGCCCCACTTCGATATCTTGGGGCAGGCGCCGCTCCTCCCCACAGATCTGCAGCTCCAGCGTGGGGCGATCGAGCTCTTCGGTGACCATCTTGCGTAGGATCTCAAACAGCCCCAAGCGCTCCAGTTCGATGGGCCGCAGGGCGTAGACTGCCCGACGCACCTCGCGAATGCTCTCTTGGAGCATCGCGTTGATCATGCTGAGCTCCTGCTCCACTTGGCAGGGATCGGTGCGCAAGAGCTTCTTGCAGACATCGGCTTTGAGCGCCAATGCGAAGAGTTGCGGCCCCAAGCTATCATGCAGGTCGCTGGCGATCTGGGTGCTCACCTCATCGCGAATCTGCAGCATCCGCCGCTCTTGCTCGCGCAGCTGACGCTCGATTTGCTCCTTCTCGCGCACTTGGTGCTCGATCCATAACAACACATACCATGTCACGAGCGGACCGAGCAGCCCGTACACAAGAATCTCCACCGCCAGATGGGGCCAGAAATCGGCCCTTGGGTGAGACATGTTGAGCCAAACTTGAGTAACCGTGACAGAGCTAAAGATCGTGAGCGGCAGGACGCGCCGCGTCCACCGGAGACGTTCGTGGATGCTCAATCCTTGCCAGCGCTGCCGCAGAGAGACCATAGTGTTTCATTCTAGTCGTTCTCGGTGCTTTCGGCAAAGGGACAAATGCCCCATAGGACACGGGACATCTTTTTCTACCATAACGGTTGCAGGGATGCTAATCTCCCAGCGAGCTCGACGAAACGGAGCTCAAAGGAGATGGGATAATGTCCAAAAAATTTGTAGTTGTGGTGGTCGGCATGGCGCTGTTGTTAGGCACGGGAGTGGTGTTGTTCGATTTGTCTGGTCAGCAGGCCAAGCACCCTACGATCGTCATGGGAGATCCAGCCAAGGGCGAGTTCACGTTTGCCTTCTTGGATGTGGACGGCAAGCCGATGGACAAGCTGATCTTGAAGAATAACGTCGAGAACGAGATCGTCCTCATCAATAAGGGCAAGCTTCCCCATGAGTTGCGCAGCGACGTCTTCCGGCTCTTTCCGTTCGATGTGGAGATTGAAGGGGTCGGCGAGATCGAGACGGTCGGCATCCGCGATATGGACCTCGAACCCGGCAAGCAGGTCACTTTCATAGTGAAACCCGCGCTCAGCGGCAAAGTCCTTGATGAGAAGGGGGGGCAGGTCGAATTTGAGCTGGGGTGCTTCTTGCCGGGCCATTATAAAGCTGGCATGAAAGGCACAATCGTCGTCGTAAAGTAACGCAATCACCTATGACTCCAAAAGATCGCAGCCAGGGAGGTGACTCAGATGTTGAAGCGATGGCTAGTCGTTGCGCTGCTTGTGCTGCCGTTATTCGTCACAGTCTCTGCGGCAGCACGGGCCGATGGTGACGAGCAGGAGATCACTATCGTGATGGGCGATCCAACCAAGGGGGAGTTTACGTTCACCCCGGACATGGTGATGCTCAAGAACAGAGCCGAGACCAAGCTCATCATCAAGAACGCCGGCCAAGTGAAGCACGAGCTGATGAGCGTCTTGCTCTCGTCGGCGTGGGCCAAGGTCTTGCTCGAAGTGAACGGCGTGGAGACCGAGATCGCTTTTGCAGAGCTGGAGCTTGAGCCAGGCCAGCAAGCTGAGATCATCGTCATTCCGCAGGTGCCCGACCATGTGCTGGACGAGAAGGGCGGCAAGGTCGAGTTCGAGTTCGGGTGCTTCGTCAAAGATCACTATAAAGCAGGGATGAAGGGCACGTTCATCGTCGAAGGCGAAGGCCATTGAAATTTCATCTCATAAGGAGGTATACACAATGCAGGGCGAACATCTGTCGCGACGGGAGCTGCTGAAAGCAGCCGGAGTAGCTGTCCTGAGCGGAGCGGTCTTAAACAACGTTACGGGATTCGCACAAAAGGACCCAACCAAGGCCGACTTGGAGATCAAGATGGGCGAGTTCTACTTCCAAGTTTCAGGGAAAGACAAGAACGCTCCCATCGAGCTGGCAGCCGACAAAGAGCTCTTAATCAAATTTGTCAACGAGGGCAAGGTCGCCCACGAGGCCCACTTCGGGAAGAATTTTGATCCCGCGAAGCGCCTCTACAAAGAAGATCTGATGCCGGGCTTTCTGGGGCTGCACCTAGAGCCTGGGCAGATCGGCTATCTCCACATTCTGTTGTCGGACAAACAGAAGGGCGAATGGGAACTGGGCTGCCTGATCTCAGGGCACTACGAAGCTGGCCAAAAAGCAAAGCTGATCGTCAAGTAACACCTTGCGTGAAGGGGAGCTGCGTCCGTTACCATCTCCCCTTCACGCTTTTTTTTAAAAATTCTTCAGATATTTGAAGACTTCCATCAGCTCGTCAATCTTCTCCTCGCCCTGGCCTGACTGAATGGCTTCGGTCAGGCACGTCTGCATGTGCCCCTTGGTGAGGATTTGTGCGATCTGGGCGAGCGACGCTTGCACGGCTGCGATCTGCTTTAAGATCTCGACGCAGTACTCTTCAGACTCGATCATCTCTTCGATGCCCGCGAGGTGGCCGCGCACCGTGCGGATGCGCCGCAACAGATCGCGCTTGGTCTGGGGCAGGTGCTGGAGCCCGCCGCGCTTGTGCGTCCCGACGTGCGCTGGCATACTTGGCCCTCCTATCAGAGTTAACTGCGCTGGAAGAGGCTGCGGAGGCTCTCCCACAGCCCGGGGTACTTCTTGCCCTTAATCTGATAGCCCGTCTGCTCGATGACCCGCTCGATGTCCGCGAGAGCGAGCTTGCTCGGATCGTACTGCACCCAGACCCACGGGGGATAGGTCGCGGGGTTGTGCCGGGCCTGCACAACCCCGTCGGTCCTCTGCAGGGCGCCGACCACTTTATACAAGCAGTCGGCGCACATGATGAAGCGCAGCTCGATCTTCGCTTCCCCCAGCTCAGCCATAGATGGTCACTTGCTCTGTGGGGCAGCCTGCGGCATGTGAGACTGCATCATGGACATCATTGAGCTCATCATCTGATGGCACTGGGCCATGTGCTGATTCATATCGCCCATCATATTATGGGCATTGGGCTGGTTCATCATCCCGTGGCCCATCATACCGCCCATGCCGCCCATTGGTCCCATCATCGAGCCGCCCATACTTCCACCCATCATTGTGCCCATGGGCCCTGGCTGGGTCGCAGCCCCCCAGGCCAAGTACCCCACCATCAAGCCGACCAACACCGAGACGACTGCGATCAGCACGTTCTCTTTCATCGTGATCCGCTCCTTTCGACGCGTTCTCCCACCCCATCTGGGGTGGGGTAAGAGCAGTCTAGCACAAAAACCTCTCCTGCGCCATGACGGCCGTCATGATTACCCTGCGCGCGGCAGCACTTCAGCCGTGTACCCCGCCTTGGCGACGGCGCCCACTAAGCTTTGGGTCGGGAGATCTTCGCTATGCTCGACCTCGGCGCGCCCCTGCTCCAGCGAGACGCTCACGGAGCGCACGCCCGAAACTCTCTGAAGTGCTTTGGTCACCGACTGCACGCAGTGATTGCAGCTCATCCCTGTGACTTTGAGTACGGTCTTCATCGTGACCTCCATCCCACGGGGGGTGGGATATGAGTATAGCCGCTGCATAGATTGATGTCAAGTGCTATAATCTCGCCGTGAATCTCTCGGCGCAGATCAGCCGCACCGTCTTTCTGTTAGGGATCGTCAGCTTATTGGACGATCTGGCGGGCGAGCTCATTATGGCCGTCCTGCCCGTCTTCTTGATAAGTCTTCCCGGTAGCGGCGGCTGGGTTGTGGGGCTGATCGGTGGGCTAGAAGACGCGACCAAAAGTTTGTTAAGTCTTGTCTTCGGCAACCTCGCCGATCGCTTGGGGCGCAAGAAGCCCTTGGTCTTTCTGGGCTATCTCATCCCGTCGGTCTTTCGCATAGCGCTGGCATTTTCGACCCATTGGGCGATGGCGTTGGTCTTCAGGGTGTTCGATCGCGTGGGCAAGGGGATGCGCACCGCGCCGCGCGACGCGCTCATCGCCGACGCGGTGACGGAATCAACGCGCGGGGCCAACTTCGGGTTCCATCGGGCGATGGACACGGCTGGGGCGCTGCTGGGGTCGCTCCTGGCGTTCGTTTTCTTTTGGTGGTTGCAGCTGCCCCTGACGGGGATCATTCTCGCCGGTGGGCTGATCTCGTTAACATCACTGATTCCGTTAAGCTTCGTCTCCGAAACTGCGAGCGCAGCCCAGCGCAAGAAACTCTTCGATGGCTTACGCGAGCTGCCCAAGACGTTCTATCTGAACTTGGTGGGCATGACCCTCTTCGCTCTGGCGAACTTTAGCTATATGTTCTTCTTATTGAAGGTCAATGCAGCGTATACGGACAAGCTCGCGGTGGGCCTGCCCATCGCTATGTACGTGCTCTACAATTTCACGTACACGTTCTTCGCGCTCCCCGTGGGGATGCTCTCAGATAAGGTCGGCCGACGCTCGATCTTACTGATGGGGTATTTGCTCTTCGGCATAGCTTCTCTTGGGTTTGCGTTTGCTGAAAGTCTTACACTCTTTGTGCCGCTCTTTGCGCTCTATGGGGTCGCGTATGCGTTCATCGAGTCCAATCAGCGCGCGTTTGCGGCAGATCTGGCCCCGGCGGAGCGGCGCGGCACGGCCCTGGGGCTCTTTCATATGTGCATTGGGGTTGCGTCGCTCCTGGGCAGCTCGCTTGCGGGAGTGTTATGGGGCATAGATCCCAGCCACGCCCTGACGTTCTTCTACGGCGCGGCGCTCTCCGTGGCAAGCGTAGCGCTGCTGGCTCTCTCTCAAATTTTCTGGTACAATCGGGCTTAGCAAGATCTACGAGGAGGCTCCTATGGCTAAGATGAACTATCGCTATCGTCCCAAGTGGCAGCGCAAGTTCAAGCGCAAGATGGCAGCAAGACGCCGTCATGCCCGGCGCGCCAAGCTCTATCCGTAAAGTAATTAAGAAGGAGGCGGTATGCCCAGCGCAACGGTGCGCTTTGTAGACGGGATGCAGTTTGTGGCAACAAGCGGGAGCGGCCATGCCGTCGTCATGGACTCGACCGAAGATGTCGGGGGACACGACACCGGCCCGCGCCCCATGGAGATGGTCCTGATCGCGCTCGGCGGCTGCACGGGAATGGACGTCGTCTCGATCTTGAGAAAGATGCAAGTGCCTTTTACGCGCTTTGAGATGGAGATCCAAGGGGAGCGTGCTCCAGAACATCCCAAACACTTCACTCATATTCAGATCGTCTATAAGATCTGGGGCGACGTCCCCGAAGAGAAGCTCAAGAGAGCGATCGAGCTCTCTTTGGAGAAATACTGTTCAGTCTCTAACTCCCTCAAGCCCAAAGCCCAAGTCTCGTATCAGTATCAGATTAATCCTAATTCACCCTCATCCCCATCCCCTCTCCCCTCTGAGGGAGAGGGGAGAAAGGGGTGAGGGGAAGGAGAAAGGGGGCTCTATGGTTGATGTGGTCATTGTCGATGCGGTGCGCACACCGATGGGGCGTTTCCAAGGGCGGCTGGCGCAGTTCAGCGCCACGGAGCTGGGAGCAGCTGTAATCAAAGCTCTCAAGGAGCGCAACAATCTGAAGGGCAACGAAGTGGACGAAGTGATCATGGGACAGGTGGTGCAAGCTGGGGCAGGGCAGGCCCCCGCGCGCCAAGCGTCCATTCGTGGAGGCATCTCGCCCACCGTCCCCGCCGTGACTATTAACAAAGTTTGTGGGTCGGGCCTGAAAGCCGTCATTCTAGCAGCTCAAGCGATCAAGGCCGGCGATGCGAAGATTGTCATCGCCGGAGGGATGGAATCCATGAGCAACACGCCCTATCTACTTAGAGGGGCGCGCGCGGGCTTTAAGTTTGGCGATCAAAAGCTCGTAGACGCAATGATCTACGATGGGCTGTGGTGCGCCTTTGAAAATCAACATATGGGGCTCGCGGCGGAGTACACAGCCGCCAAATCGAAGATCACCCGTGAGGAGCAGGATCGCTTCGCGTATGAAAGCCACATGAAGGCCGTCGCGGCGATGAAATCCGGAAAATTCGCTAATGAACTCATCCCCCTCCAAGGGAAAGATGGCCCGATTACTGAGGACGAGACGCCTCGCCCCGATACGTCATTAGAGAAACTAGCCAAGCTCAAGCCTGCCTTCAAAGAGGGGGGCACGGTCACCGCGGGCAACTCTCCCGGGCTCAACGACGGGGCCTCGGCTCTATTAATTATGTCCAGCGATGAAGCGAAAAAGCGCGGCTACAAGCCCTTAGCGAAGATTTTGGATTACGCGATCGCCGCGACAGAGCCCATTGATCTCTTCTATGCGCCGGTGGAGTCAACGCGAAAACTTCTGGCGAAGATGAAGCTCTCGGTGAATGACTTCGATCTCATCGAGGTCAACGAGGCGTTCGCGGCGCAGACGCTCGCTGATGGGAAAGAACTCGAGTGGGACTGGTCGCGGGTCAACGTGAACGGCGGGGCGATCGCTCTGGGGCACCCCATCGGAGCCAGCGGCGCGCGAATCTTGACGACGCTCGTGTGGGCCATGAAGGATCGTAACGCTGAACTGGGCCTGGCGACGATCTGCATGGGCGGCGGCAACGGCATCTCGCTAGCTGTACAAAGACTATGAGAGACTCCTGGATCTGGCTTCTGGTCGCAGCGGCAGCGGGGTTCCTCGCAGCGTATCTTCTGCTTCAGCCTGGGCGCGAGCAAACACCTATGCCCCAGGCGGTTCCAGCTCCCAAAGTTCTCTTGGACGAGCCGGCCAAGGGCGCGGAGGACGCCCCAGTGACGATCATCGAGTTTGCGGATTTTCGCTGCGGCTTCTGCTTGCGACATTTCGTCCAGACACTGCCCGCTCTCGAAGAAGAGTACATCGCAACCGGGAAAGTCCGCTATATCTATCGTAACTTCCCAATCTTAGGGGTGCAGTCGCGCTGGGCGGCGCTCGCTGCCGAGTGTGCCCATGAGCAAGGACGCTTCTGGGAGTACCACGACAAGCTCTTCACGCTAGCTCAGGAGGGCCAAGAGCTCCTGCGGTCGCGCTTGAAGAGCGTCGCGGCGGAGCTAGGGTTAGATTCTGCGCAGTTCGATAGTTGTCTAGATTCTTCAAAATATCTCAATGAAGTCCAAGAAGATCTTGCTGCAGGGCAGAGCGCCGGGGTCACGGGGACTCCGGCGTTTCTCATTAATGGGCAGCTGCTCGTTGGAGCGCATCCCATCGAGAAGTTTCGCGAGCTGATCGAGCAAGAGCTCGCCAAGAAAAAGTAAGCTCAGCACAGCTGGACTTCCTTCCCGTCGGAAAGGAGGGGTGCTGCAGGGGTTATATATACGCAGCACTTGCTTATGGGGAAGCAGGAGCTGTGGGAGGAAGTCTTGGAGCGGGGCTGGAATCCTCAGAGAATCCAGGCCTTCGTGCGGTGCTACGGGCCATTAGTTCGGGCCTGCATCTTGTATCACTTGCGGCGCTACGGAGACCTTGGAGCCCTGGAAGCGCAACTGCGCGCATTAGAAGAGGGTACGGTAGGCCGAGCCGATCGGCGGGGCATCCCAGGGGAGTGGCTCGATCTCGCACAAGAGGTCTG
>DAIPXV010000069.1:0-9658 GCA_036783095.1 Candidatus Bipolaricaulota bacterium
GGATTTTCAGCTCTCTCAACGCGCTGATCATATCTTGCACACGGTCTCAGGGCGGGTGCGCTTCAGCCGGGCGCTGATCAACCCCAAGTGGGACCAGATGTACGAGCTCTCGCGCAGCCCGCGGCTGCACTTGCTCTTTGGTGAGGCCAACCCTTCGGAGTACGCAACGTTCCTCAAAGTGGGCACGACGATCTTAGTGTTAGACTTACTTGAGGAGCACGCGGTGCCCTCGGGAGTGGAGCTGGCCGCGCCATTGCGCGCGCTGAAAGAGATCTCACGCGATCCCACCCATAAGTGGCTTGTGCGGCGTGAGAACGGCTCGACGATCTCCGCTATTGACCTGCAGCGCTTCTACCTGCAAGCGGCGCAGAAGCACTTTGCGGGGCGCGATGAAGAAACCGATGAGATCCTCCACGAGTGGGAAGAGACCCTCGATGCCCTCGAGCGCGACCCGCTTTCCCTTGCGGACCGGCTCGATTGGGTGGCGAAGTTCTCCATGATCCAACTCTTCAAGGACGCCGAAGGGCTCACCTGGCAGGATGAAGCTTTACACAGCTTAGATCTAGAGTATCACAATATTGATCCAGAGCAAGGGCTCTACTATGCGCTCGAATCGCGCCGAAGGCTGGTGCGCGATCGTGAGATCGAGCGGGCGATGGAAGAAGCCCCGCGCGATACCCGCGCATACGGGCGCGCTCTCATCGTGCGCGGGCTGCGCGAGCGCACCGTCGGCGAATATATGATCGAGTGGGACGGGATCTTCGTCGAGCCCAAGCGCACCTTAGTTCTTGCTGATCCATTCCACTCCTACAAAGACGAAGCCGAGCAGTTCTTGTGGAGACTCTAGTGCCAGATGCTGAAGCATCCGGCTTATCCAGATGGAAGCCCCTTGAAGGAGGCTTGCGCTTGCTAAGCCGGCGGATTTATCCGCCGGTAGCTAGTCTGGGGCGGATGGTAAGGCGGCCGCTGGGCAGCTGCACCACTGTGAGCTGTTCCGCCACACGGTCCTTAAGGATCTTCCCTGGATAGAACCGCGGCGTGGCCTTGCTGGGTATAGAGAAGATCTGGTGGGTCAGCACGTGGCTGCGCCGCGTGGAGCGCCGTGGCCGTACCCCAAACGTCCCAAATCCCTTGAGCCTCACTTCCTCCCCACGCGCCAGCGCCTCCGCGATCACCTCTAACGCCGCATTCAACGACCTTAACACCGTCTCCTTGGGCACTCCTGTTCGCTGTGACACTTGGGCAACTAAGTCCATCTTGCGCATGGTCCCCTCCCAGGAGGTTTTGAGTTCAGTGTAGCTGCCCCATAAGGAACTGTCAAACTGGCCCGCGCGAACTCTCCCAAGGTGACCAACGTCACAGCCCGCGCGGCACTCTGGGGTACTGTTTGATGCGCCTCTTCGGTACTCTCAGCTCGGAGAGTGAGAATCATGAGACGCTTGAGCTATATGGGGATAATGCTCGCACTGGGAATACTAGCGGGATGCACGCAGCCCATCCCCATTGGGGAGAAGCCCGACCAACCCCCTGTCGCTGTAATCACACTAGATTGTCGAAGCTGCCAGGGGGAGCGCACGGGGGTAGCTCCGTTGACTGTGGCTTTTGATGCCTCTGAATCGAAAGATGATCGCGGGATCGTGCTCGTCCACTGGAAGCTCGGCGATGAGTATGAAGCCACGGGCTTTCGCGTGGAGAAGACATTTAGCGAACCAGGACGGTACATCATCGAGCTGACAGTCTATGACAAATCTGGGCAGAGCGCCACGGCGCGCACGGAGATCACCGTCTTGGCGCCGCCGCCCCCGGAGTTCCGCGTCGAGCATGTGGAGAACGATCTTGTCCGATTCGAGCGCATTCTTCCCAATAGAACTCTCCACGTGGGCGAGATGGTGCAGATCACTCTCAGGGTGACTGCCAAGCGCGACCTCGAATATGTCTATTGGCGAGAGATCCTCCCCTATGCCCTCAGCTCCCCCGAAGACTTGGAGTTTATGATCCTGCGGCTTGCGAAGGATCAGTCGTATGAATGGGTCTACACGGTGACGGTGGAGCAGTCAGGTTCTAGCAAGCTCCAAGGGGAGGGCCGGGCAGCGTATCGAGCAGACTCCACAGAGCTGACCCTGAGCTCGATCCTCGAAGTGCCCTAAAGTTCGATCACGCTGAGCGCATCCCGCGCAGCCGCGGGTCTAAGATGTCTCGCACGGCGTCACCGAGGAGATTCCACGCCAGCACAAAGAGCGTGATGGTCATCCCCGGAAAGACCCAGGTGTACCAATATTGCATCACGTCGCCGCCGGCGACCCCGACGATTCTGTTGCGCGCAAACGCGATCATCTGGCCCCAGTCGGCGTAATCTTCCCCTTGGCCCAAGCCCAAAAAGCTCAGCCCCGACAGCCCCAACACGATCGAGCCAATATCCAGCGACGCTAAGATCAAGACGGGATAGATCGAGTTGGGCAGGACGTGTCGAGATATTATATGCCAATGGCTCGCCCCGAGCGCTTTCGCCCCGGAGACGAACTCCCGCTCGCGTACTGACAGAATAATCCCACGCACAAAGCGCGCGTACCCTGCCCATCCAAAGAGAATGTCTACTATGACGATCTTATCGAGCCCGCGCCCCCAGATCGAGAGAATCACTAACGTCATCAAGAACGTCGGCAGAGCCAAGACGAAGTCCACCCCGCGCATCAAGACCGAATCCACCCAGCCCCCAAAATACCCCGAAATCGAGCCGATAATTATCCCGATGAGCAGCGTGCACCCGACGATCAATATCCCCGCGATGAGCGCGGTGCGCGTCCCCCACACTAACCCGTACCAAATGTCGTAGCGATTCTCGGTCGTCCCCAAGGGATGGAGCATTCGGCCGAGCTCGTCTTTCAGTCTGGGTGGGAATGTCGTCCATGCGTGCGGATCTGGGGGCAAGGGAGTAGCTCGGAAGCCGTCGCGCGGGATTCGGAAGGGCTCGCAGGGGAGCTCCTTCATAAACGGGCGCAAGATCCAATCGGGGACGATATAGTAGACGAATGACGGGCAGGGCTTGGCCGGCGGAGCCAGCCACGGCGCCGCCATTGCCATAAAGAAGAAGAGCGCCAAGAGCACAATCCCCGTCAGCGACAACGGATTCTTGAGCAGTCTTTTGAACATAGTTAATCGTAGCGCACCCGCGGGTCAATGAAGACGTACAGAATGTCTACTAAAAGATTCGTTAAGACAATGAGCGACGTCCCGATCAGGGTGAACCCCAGCACCATAGGGACATCAAATTGCAACGTCGCATCTACAGAAAGCAGTCCTAGGCCCTTATAGTTAAAGACGGTCTCGGTGATCACGACCCCGGAGAGCATCAGCCCGATGACCGTGGGCACGGCGATGGTCGTCACGGGGATCATGGCGTTGCGCAAGCCGTGCTTGAGGATGACGACGCTCTCGGTGAGGCCCTTGGCGCGCGCCGTCGTGATGTAATCTTGTCTGAGCGTCTCGAGCATACTGGAGCGCGTGACGCGCTGCAGCCCGGCCCAGCTCAGATACGAGAGCGTCAGCACTGGTAGAATGAGATGGCGCAGGGCATCCCAGAAGATGTCCCAGCGATTATTGAGAATCGCGTCTAGAGTATTCAGCCCAGTGTAGCGCGTAAACTGAGTCGCATCGTAGACGATGCGCTCGGCCCAGAAGCTCAGTCGTCCCGGCGGGAACCATCCCAATATTCCGTAGAAAAACATTAAGACGAAGATCCCAAAGACGAACGTAGGCAGCGAATACCCCGTGATGGAGAAGAAGCGCAGGGTATGGTCGAGCGGCTTGTTGTGATGGACGGCGGAGAGCACCCCAAGCCAGATAGCAATCAATACGACGGGGAGCACGGCGTAGAGTCCCAGCTCGAACGTCGCGGGCAGGCGCTCGCGGATCGCCTCGAAGACGGGCTTTTGTGCGACCTTGGACCAGCCGAAATTGCCCTGAAAGACTTGGCGAATCCACCGAATGTACTGCTCGATGGCCGGCCGATCAAGCCCGTACTTTTCGATCAGTCTCTGCAATTGCTCTTTGGTGAGCTTGCCCCCGAAGGCTTGTTCGGGGTTGACGTTGATGAAGAGCGCCACGCGCTGATAGGGCCCCAAGGGCTCCAAGAGCAGAAACGTTAAGAGCGTGATAGCGACCCACAAGAAGGGCAAGAAGAGCAGCCGCCGAATGATAAACCCGAGCATTTATACGTTTCTCCTCATGCATTGCAATTCTTTATTGTGCGCTATATACTGAGTGTGTATGGCTATTGTGAAGCTGTTGCGTGATGGCCGGCTTATCTTGCCAGCTGAGGTGCTGCAAGCCCTGCGGCTTGCCGAAGGAGCCTTACTGCACACAGAGGTACGCAATGGTGCAGTGATTCTGCGTCCTCTCGATCGGAAGGCGGCGAAGCGCCGGATTCGAGAGCTTGTGGAGCGATCTTGGCAGGCCACGGAATCGCTCTCGGACGAGGAGTGGAATTGTATAGTCGCGAAGGCCACCGCAGCTGCCAAACGCGAGGAGCGGAAGCGGCTCCGGCGCTGAGCCATGCTGCGCGTGGTCATTGATGCCAACGTCTTTGCCAGCGCTATCCACAACCCCCACGGGCCGCCAGCACAGGTGCTCCACGCGTGGCTCACAGATCGCTTCCAGCTCATCATATCACCAGCCATCTTGGTGGAGATCCGTCGAGTTCTGCGCTACCCGAGAATTCGCAAGGCCAGTACCTGGACAGAAGCAGAGATCACCGAGCTGCTCGATCTTCTCTCTGCTTATGCAGAGATTCAAGTCCCTGGTACTCTGGCTCTGCAAGTTTGCCGAGACCCTACGGATGACAAATATCTTGTTGCGGCTGTCGAGGGCCAATTGAGCTTGGGTAGATACCAAGATATCGCCATCCTTGGGCCCGCTGACTTTCTGAAGGTCCTTCGGCGTTCGCGCTGAAGAGATCGCGCCTATTCCTTCCATAAGTACCAATAGTACGTGCCGACGTAGGCCATGTTCCAGAAGAACCCCTTGACCCAACTGCGCGTGAACCTCTTAAAGACCCCCTGCTCGATAGGGATAAGCAGCGCGTGATCATAATTGAGCTGCTCGATCTGATAGTAAAGCTCTTTGCGCTTTTCGGGATGGAGCTCGCGCCGGGCTTGCAGGATCAGATCGTCGAGCTCTTTTTGGAGATTAGGCTCGATATCTAAGAATCGCCCAAAATACCCAGTGCTCCCTAGCAAGGGGTAGGCCCAGTTGTGCGGGTCGTGATAGTCTTGGCACCAGCCGCTGCTGTCGAAGGGGATCTTATCGTTATTAAAATCTTGGGTGATCTGCGTTCCTTGGAATTCGAGGGCCTCGAGCTTGAACTTGGGATTGATCTTCTCCAAGTTTGCCTTGAGGATGTCGAGGGCGACGCGGCTCCCGCCGGGGACGTGCGGCATAAAGAGCTTAAAGCCCTTCTCCCAGACTTGTCCGCCCCAGGCCCGCTTAAAGTGTTCCGTCGCCTTCTCAAGATCGAGGGAGTAATAGGGCACGTCGGGGTTGTAGCCGAAGACTTCTTTGATCATAATAGTCTTGGCTTGGACGGAGTCGCCTTCCAATGCTTCGGTGATGTACGTATCCCAATCGAACGCATAGGCGAAGCCCTTGCGGACGTCCTCGTCCCTGAAGAAGTCCGGGGGTATGCCGTCGCCGTCAAGTTTCCCAGAGCCAATATAGGGGTTATTGTCGGGGTTGACTTTTTGGTTGGGCATCCAGAATGACATACATTGATCGGGCAGGTCTTTGTACATCGTGACGAGCCCTTGGTCTACGAGCGGGTAGACTTGGTCGCGGTTGCGGGCTAAGATTGTGACGGCATCGGCGTCGCCGTTCTGGAGCATCAGTAACCGTGTGGCCCACTCACGATTGAACTTAATATTGACGTTGAGATACGCGGGGCGCTCGCGCCAGTAATCTTTATAGATTTTGAGCGCGATCTCCTCTTCGCGGCGCCAGCGTTCTAATATATACGGCCCTGTGCCGTTGGTGATATTGAAGAGCTCGCTCTCTTCGGTTGGGGGATCGTAGAACTTCCGCCAGGTGTCGCAGCTGCCGTCCCAGCCAGCTTTTTTATTAATATCTTTGATCTCGGTCATGACCCACTCTTTATCTAAAATCGAGCCCCACGTACCCACGAGGATCTGCAAGAACGGTGCAAACGGCTCTTTGAGATGAAAGACGGCGTTGCCGTCTTCGACTTCAACAGTCGCTTTGACGCGCCGGCAGACTTCTTGGAGCCCTTCGGGGCTGACGTCGTCTATGGTCTTAATAGTGTTGGGATCTGTGCCGTGCAGCTCGTGCTCGACTTGTTTTGCTAAATCCAAGATCGAAGAGACGCCGAGCAACGGCTCAAGGAGGAGCCATTGGGGGCCGCCGGCGCGGTCTTGGAGCATCCCGCGCTCGAATGAGTACTCGACATCTTCTGGGGTGAGGATGCCGCTACCGGGGATAACGTTTCCGTTAGCATCTTTGACCGGGCCATAGTGGAACTTCACGCCCTGGCGGATGGGGAAGACGTACGTCAGCCCGCCGTCTTTGATAAGTCCGTTCTCGACGCTGGGGACTTGCGTCGCCAGCCAGGGGACGAACTTATCTGGGTGCGGGCCATCGAAGAAAATAAGCGTCTCATAGATATTGAAGATGATGCTCCCGGAGCCGGTGTCATACGCCGCTGCGGGGTCGAGCGTGTCAATAAAATCCCCGATGCCCACGACGACATACGTATCGGGGTTTTTGACTTCTGGCCTTGGCGTTGGAGGCACGGTGGCCGGTGGAGCTTGTGGCTCTTCCGGCGGCTGAGGAGTCCCTGGGGGTTGAGGCTCCGGGGGTTTGGGAGTCGTCTCTGGCGGTTGCGTAGCAGTCTCTGGTGGTGGAGGCGCCGACGGTTTCTGCTGGCAGCTCGTCAGGGTCAACGCGAGAGCAAAGACGATGATCGCGAGCACAGCTCCACTGATCAGCCATGATCTTCTCATAAAATCCTTCCTCCGAGGCCCTATTGTAAGCGAAAGCCTCAGGAATTTTCAAACGGCCCCAATCTCGTTTATACTATTGAAGGTGATATCTATGCGTCATCTCGCTACACTCATGATGATAGCGGCCCTCAGCTTCGTAGGGACAGCGGGGCAGCAGCCCGTCCCCGAAGGCATTCTCGTTCAGCCCGCTCAGACGCCTCTGGCCGTTCAACTGGGCTTAGAGAAAGCTTCGTACGCCCCTGGCGACAGACTTCGCTTGACCATCGCCCTCAATCAAGACTCGTATGTCTATATCTATAATATCACCCCCGACCGCCGAGTGAACTTGCTCTTTCCCAACGCCTACCAGCCGATGAATCTTCTCAAAGCTGGAACGCACACGATCCCCAATCAGCGATATAGTTTCGTAATTTCTCCACCGACGGGGTTTGAGTGCATTCAAGTCTTAGCGCTGGCCGCGCCGCTGCCGTTGGAGCAGCTTGTCCCAGGGGGAACTCTCACGCCGCAGAACCCATTCCCGCTGCTCAGCCAGAACCCTAAAGAGTTCCAAGCTCTCATGCAGGGGCTGATCGTCGGCTCGGTGAGCGCCACGGGCTGGGCTGCCGCCTGGACATGCTTTCAGATCGCACAATCGCAAGCGCGCCTGCGCATCATCTCCAATCCTCCAGGGGCGCTCGTCTCCATAAACGGCATCGTGATGGGGCAGACCCCTCTTGAAGTCTCGCTCGCCCCCGGACGCTATCGCGTGGCGCTCTCGCGCTTTGGCTACGACGAATGGTCCCAAACCGTTGAGCTCAAGCAAGGCGCCGAAGTCACCCTCGAAGCCCAGTTGACTGTAAGCTCTCTCTTCTGGCCCTTGAGTCGCACGGCTCGAGTGCGCATCGTCTCCGACCCTGACAACGCTGACGTCTTCATCAATAACGCGTATGCTGGGAGAACCCCGCTCAGCCTTGAGGTCGCTCCCGGACGCTATCGCGTCGTCGTCACAAAATTCAATTATGAAAGCTGGGCTCAAACGATCGAGCTTCGAGAGAACTCGGATATCACTTTGGAAGCGACGCTTAAGCCGTTAGCGACGCCGCCGACTCCACCGACTCCGCCAATGCCTCCCACACCGCCCGCGCCTCCGAGCCCTCCTATGCAACCAACGCGCTCTCAGCCGACAGTGCTCATGGGGCTCAATGGGGGCCTCAATGCCGCTCAGATCCCCAGTGTGGGGTTCGATTTCGGCTTTGTTATCTCCCAGAGTATTGTAGGAGGAGGCATCTCGCTCTCGATGACGGGCGAAGACGTCCCGGAGTACGAGGACATCGGGACTCCTGCGGATCTTGGGCCGACCATGACCTACCGTGACGGTCCAGAGACTGAATTTTACGGGAAGCTTTCGCTGATGGCCGTTGGTGGACTAGGCGTTGAGATCGCCGGCGGGCTAGCGATTCAGAAGGAAGCGCATATAGCTCTGCCAGACTCCGTCTGGACTGTACACCTTGCCGCCGCAGACGGCAAGACAAACGGTCCAGGCGAAGCCCGGCTCGACGTTGTGGTCAAGCCCAATGGGTATCAGACCGAGAGAGTTTATCTGACGTGGCTGATCGGGCTCAGCCTGCGCTCAGAGAATATTGTGCTCAGCGCGGGGATGCATAATCGTCGTGGTTGGGTGATCGGCGTGGGAGTAGTTTTCTAAAGATGAAGAAGCAGAAAGAATCGAAGAACGTCTTTGCGTTCGTGGGGGATATCTATCTGCGGGAGCGGGCTGCGCGCAACCTGATCGCCCAGCTCCAGCAGCACCAAAAGTATGCTCTTATCACTGTAGAGGGTCGGGAGCTCACAAGCTCTCAGATGCTCGAGCACTTCGGGGGAATGTCGCTCTTTGATGACGCGAAGATTCTCTATGTCCGCCGCGCTGATGAGCTTCCGGAGCCCGAAGAGCTAGCTGATCGCCTCACCCGAGGGCTCCCTAAGAGCGTCGTCCTCATTCTTGATGCGGAGAAGCTCGACAAGCGCTCGCGGCTCTATAAAGCTCTCGAATCGCTTGGGGCTCTTGAAGAATTCCCCGCACCCGACCGGCGGAGCTTGCCCACGCTGGTGCGGGAGTTGCTCGCAGAATACAAAGTCAAACTGACCCCAGCAGCCCTCAAATATCTCTTAGCAACAGTAGATCCCCAGCCAGCCCGCTTGGCCAAAGAGATCGAGAAGCTCGCGTGCTACAGTACAGAGAAAGAACTTGATGTCTCAGAGCTGCGCGAGCTGCTCTTTAGCGATCAGAGCGAAAGCGTCTTAAAATGGCTCGATCTTGTGGGGGAGCGCAGCCCCCAGAGCGTCAAATATTTGCGGGAGCTGCTGCGCTCTGGTGAAGATCCCAATAAAATTTTCTTTATGCTCGTCTCGCAGATTCGAGCGCTCTTAACTGTGAAGTCTTTAGCAGCCCAGAAAAAATCGAGCGAAGAGATCGCCAAGGAGCTGGGCAAGCCCCCGTGGCTCGTGGGCAAGCACAAAGCCATGGCCCAAAACTTCTCCGAAGAAGAACTGATTGAGCTTTTACAGAGATTGCACGAGGAGGACGTCAGCATCAAGACAGGCGAGCGCACCCCAGAAGGGTCGCTCTTTGATCTTGCGCTGCGGCTTCAGCCCTTGGCTTGAGAGGTCAAGCC
>DAIPXV010000070.1:0-9320 GCA_036783095.1 Candidatus Bipolaricaulota bacterium
GGAGATCTGCGCAAACGAGTGCGTCGGCTGTTCCACGCTGACTTGGCAGCTCTTGGGGTTATATTCGCCCACGACTTCGACGCCCTCGCCGCCACGAAGGCTGGCTGTCCCGCGCACGCGCACGGTGAGATTCTCCGTCGTACACGGCTGCGGGCCCTCGAGCACCCTGATGCCCTGGAGAATTACTTGGTCGCTGCCGACTTGGGCGACGGTTCCTTGGAGCTTCACCGTCGTCGGGAGGCGTTCTATGGAATGCTTCTGAGCAGTCAGCTCGATGCGACAGCTCTCCGGGTGATACTCGCCGGCGACGCGCACGCGCTCGTTCACTTGCGCGGGTTCCGCCTGGGCCTGCTCAGACTTAACCTGCACGGGGAGATTCTCGAGCTTGCAAGGCTGCGGCCCGGCGAGCACGATCACGTTCTTGAGAACAAACTGCGTAGGCGTCCCTGCGCTCACGATCCCTTCTAGTGTGATGGGGACGGGGCGCAGCTCAACATAGTGGGTCGGAGCGCTGAGGCGCACCGTGCAGTCTTTAGAATGATACTCGCCCTTGACTGTGACGAGATCCCCCGGTTGCAGCGGGCTTGAGGGGAGCAGGGCGCGCGACTCGACCTGCACGGGGAGTCTCTCCAGCGAGCACGGTTGCGGGCCGGAGAACACTGTCACTTCGCTGAGCGTGAAGCCCTGTTGGCCTGCGCGGACGACAACTCCTTCGAGCTCGATGGCCACGGGAGCCGGAGGCCGCGTCCAGAGAAAAATAAGAACTCCTAAGAGCACGACGACGACAACGGCGCCGCCGAGGATCATCCATCGTTGGGCGGATGTCATACCTGCCTCCTTTAGAATTTCTTGCCGAACGTCGCGACGCGATCACGATAATAAATCTGAAACCCTTGAGCGGGATCGAGCCATTCAGGGAGGCGCATCAATCCCACAACGTGCGCGCCTGCGCGCAACTGTGCGAGCAGATTGGGGAAATTGGGGAAATTCCCCATCAGCGCCATCCACATTGGGCGTGACCCGTTGAGAGTGTGGACAGTTTCTTCTTCAGGCTCATAGCGCCGCACGCTCTCGCCACGCTTCTGGACGAGAGCGAGGTCGCTGACGCGAAAGAGGCTCTCCTGAAGAGTATATACGAGCACCAGGAGCGACGGCGTCGGAATCTCGCCCTGAAGCAGCCCCAGCTCCTGGGGGCGCCCCCCGGAAGCTTGATACTCCCTGAAGAATTCGTCGTCGAGCAAGGCAAAGACGAGAACCATCTGAGGCTGCCCCGATTCGCTGACCACGATATAGTCATAGAGCGACTCATCGAGCGCAGCCCAATTGCTGGGGAGTCTGTTCTCCCCCAAAAGGGCCTGCAAGTTTGCCCATTTCGTAGTCACCGTCACAGGGATTACGATCGTGTGATAGTCTCCTAGCTCGCCTATGATGGGAGCTTCCAGGTGGACCTTTGCTGTTGCATCTAGGGGTTGGATCCACGGTTGGACGCGCTCTGGAGGGAGAGACTTTCGGTAGGCGTACTCGTAGAGGAGCGGGCGTTCGAGATCTCTCAGCTTGACTGCTGCGACATCGGGCTTATAGCTTGAGAGAGCTTTCTCAAGATATTCTTGAGCTATAGCGCGCAAGCGCTCTTGGGGAAGCGCGGGGATGATGATCTCGATCTCGGCCTCAAGACGAACAAAGTCTCGCTCCTTGATCTGGGTCTGACTGACCAGACGATGGTCGCGTATTTGAAGATGTTGGTCTGTTCCCTGAGGGAGATGGAGCTGCCACCAGATGAGAGGGACGCCCCCGCCGACAACAAGGATCGCTCCGACGGCGAGAAGGAGCACGGTTAAGCTCTGGCGGGCGGTGCGTCGCCACAGCGCCCACACAAGCACGATCAGAATGGCTAACGTGGCGATCCACATGATACCTTGCATCTCGTGACTCATCGCCTTCCCCTCCCACCAAAGTTCTTCACAAAGGAGATTATACTGCAAAGCGTTAGCGTCGGCCAAATGCCAGCTCGGTGGAAACTGCCCAGCCGTCGGCCTGCCAAGCGAAGTCCGACTGCAAGATATTGAAGATGCCGAAGCTCCCACCCCACGCGATCCCTCGTCCGTTCCAGCCCGCGCGCAGCGCAATCCCCTCAAAAAGCTGAAGCTCTATCCCCACACGAATAGCCCGCCGCTCCTCTTGACGCGCTAGATCCACTGCCCCCAAAAGACGGACTTTGTCCTCAAAGAACCGAAGAGTTGCTCCCATGCGCACCAGCGCTTCGGCAACCCCAAGGTCAGTGATCGTCAAGCCCCCTTGCACCCAGCCAAATCGCGCCATCAGTCCTAAATCAACGCCCGTGCTCTGCTCGAAGAACTTGAGGGCAATTCCAGCAGAGATGCGCTCGCGCACGCCCGCACCAAGAGCAATCACAATGAGCGAGTGCTCTTCTCGGTGAGGGGTCTTGGTCGTTTGGCTTCCGTACCAAAGTGCGCTGCCCACCCCAAAGAGCCGTGCGCTCAGCGCTACCCCCCAGATCTCCGAGGACGCAGCCGACGTGGGCATGGCGAGCCTTGCCAAAACTCCAAAACCCGTGAGCGTAGAGAGCCCCGCAGGGTTCCACAACGCCGCTGCTGCGTCATCAGCGAGCCCGACGAACGCCCCGCCCACGCTGACCGCCCTGGGCGAGAGCCCTTCGCTCAAAAAGCTCTGCGCGAATACTGAGCAAGCAAATAGCACGCTTCCTAGCGCTATGCTCAGCAGCGCACATCGAATGGACATAATTTACGGGCGCGGCGGCAGCGGCTGATCGACGGGTGTGTTGGAGAGCCAGTAGGCAATCAGCTCTTGCATAATTTCTAAGTTGATCTGCTTGCCGCCGGTGCCTGGCACGATTGGCGATTCACTGATTGTAGACCACCCTGTAGCGAGCCACCAGCTCACCGCCCGCTGAATCTGATAGAACGAGATGAGATTGTCGTCCTTGGGGTCGATGCGCTCTTCTTCGGGAGGAATATCCGGCCGTGTGATATAGTGCGCCACGACGACCTTGATGGGCAGTCCCTCGACCAACTGAAACGAGCTCGTTCCCCCCGTGGGCGTCTGAATATCCGGGACTTTGCTGATGACAAAGCCCGTCAGCGTGGGCGAATCGATCTCAGCAGATTCCGAGAGCTTCACTTCATAGACGATCTTCTTCACCGTTCCGGCGGCGAGACGTTCTGGGAAGATCCATTCGATGGTCGTTCCCCCTGGCGGTGGCGGGCGCAACGTCCCTCCGTGGGGCTCCCCGAAGACTTTTTCGGTGATGTCCTCGACTTTCGTGTCAGGAGCGATGATATTTTGGGGCCACTCCTCGCGCACGCCAAGCCCCAGCACGTCACGGTTGACGCGAATTTCTAAATACACTCTGATAAATATCCCTTTGGGCAGCTGACCGTTGAACGTCGGCAGATCGCGCGTCGCTACGGCAACGTTGAGCACGGTGATCGTGGCGCTGGCGCTGGCCGTAGCGCCCTCGTTGTCGGTGACCGTGAGGGTGACTGTGTAGCTTCCGGCTTTGTCGTAGGCGTGGGTGGGGCTTTGAGTAGTGCTTGTCGTACCGTCACCGAAGTCCCACTGCCATTGGGTGATCTGGCCATCGGGATCGGACGACTGATCGGTGAAGACGATATTCTCTTTGACGGCGGGCTGCCAGGTGGCGCGGTCAGCTACTGAGATTTCCGGGTTGAACTCGAATTTCGCGATGGGCGAAGCGTTAGTAACGTCGAGGGTGAGAAACGGCAAGTTGATGCGCGCGCGCTGCCCCAAGATATTCGTATACTCGACGGTGCTGGGGCTACGGTTGATGGGGAAGGATCCCAACGTGGGGGAGCTCACCATAAACTTGAGCGTCACGGTCTCTTCGGGGCGGATGACGTCAATCTTCCAGGTAAGCGTTTTGCTCCCATCGGCGAACTCTTGGATCTCAGGGTTGCCCTCGGCCCCTTCGAACGTCACGCGATTGGTGACCGTCACTTTGGCCACGATCTGGCGCGCGATGAATTCGATGCGCAGTTGCCCTTGGAGGGCTGTAAGGGTTTCGTCTGAGAGATTTTTCAGAAAGAGCCCGTTGGTGAAGCGCGCTAGGGAGAGAAGCGTCTGGGATCGTGCTGCTTCGTCGGTCGTGGTGACGACATGGATGGTGATTTGGTTCTCGCGGGCGCGCTGCGCTTGGGTGAGCACTGGGCCGAAGTCCGCACGATCGGTGCCGGCACGGGCGATCACCCACATTTGAATCTTGCGCGCCTCGGGACGGCCGTTTTCTATGAGCTCTTTTGTTGCTAAGGCGACGGCATCGGCCAGCCCCGCAGCCCCTCCCGGGGTGAGCTCCGAGAATCGTTGGCGCACAATGTTAAAATCTGTCGTCAAGGGGCTGTCGAGCGTCGGCGGGGCGAGAGAGACCAACCCAACACGGTCATCGGGGCCAAGAAGATTGAGCAGGCGCTCAAAGAACGGTCGAGCCTCGTCAAGCTTTATCGAGCGATCTACGCCGATGATCACATCGAGGGGCTGGGGAGTGAGAAAATCGCCGCGCAGGGTGAGATTCACCGTAGCGATCTGGGGATTAGCGAGCGTGCCGCGTCGGTAGACGGGAGCAGTCTCGACAGTAAACTGCGCCGTCAGCCCCGGCGGGGGAACCTGGGCGCTGCTCAACAGACCAAGCAGCCCCGCAAGAATTACTATCAATGCGAACGCACGACGCCCCTGCATATCTTCCTCGTTGACAGCGATGATAGCCCTTAGTGGCTCATCGTTATCATACTCTATCGAGTTGGGGCCGACTGTCTTTCGCGTTACATTGCCCCCTCACCCCTCTGCTCCCCTCTCCCTCGGAGGGGAGAGGGGCTAGGGGTGAGGGTGAGAGAATCAACTACACTTGAGCTTGGCCGTCACTTGGCTGGCCGGCAGCGTGATGAGAAACTCCGCGAAGAAGATCTGCGACAGGGGAATAAGAGCGATCGTCTTGATCTCGATGGCCTGTGGCGCTACCCCAACCGTCCAGAGATAGAATTGCACCTTCACGGCGTCGAAGTCTGCTTCAGCTTTGATGCGATAGGTGTACCATTCGGGGTAGAGTTTTGCTTTGGGCGTGAGATATTTATTGATCATCATCTTGGTAGCGGCCTCGCGCAGCTGGGGCGAGCTCCCATAGATCGCAAGCTGTTCGAGCTCTGGGATGGTCTTGGTGCGCAGATCAATTCCCGCGACCACGGGATTCTCGACAGTTGGGAGGTTCCAGCACCCGCTGATCACTTTGCCCTGCTTGGCCTCTTCGACCGCTTGGCGAAGTTCTTTGAACCCGCGCTCTTTTTCGATCTTCTGGATGAGGGGGTCTAACTCCGAAAGCGAGCGCTCAATGAAAAGATACGCTGCGACCAACGTGCGCGCCGCTGCCAGGCGAAACTCTGGGATCGCATCCGTCGAGACCATCTCGATCAATCTGGGAATGGGTTTTGTGTCAGCGAATGAAGCCATCGCTACGAGAAAGACTAAGCCCACTGTTAGCAGAAGCCGTCGCGTCATCGCCTATCACCCTCGGCGTTGAGTTTTGCAAGAAGATTCTAGCAAGAAGCCTACGCGCGCGCAAGAGCTTGACAAAAGCAGACTATTTTGGTATGCTTTTTGCGCCATCGGCCGAGGAGCACAGAGTTTACCCTCACCCCCTTCCCCTCTCCCCTGAGAGGGAGAGGGGAGACAGAGGGGTGAGGGGCTAGGAGGACAGATGAAGAAGTTGTTGCTGTTGATCGCCCTGGTGTTGGCGCCCACGACGTTGGCTCAGCCATCGGAGATAGTTATTTATTCTGGGCGGAGCGAGCCGCTCATCGTTCCGGTCGTCCAGCTCTTTCAGCAGCAGACGGGCATAAGAGTAACGCTTCAGAGCGGGGCGGCGACGGCTCTGGCGAACTTGGTGCTCCAAGAGCAGCCCAACCCCAGAGCTGATCTGTTCATCGCCAACGACGCCGGGACGCTCGAATTTCTCAAGCTCCAAGGGGCCCTCCAGCCCTATAGCTCCGAGCAGATCAAAAAGATTCCCGAACAGTTTCGCGCTCGCGACGGCAGTTGGCTTGGGGTCTCTGGGCGCAGCCGCGTCATCATGTACAATACGAAGCTTTTAAAGCCTGAAGAGCTGCCCAAATCCGTCTTCGAGCTCACCGACCCCCGCTGGAAGAACAAGATCGCCATGGCCACGACGCGCAACGAGTCGGTCATCGCCTGGGTGACGGCTCTTAGACTAACCAAGGGCGATGCGTTCACGAAAGAATATCTCTTAAAGCTCAAAGCCAATGGGATCATGACGCTCAACGGCCACACCGACGTGCGCAAAGCCGTGGGGCGCGGGGAGTTCGCTCTAGGGTTGGTCAATCACTATTACTATCACATAGAGCTGCGCGACGGCTCGCCCGTCGGCGTGATCTATCCCGATCAAGGCCCTAACGATATCGGGGTCTTGGTGAACGCCGCTGGAGCAGCGATCATCAAGAACGCCAAACATCTCAAAGAAGCTCAGCGCTTCTTAGACTTTCTTGCTTCTCCTCAGGCGCAGAAGCTCTTTGCCGAGCTGAACTTCGAGTACCCGCTCTTGCCGGGGGTGGCCACAGCGCCGGGCGTGCGTCCTTTAGAGACTATAAAACTGATGCCCGTGCGTTTGGACGAGCTGGGCAAGGAGCTGGAGCAGACCCTCAAGCTGTTAGACGAGGTCGGGCTGGGGTAAAATAAGCGCTCGATGGATGCAAGGACTATACCGAAGACCCCTCCTCCAGCCCCTCCCCGAGGCGGGGAGGGGAGTAGGGGCATAGCGCGCTACGCCCCTACTCTTAGGGAAAGGGTTGGGGTGAAGTCCCTGATAGGGCTGGGCATTGCCGGGGCGATGGCGCTCCCCTTGATAGTGACGCTTTGGCGGGGAGCTACGGCGGGCGGGGAGATGTGGAGCACGTTGTGGCAGGCCCGGCTGATCCCGCTCTTAGCGAACACGCTTGTGCTCGCTGGCGCCGTCACCGCTGGGGCGCTCTGTTTAGGAGTGCTCTTGGCCTGGCTGATCGAGCGCACCGATCTGCCCGGTCGGAAGATATTCGGTCCGCTGCTGACAGCGACGCTCGTCATCCCGTGCTATCTGATCGCGATCTGGCATGTTTCGTTCTGGGGGCCTGGAGGGCTGCTTGCGCGCTTATTAGAGAGATGGGGTGTTTCCGCCAGCGTACCGACGATCTATGGCTTTGCCGGGGCGTGGCTGATCTTAGTGATCGCGACCTACCCCTATGTCTACACCCTAGCGCGCGCGGCGCTGCGCGCGCTCGACCCCCAGCTTGAAGAAGCTGCCCGCTCCCTGGGTGCTCATAGACTGAAAGTTTTCTTCAGAGTCACCCTGCCCTTGCTTGCTCCGGCGCTCGCCGCCGGAGGGCTGCTCACGGCCCTCTACGTGCTCTCTGATTACGGCGTCGTGGCCACGCTGCGCTACGAGACCTTTACGACGGCGATCTATAAGCAATTAGCTGGGCGCTATGATCAAGCTCCCGCAGCCGTACTCAGCACCGCGCTCATCGCGCTCACTATTGTTTTGTTACTCATTCAACAGCGATTGTGGGGACGCGGGAGACATTACTACAAAGCCTCAGCGCGCGCGCTCCCTCTGGTGCACCTGGGCAGGGGGAGTCGTGTAGGCGCCCTGAGCTTTGTGGGACTGGTGCTCGTGCTGGGCTTGCTCTTGCCCGCTGGGGTCTCGCTCTACTGGCTGCTCGACGGCTGGCTGCATCCCCAGCCCAGTGCTGTCTTGTGGGGCACCTCGCTCACAGATCTAGTGCGCTACGCGGGGAACAGTCTGTTCAGTGCCGCAACAGCAGCCACGCTCGCCCTTGCTCTGGCGTGGCCCCTGGCGTACAGGGCGGTACGCTACGGCCACCACGGGATCGCCAGAATCGCCCAAGCCGGCCAAGCTCTTCCTGGCGTGCTCATCGCCCTAGCGGTAGCGTTCGTGCTCCATCGCTTCGTCCCGGCACTCTACTTTACAGTTTGGGCGCTGATCTTTGCTTATGTGATTCGGTTCTTCTCCCACGCGCTGCAGGCGGCGGAGTCCGGGCTGTCCAGAGTCCCCGTGCGCTTGGAAGAAGCCGCTCGCTCGCTCGGACATGGGACGACAAGCGTCTGGAGGCGCGTGACGCTCCCGTTAGTTGCTCCGAGTTTAGCCGCCGGTTGGACGCTGATCTTCTTAAACGCTCTGCGCGAGCTGCCCGCGACGCTGCTGTTGCGTCCGCCGGGGTTCGACACCCTGCCCGTCAGACTGTGGATCGCCGCGGGGGAGGGCTTCTATGCCCAAGCGGCTGCCCCGGCGCTCATGCTCATCGTTTTGTCGCTCCCCATGCTCTATCTCCTGCGTGTCGGCGATACCCCAGAGGTCCGCTATGGCGAGTGAGTCTCTCATTGTCTTAGACAGCGTAGTCAAGAAATTTCCCGGGGCTTTTGTCTTGGGCCCGATTTCGCTTTCCGTCAAGAGAGGGGAGCTTCTCGCGGTGCTTGGCCCCTCTGGCTGCGGCAAGACGACGCTCCTCCGGCTCATTGCGGGGTTTGAGCGTCCCGATGAGGGCTCTATCGTTATTGATGGGCAGATCGTCGCCAGTCGCTCTCAGTGGGCCGAACCCGAAGATCGTCAGGTGGGCATGGTCTTCCAAGATTACGCGCTCTTTCCCCACCTGACGGTAGCGCAGAACGTTTCTTTTGGGATGCGTTCTTCTGATAAGGGCCGGGTGCGCGAGCTCTTACAGCTCGTAGGGCTTGCGGGGTTTGAAGATCGTTATCCCCATGAGCTCTCCGGGGGCGAGCAGCAGCGCGTGGCGCTGGCGCGTGCGCTGGCGGCCAACCCGCGCGTGCTCTTGTTAGACGAGCCCTTCTCGAACTTAGATGCCGATCTGCGCCCCAAGATGCGCGCCGAACTCGAAATCTTGCTACACAGGCTCAACTGCACCACGATCTTCGTCACTCACGACCAAGAAGAGGCGTTTGAGTTGGCCGATCGCGTCGTGGTGCTCAACGCGGGGCGTCTGGAGCAGATAGATACTCCCGAAAGGCTCTATCGCGAGCCGGCGACGCGCTTCGTTGCAGAATTCATTGGGCATGCTGACTTTCTCACCGGGCGCGCCCGGGGGAACTGCATCGAGACGGCGCTAGGGTGCTTTGCGAAGCCTCCTTCGGTGCCGGATGGAGCTGTCGTCGCTGTGATGTTCCGTCCGGAAGAGATCGAGCTCTTCGCTAGCTCTTTGTCACTCTCACTTCCCCTTGCCCCTCTGCCCCCCTCTCCCTCGGAAGGG
>DAIPXV010000071.1:0-8962 GCA_036783095.1 Candidatus Bipolaricaulota bacterium
CGCTATTGTCGCTGACGACGTCCTTGGAGATGATCGTAGCTTCTGTCATTGGGGGGATGGGGATAATCGTTGGGGCGTTATGGGGCGGGCTTCTGGTCAAGGGGGGCGAGCAAGTGATCAGAGAAGTAGCGCAATGGAAGCTCCCCTTGGGCGCAGAAGGGTTTGCGCTCTCGTTCTTAGAGCGGTGGGCCACGCTTATCTTCTTTGCGATTTTGTTAGTATTATTATTCTTTGCGCGTCAAGGGTTATTGCCGCTCTTGCTGGGGTTGGTGAAGAAGCGGGAGATCCGGGGAGGTTGAGATGGCGCTCCTGCGAGTGGAGAACTTGCGCAAGTCGTTTGGGGGATTGATGGCCGTTAAAGATTTATCATTTCACGTAGAGCCAGGGGAGATTGTGGGGCTGATCGGGCCCAACGGGGCGGGCAAGAGCACCGTCTTCAATCTCATCATGGGGAGGCTCAAGCCCGATCGGGGCCAGATCTTCTTCAAAGATCAAGAGATCACCCATTGGCCGACGTACAAGATCGTGGACGCGGGGATCGCTCGGGTCTTTCAGATCGCTCAATACTTCCCGCGCAAGACCGTCTACGAGAACGTCGAGATCTCCGCGATCCCCAATGAGATCTTCATCCGGGCGCCAGATCCCACCCCAAAGACTATTCAGAGCTGTGCGCGCACCGGCTTGTGCCCCGCAGAGCATTCCCCAGATGACGACCGCTGTCTCTGCCGCACCGAGCTGCCGGGGATGCTCCCGCAAGGGGGCTTGAGACGCTTAGAGTTAGCTCGGGCCATCGGGACTGATCCCGAACTCTTATTGCTAGATGAGCCCTTCGCTGGGCTCTCCCCAGCAGAAGTCGACGAGATCTCTCATCTGATCGCGGGTCTCCGTGACGAGGGCCAGACGATCGTCTTAGTTGATCATAATATGCGCGGGGTGATGCGCCTCGTAGACCGTATCGTGGTGCTCTGCTTTGGGGAGAAGCTTGCTGAGGGCACTCCCGAGGAAGTAGCGCGTAACCCTCAAGTCCAAGAGGCCTATCTTGCCGGTGGAGGGTTCTAGGGTGTTGGTCATTGAGAATCTCAATGTGTACTATGCGAAAGCCCATGTATTAAAGAACGTCACGCTGCGGGTCTCGCAGGGGGAGTTCGTCTCGATCATTGGGCCCAACGGGGCGGGCAAGACCACGCTCTTCAGAACGATCTCAGGGTTGAAGGATGGGCACGGTCGGATCTCCTTCAACGGGTCTCCCTTGCCGCGCGATCCCGCGAAGATCGTCCAGTTGGGCGTGATTCACTGCCCAGAGGGGCGCCACCTCTTCCCAGAAATGAGCGTGAGAGATAATTTGCTGCTGGGGGCATTTCGCTTAAAAAACTTCGATCCAGACGCCGAGCTTGAGAAGATCTATCAGCTCTTTCCCATCTTGCGGGAGCGCGAGCGCCAGATGGCGCGGACGCTCTCCGGGGGCGAGCAGCAGATGGTGGCTATCGGGCGGGCGCTCATGGGTCGTCCTGAGCTTTTACTCTTAGATGAGCCCACGTTGGGGCTGGCACCTATTGTGAGAAAAGCCATCGCTGAGGCGCTCAAGCAGATCAACGACTCCGGGGTGACGATTTTATTAGCTGAGCAGAACGTGCCGTTTGCGCTGGCTCATGCGCACAGAGTCTATCTGTTGGAGACGGGGGTCATCGTGAAGGAGGGGACGCCCGAGGAATTTCGCGCCGACGCCCACGTCCAGCAAGTCTATCTGGGGGGAGTATAGCGCGTCACGGCTTGATCGTGAGTTGCTTAGCATCGCTTTGTAAGATCTCGTAAGCGTCCATCCCTTGTGAGCTGCGCACAAAGCCGCGTACCCAATAGACCCCAGGCTTGACGACATAGCCCTCTAAATCTAGCTGATCCCACGTCGTTTCAAAGCTGTGAAAACCCCCTGGCTCTAGGGTAAGAACATAGGGCCACAGAGGCTTGACGGGTACAACAAAACGATACGCCTCGCTCTCGCGCCACACCAGCTCGCCTGCCGAGGTCTCCACAGTGAAATCCGTAGAGACGTTCACCAATGTCACTGGGCAGGTGAAGGGGTTCTCGATCTTCACGATGAGAGGCACGCTCTCGCCAGCTTGGACGCTGGAAGGGACTTCAAGGGAGATCCGCAACGGGAGTCCCTTCCCGATAGAGAGACATCCCCATGCTGAGTTCTCTACTTCTGGGGTGACGTTGACAAAAGCCTCGATGCAGTAGTACCCTGGTGGGATGAGTTGCCCTTCACTGCTGCGTTGATTCCATTCTGCCGTAAATTGAAGCTCTTCTAAGGGAGCAAGACGGTGCCCTTCAGAGATCTCAAAAATGGCTTGGCCAGAAGAGAAGCGCCACACTTCTTTTCTCCCGTAGTCGGTGGTCACTACGAAATCATAAGCGGGACGCCTCAGTAGCGTCAGCTCTACGGGTTTATCCGTGACATTTCGGAGCTTGAGCGTCAAGGGCAGTGGCTGACCAAGCTTCCAATAGTAGTAGTCTCGCCGTCTTCCGTAGAGAGGGACTTGCGAAGGGATCTCGAGCTCCGCTCTCAACGGCGCGGCACGCCTGATACGCAGCTCAACTTTTTGCGATCTGAATACCCCCGCTTGGGTATAGAGCATCCCCTGCACCCAATATGTCCCCGCAGGGACAGGATTCCCATCTAGATCGCGCTGATCCCACTCGGAAGTATAGAAAGTGGGGGATCCGGTCCAGATCTCCTTGGGAAGATCTTCAATGGTCTTATTATAGGACCAACGCCAGATCTCCATGCCCTTTGATGTGGTGACGACGAAGTCGTATGCTGGTCGCTGAGATAAGATCAAGGTTCTAGGGTGCCCACGGTTGATCAGGGAGAGAGTCAGTTGGACAGGATTGCCTTGGGAGGCCCGTGCAATCTCAGCAGCCCCGTTGACGCTGAGCGTCACCATGAAATCTCCTACAATCGCTCCTGGTCCCGATGGCAAGATCGTACAGCCCACAAGAACGCCAAGAGCACCGAGAAGACTCAACAAAAGTCTCATCAGCTCACCCCCGTTTATCCTCAATATAGACGGTGCGCACGGGGAATGGGATCTCTATGCCCTCCTCGCGTAGTCTCTTAAAAACCCTCTTGCGTAGCTCGTGCTGCGCTACAAACTGATCGTCAAACGTCTTGGCTCGCACTACTAAGAGAAAATCGAGCGAAAATTCCCCCATGTTGGAGAAGCGCACTAGTGGGGCAAAGCTCGGATCCAGCTGGGGCATCTCTCGAAGCGCTTGCTGCCCAATCTCTAGAAGCACGCGCTCCACGTGTTCTGGGTCTGAGCTGTAGCTGACGCTCACAGGGATTCGTATCGTCACGGGCCTGTCGGGCATATGATAGTTTGTGATGATGCTCTGGGCGAGCTTGGCATTGGGGATGATGATGAGATTGTTCGAGAAATCTCGGATGCTCGTGGTGCGCCAATTGATATCTGTCACGTAGCCCTCCTGGCCGGTGTCAAGCTTGATATAGTCGCCGACGCGGATCTGCTTGGCCATCGAGACGTTGAACCCCGCAAAGAGATTGGTGAGCGTGTCTTGGAGGGCTAAGGCGACAGCCAAGCCCCCGATACCGAAGGCTGTCAAGATCGGAGTGATCGAGATCCCCAGCGTGGATAGGAGCACCAGTACCCCGACGATGATCACGCCGGCTTTGATGAAGGTTCTCGTCAAGCTTGTGGCTGGGGCCTCGACCTCGCCGCGCGCGACCGCTCGCTGAAAGATCGCGCTCACGATGTTCGCCAGCACCAGCGTCATCGAGAGCACCACGAGCGCGAAGATGATCTTTCCCAGCAAAGCTACAATCTCTTCAGGCAGCCGCGAGAACTCCAGAGCCACATAGATCCCCAGGGCGACGACCCAGAGCACAAACGGCCCGCGCGTCGCGTTGATAATGATATTGTCGAACTCCCAGCTGGTGCGCTGCGCCCACAGGTGTAGATAGTGAAAGAGATAGCGCCGTCCCACGATCCCAATGAGCAGAGAGACAACCAAAATCAGCGTGGGGATCAGATAGTCCCACAGAGAGAGTTCTGCACCCATAGCGAGTGCTATTATAGCAGATTCATCCTCACCTCTCCCTGACCCTCCCCGTTTACGGAGAGGGAACGGGTGGGGTAGGGAGAGGGGTTTTGAGGGCTTGCCAAAAAGAGCGCCCTGTGCTAGACTCACTTTATGATCCCGCTGCGCGACTATAGACATAGTAGCTCGTTCCCCATCGTCACGGTGATTATTATTGTCTTGAACGTCTTGGTCTTTCTCTATCAGTTTTCGCTCGGCGATATCCCCGCGACGGAGAACACGCGAACGTGGGTGCGCGCCTGGCAACAAGCCGGATGTGACATCCCGCCGGGGCTCCTCTATCAGTTCTCTCGCCCGATCAGTCGCTTCTCGCCGTCACAGATCACAGCTGAGGACGAGTTCACGTTTCGCTTTGGGGTCATGCCGTGCGAGATCACGCTGGGGGTAGACCTGCCCCCGTTCGTGCCCTTTGTGGTGTGGCTGACGCTCTTGACCGCGATGTTCATGCACGCGGGGTTCTGGCATATTTTGGGGAATATGTGGTACTTATGGATCTTCGGCGACAATATCGAAGATGTCTTTGGGCGTGTGGGATTTATCTTCTTTTATCTATTGTCTGGGCTGGCGGCGGCGTTTGCGCAGATTCTGACGAATCCTCACACGGTGATCCCGATGGTGGGGGCTTCAGGGGCGATCTCTGGGGTGTTAGGTGCGTACTTTGTGCTCTTCCCCTATGGGAGAGTTTTGACGCTCGTGCCGCTCTTCCCGTTCTTTGTAAGATTGATCGAGCTTCCGGCGATCGTCTTATTGGGATTTTGGTTTGTTTTGCAGTTTCTCGGGGGGATTTCGAGTCCGGTTGAGGGCGGCGGCGTCGCGTATTGGGCCCACGCCGGGGGATTTGTCGCCGGGGCCCTTCTAGCTTTGCTCGTCAAGCGTCGCGTGAGGCCGTATTATTATTTGTAGAGACCCTTGAGCTGGACGATGAGGTGATGCCGAGATGAGATTGAATATAGTGCTCATTTGCGGTATAACCCTCTTATTGAAAGGAGAGCTGATGCCGGAGCAACTCCCACGGGAGTGGCGTGTACCTGAGGACTTCCCTACTATCCAGGCTGCTATTGACGCTGCTCAGGAGGGCGATACGATCCTGATCGCCCCAGGTGTCTATCGGGAGCACTTGGTCATCCCCAAGAGTTTGACGCTGCAGGGGGCGGGGCCAGATACGGTGCTGGAGGGCGAACCCAGCGAGTTTGAGCCCTTCCAAGAAGAACCTAACGCTTCTCAACCGAGCAATCGGATCCTCGTTCGGCCACTATTGGGTTGGTCGTATCCTCCTGGCACTCCGATCCTCTCACGAAAGATTGGGCAGCCAACTATTGTAGTTCAAGCCGGGCAGGTGCAGATTCGTTCTCTGCAGATCCGCCCTCAGGGCTGGAAGGTGGAGCGTCCGTGGGATCGTGTGGGGGATCGTCTTACTTTCATGCCGCGCCCATTGCGCGCAGGGATTGTCATAGAGCGTGGGGCAGAAGCCTTAGTAGATCAGGTGATCATCCGCCATGCCCACTATGGGATCTTCGTCAGGCGCGGGGCTTCGCTCACGCTCCACCAGAGCGTTCTTCACAATTGGCGTATAGGCATAGAAATCCGGGGGAGAGCTGTTGTAGAGGATAGCTCCCTGCACAACGAAGATATCTACGAATCCGAGAGCTCAGAGACAGCTATCATTGTCCATGGAGAGGGGCGAGCCACCCTCAGGTGCAATCGCTTCTCTATCTTCCATGTCAGCTATGACATCCCTCCTCCTCATCGCCTTGGGGATTTTCATGATGGAGCAGTAACGGCTGACGGTGAGCTCGTTCTAGAGGACAACCAAATCGTTGGCGATTGGAGTTTCGGTGTCCACGTTGGAGGAAATGCTGTGATTCGGAATAATCTCGTAATCTATCGGGGACACTACGACACAGGTATAGAGGTTTACGGCGAAGCGACTGTGGAAGGCAACACTGTGCTAGCCATGATGCCTCACGGGGTAGGGATTAAGATAAATGCGAGGGCTCAGGCAACGATACGGCACAACAAAATCAGCCAAAACGGCATCGGGATCGAGGTGGTGGGAGCAACAGCTCAGCTTGTTGAGAACGAGGTCTATGCCAATAAAAACGGGATTCAGCTGACACACCATTGGGAGGGAGATGGCCACGTTGAGCTGGTGAGGAACAGAGTGAGCCAGAATGAAGAGTGCGGGATTGCGGCTCAGAGTCCCCAGTATGTTGAGGGGAAGAAGATTTACGAGATGTTCACAGGGGAGCTTAGGGGCGAAGGGAATGAAGTTCAGGGCAATTTAAAGGCTGACCTCTGCCCGCCCGACTACCCCTGGCCGCTAGGGTTTAGAAAATAGCTAAGAGAAGGCACAAGCAAGCGTCTAGCTGCCTTCAGCTTTTTACTGATTTGTCAAAGGCTTATGTGGTATGCTACATTTGAAGAGTTTGTAAGATCTGGCCAAGCTGCACGTATAGCTTGCAGTCAACAAGGACAAAGAGAGTATTGCGGAGCCAGGGAGGACAGACCAAGACATTCGGCACCGCCATCACCAGATGACTCCGAGAATGGAGCGGCATCATACACTCGTACGCAGCAAGATCATCAAGTCTTGTGGAGATCAGCGAAGCGATTAGTGGTTTGACATATCAGCACGTAGCCTGGAGGTGTTCGATAATGCAGTGGAAGCCAGCGGTACTATGGTTCATCTTTCTTAATACGTTACTCTTCATTCCCACGAACAAGCTTGGAGCTCAACCCTCTCCAGAGACTTCGTGTCCTCCTCAACAACCCCAGACCTATTGTGTTCTCTGGAGGTACGTTGGTATTATTCAGGCACTTACGATAAGCTCAGACGGGAAACTCCTTGCCGCGGTGATGAAAGAAAATCTAAGCTGGCAAGGTATAGTAGTCATCTTGCATCTTCCTCAAGGAACTATTCTCCATAGATTCACCTACCATTGGCCTTTTCTATCCCTCTCTTTCAGCACTGACAGTAGGTTGCTTGCTGCTGGGACTCTTGATGGAAAGATCAAGCTATGGGACATGGCCACAGGGGAGGAAGTGCGCACTCTGGACACAAATGCCTTTATGCCTGTGGAAGCCCTGGCATTCAGTCCTGATGGGGAGCTGCTTGCTTCCTCGACATGTAAGAGGCAAGAACCAATAGCAAGCTGTGAAGAAGGCGAAGGACAAATCAATCTATGGAAGGCGACGACAGGAGCACTTGTGCGCACGATCTCGGCGCACTTGGGCGCAGTCCGGGCGCTTGCCTTCAGCCCCAATGGCAAAGTCCTCGCTTCAGCCGGAGATGATGCTTTGGTTAATCTGTGGGAAGTTGACACTGGTCGAAGAATGTTATCTATCAAGAACGGGATTTTCCGTCCGTTTTTTGCTGTTTCTTTCAGCCCTGATGGCCGACTGCTAGCCACAGACTATTGCCTGAAGAGCGCAGGATATTTAAGCTGCGCTCAGGCGGAGGTGAAGCTATGGAATTCAGCAACAGGAATCCTAGCGCGTACATTGTCAGGACTTACAGGTTATAATGGTAAAGTCAATTCAATATCTTTCAGCCCGGATGGCAAACTCTTGGCTGCTGGTCTTTTCCGAGACATCAAATTGTGGGAGACAGCTACAGGGCGTGAAGTGCGATCATTTCCAGGGAGTGTTGTTTCTTCAGTGGCTTTCACCCCTGATGGGCGCTTACTTGCTCACACGGATTTTGAGATATCCGCAAGTACGATCAAGCTCCGCTATGTGGGGGATCTGACAGGTAGAGCATTTTCTGGTATTACAACGACTTTTCAAAGGGGCTATGTCATGCCTGTGCCCTAATAAAACCCCCTGGCCGCCGGGGTTTAGAAAGTAGCGAGGGGCTGATCAAAGCTGGCTGCCTTCAGCTTCTTTGCAAGAGAATTTATTTCTTATAGTACTGCGCGTTGATTTGAATGAAATTCTTCCATTGTTCGGGGACGTCCTCCTCGGGGAAGATCGCTTGCTCTGGGCAGACCGCCGCGCATGCCCCACAATTGATACACGTGCTGGGGTCAATATAGAGCTGACGCACGTTGGGGAAGTCGGGCTCATCGGGGCGCGGATGGATACAATCAACGGGACAGACCTGGACGCAGTCAGTGTGCTTTTTGTCTATACACGGCTGACAGATGACAAACGCCATGATGCCTCCTTCATAACAGACTCAGTATAGCAGACTATTTTTGTCTGCGCAAATCTAAAATCTCGTAAAGCGCATCTTCTCGTCAATCTGGGCGACCGCGTGCGCGATAAGCGTGTACGCGTTCTCTAAATCTGAGAGCGAGACGAGCTCGCAGGGGCTGTGCATATAGCGATTGGGCACGGAGACTAACCCCGCGGCGATCCCCGCGCGAGTCATCTGCATGGCGTAAGCGTCGGTGCCCATGCCGCGCGGCTCCCCGTTAAGCTGATAGGGGATATTTTTCGCTTGGGCCGTCTCTATTAAGAGATCTACGACTTTGTGATTATAGGTCGGCCCGCGGCCGATCATCGGGCCCTGGCCGATCTTAGCTGCGCCGACGCGCTTCTGCTCTTCAGCCATCGTGGGAAAATCCGTAGCGAAGCCGACGTCCACGGCAATTCCCACTAACGGGTCAATGCCATAGGCGCTCGTGTGCGCGCCGCGCAGGCCAACCTCTTCTTGGACTGTAGCAACAGCAGAGACTTCAGCTTTGGGCTTGAGCTTGGCAAGCATCCGCGCCGCCTCAAGAACGACGAACGCCCCGGCTTTGTCGTCGAACCCGCGCGAGACGACTAGCCCGTTTCTGAGCTCCATGAAGCCGTAGTCAATCACAGCGGGGTCGCCGATGCGAACTAACTTCTCAGCTTC
>DAIPXV010000072.1:0-8890 GCA_036783095.1 Candidatus Bipolaricaulota bacterium
TGCGATTGGGGATCGAGCCATTGATGCCGCGCTTGAGGCGCTCGCGTCCGCAGGGGCTACCCCCGACCGCCGACACCGCATCGAGCACGCTGAGCTGTTACACCCAGAGCAGATCGCCCGCATGAGCGAACTAGGGATTATCGCTTCGATGCAGCCCAATTTTCTCCAATGGAGCGGCCCAGGCAGGCTGTATGAGACTCGTCTTGGCCCAGAGCGCGACGCTCAGATCGATCCCCATCGCAAGGTCTTAGACGCAGGAGTAGCGTTGGCGTTCGGCTCCGACGGGATGCCCTTCGGCCCGCTCTACGGGATTCACTGGGCCGTCAACGCACCACATCCCGACCAAAGACTCTCCGTCGCAGAGGCCATCCACGCGTATACCCTCGGTGCGGCTTATGCGGGATTTGAGGAGCGCAGCATGGGCTCGCTGGAGCCTGGCAAGTTCGCGGATTTCATCGTGCTCTCGCGTGACCTTGCCCAAGCCCCAGCAAAGATCAATGAGATCGCGATCGAGAGGACGTATCTTGCGGGTGAGCGCGTCTTCTGAGTAAGATAAGACGTGAAAGCGATCATTCTCTGCGCCGGCGAGGGCACGCGGATGCGCCCACTGACCTACACGGGCGCCAAGCACTTGATCCCCGTAGCCAATAAGCCCGTGATCTTCTACAGCATCGAAGCGATTGCGAGCGCGGGGATTAGAGAGCTTGGGATTGTCGTAAGTCCCCATCGCGAGGAAGAGTTCAAACTGACTCTGGGCGATGGCTCCCGCTGGGGCTTGAAGATCTCGTATATCTTGCAGCATCAACCTAAGGGGCTGGCCCACGCGGTCTCGTGTGCTCACGAATTCGTGGGCCGCGAGCCGTTCTTGGTCTATCTAGGGGACAATCTCTTAGAGAACGGCGTCGCCGACTTTGTGAGAGAGTTCGAGCGTGGCGATGCGAATGCTTCGATCGTGCTCTTTGAAGTAGAAGACCCGCGCAGCTTCGGGGTCGCCCAACTGAAAGACGGTCAGATTATCAGGGTGATCGAGAAGCCCAAAGATCCGCCAAGCAACTTCGCGATCGTCGGGGTCTATCTCTTCGACGAGAAGATCTTCGAGGCGATCCGGGAGATCACGCCAAGCTGGCGCGATGAATTAGAAATTACGGACGCGATCCAAAGACTTATAGACAAGGGCTATCGCGTTACGCCACACTTGGTGCAGGGGTGGTGGAAGGACGTAGGGAAACCCGACGATATGCTCCACGCCAACAGATTGCTTCTTGAGCGCATCAGCACGCAGATTGAGGGCGAGCTTGATAGCCGCTCGCAGATCACCGGACGGGTGCAGATCGCACCGGGGGCGAAGATAATCAATTCGGAGCTACGCGGTCCGCTGGTCATCGGCGAGGGCGCGCTGATCGAAGACTCGTTCATTGGGCCGTTTACAGCCATCGGCCCGCGCGTCGCTATCCGTCACAGCGAGATCGAGTACAGCATCGTGATGGAGGGGTCTCACATTGAGGGCGTTGGGCGGATTGATCACAGCCTCATCGGGCGCAACGTTGCTATTAGTAGAAAAGATCGTCGCCCAGAAGCCCTCAGCTTCGTGCTCGCGGACAATAGCCAGATCAAACTTATATAAGAATGAAGCTGAAGTATACGGCCTATGCCCAGAAACGCCTCTAAGAACGACGTATTCCTGAAAGTTGGATTGAAGAGATTATCGCTCACGGGGATCATTATCAAGATACGCTCTCTGGGCGCGAGGTTGCTGTCGGGCGTCAGCATTACTTAGGGAAGGAGCGCGACATCATGGTGGCTTTTGAGCGTGAGAATGATACAATTGTTGTGGTTACAAGCTCGGCTCTGAAAGAGAGCCAGCGACAAAGAAGAATCCAAACAGGAAGGTGGGTGCCCTTATGATCGAGCGTGACAACGTGCGCTACGATGAGCAAGCCGATATCTTGTACATTCATAAGCGAAGTGGCCCTGCAGTCAGTGAGGAACTCCTCCCAGGTGTGAACATAGATATAGACGAAGAGAGCGGGGAGATCCTCGGGATCGAGATCTGCGAAGCCTCTCGGGTATTAGCCCCCCTAGTTGAAGGCTTAAAGAAGAGGCACGCTAAAGCTCTAAGCTCATAATTTTTTCAGGAGGTTCGTATGAAGGTCACCATCAGTGCGATCAAGGCTGACATCGGCGCGATTGCTGGGCATATCTGTCCCAGCCCCGGCGTCGTCAACGCCGTCTCTGAGTTCGTCAAGAAGAACGCCAAAAATCTGCTCATAGATTATTACGTCGGCTACTGCGGCGACGACATTCACATCCTCATGACCCATCAGAGGGGCGTAGGTAATAAAGAGATTCACGGCCTTGCGTGGGAAGCGTTTAAAGCGGGCACGGCCGTGGCCAAGGCCGAGGGGCTCTACGGCGCCGGACAAGATCTCTTAAAAGACAGCTTTTCCGGGAACGTGCGCGGGCTGGGCCCCGGCGTCGCCGAGATGGAAATCGAAGAGCGCCCTGCTGAGCCGTTCTTGTTCTTCGCTGCCGACAAGACCGAGCCGGGGGCGTTTAATCTCCCATTATATTTAGCGTTCGCTGACCCCATGTACAGCCCAGGGCTCATGCTCAGCTCAACTCTCGCGGCGGGGTTCTCATTCACGATTATGGACGTCAACTATACCGAGGGCGACAGAGTCATTACTCTGAATGCTCCCGAGGATCTCTATGACATCGCAGCGCTGTTGCGTGACAACCATCGCTTTGTGATCGAGAGCATTCGCTCGCGCAAGACGGGCGAGATCGCGGTCGCCTGCAGCACGACGAGGCTGCACAACATCGCTGGGAAGTACGTGGGCAAAGACGACCCGGTGATGCTCGTGCGGGTGCAATCGCAATTTCCCGCGACCGGCGAGGTCATAGCGCCGTTTGAGATCGCGCACTACGTCGCAGGCGACTGCCGGGGAAGTCACAACGTTCCGCTTATGCCCGTCAGGAAGAATTCAACTATTGGGTATTTTGACGGCCCGGCGATGGTACAGTGTCTGGGGTTTTCCGTCAAAGACGGAAAGCTGATCGGTCCCGTAGATATTTTTGATCATCCGTACTGGGACTGGGTGCGCGAGAAGGCGGCGCAGAAGACGAGCGAGATTCGTCGTCAAGGCTTTTCTGGTCCGGCGATGGTGGGCATGGAAGAGCTCGAATACGGGGGAATCGCCGAGAGATTGCACAAGCTCGAAGAGAAGTTCTCGGTGCGCAAGTAATGCCTAACGAGATCGAGCGCGTTCTGTTTACGGAAGCTCAGATCGCCCAGCGGGTGCGCGAGCTGGGCCAGCAGATCTCTCACGACTACACGAAGCTGTCGGGGGAGAAGCTCGCCCACGAGCCGCCCATCGCCGTGGGGCTGCTGCGCGGCGCTGTCGTGTTTTTAGCAGACCTCACCCGCGCCATGACCATCCCCGTCGAGTATGACTTTATTGCGATCTCCAGCTACGGCATGGGCTCGACCCCAGGGCAGATCAAATTACTCAAAGACTTAGAGAAGCCCATCGCAGGGCGGCATGTCTTGCTCGTCGAAGACATCGTGGACACGGGGCAGACGCTCGCCCATCTTGTCGAGCTTCTAAGAGAGAGGCGCCCAGCGAGCTTGAAGATCTGTGTGCTGTTAGACAAGACCCCGCGCCGCACTCGGACGGTGACTATAGATTACGTGGGCTTCACGCTGACAGAAGATGCATTCGTGGTCGGCTACGGGCTCGATTACGCCGAACGCTACAGAAACCTTCCGTACATCGCGGCCCTCAAGAAGAGCGCAATCACAACGTGAAGCGCCATGGCGCACTATACTCTCGGCATCGAGACGTCGTGCGACGAGACGAGCGTGGCCGTGCTGCGCGACGGCCGAGAGATCCTCTCGAATATCGTCTATTCTCAAGCTCATTTGCACGAGAAGTACGGGGGCGTCGTCCCCGAGGTCGCCTCGCGCAATCATATCAAAAAGCTCCCGTTCGTGGTACGAGAGGCCCTTGAGCAGGCGGGCATTAGCTTTGCAGATATCTCTCTTGTGGGCGCGACCTATGGGCCGGGGCTAGTCGGCCCACTTTTAGTTGGGCTCTCGTATGCGAAAGCTGTCGCGTACGCCTTGAACAAGCCGTTCGTCGGGGTCAACCATCTTGAAGGGCACATCTTCGCCCATGACTTAGAGAACCCCGAAGCGCCTCCGCCGTTTGTAGCGTTGATCGTCTCCGGTGGGCACACGCTCTTGGTTGAGGTGCGCGCCTACGGGGAGTACGAAATTCTGGGCGAGACGCGCGACGATGCCGCGGGCGAAGCGTTTGATAAAGTCGGAAAGCTTTTGGGCTTGGGCTATCCGGCTGGGGCGGCGCTCGATAACCTCGCTCGTCAGGGGAATCCGAAAGCCCTGACGCTCCCACGCCCGATGCTCGATTCTGACTCCTTAGAATTCAGCTTTGCTGGGCTGAAGACGGCTGTTGTCTACTATCTGCGCGATCACCCCGACGCCGACAGGGCCGACATCGCAGCGTCGTTCCAAGAGGCCGTCGTAGACGTTTTAGTCGAGAAGGCGCTGCGCGCAGTGCGCAAGCTCAACATCAAGAGAGTGATTGTCGTGGGCGGGGTTGCCGCGAATTCTCGGCTGCGCGAGCGCCTGCTCTCTCAGAAGAATCTTCAAGTCTTCTTCCCCAAGATGGAGCTATGCACCGACAACGCAGCGATGATCGCCGCGTGCGCCTACTTTAGACATACACAGCTTGGGCAGAGCGATCCCTTCGATTTAGCTCCGCAGCCGGGGCTCACTCTGTAAGAAAATCCCCACGCACTTCCAGGACGTTCAGCTCTGTGACTTCTGCTTGTGTGCTCAAAAGTTCGCTCAGGCTCGGATGCGTCCGCCCCCCATCCCCAGAGACAAGCTCTTTAATATAGAGCCCCCCTTCGCAGTGCACCCTGATCGTGGCTTCTGTTGGGCTGACGAGATCTCCGGAGATCTCGAGCACTCTTCGTGTGCGCACCAAGTCCGCGCGACGATGGACGACGCGCGTGGGCGTGCGCTGCTCGATTATCGCGCCGCGCAAGCGCGTGAGCGCGTCTTGTAATTGTTCGGGCTTGATCGGCTCAGCAAAGCGCACTTTCGCTTCGTAGACTTTCTCGGCCTCGAGACTTTTGAGGCGCTCCACCACGGAGCCCTTGACAAATTGCAGCTCGCTCACCTCGATCTTGCCTGCGGCGCTCTCGTTGATCTCTTTCTGTAGTCTTGCTAGGTCGAGTGTACGCACCTTGGGCTCTTTGATTTCAATCACGAACGGGCGCCCGGTGCCGAGCATCAGGGCGTCAATATCTTCCCGACCCGCTCCGTGAAACGCTGTGCCCACCCCGCGCGTCTCGCGCAACAACGGGGGGCTGATCAGCTCTTCGACGCTCTCTTGGTAGGTCTTCCCAGTGAAGTCGCACTCTGGACAGCCGCGCCCGCGACACTGCCGGCAGGGCCACTTCGTCTGGGGGATCGTCCGCACGAATTTTTTATATCTTCCATAAATAAAGAGCGAATTGATGCGCACCGTCAGCTCAGACTTCTCAAGGTCCATCAGCAGCACAATCTCCGGGTCGAGAAAATCTACAGATACAGGGCGTTCACGCTCAGCTAAGATCGTCCCGAAGAGCCGCCCCACTTCGCGGTTAAACTCTTGCTTGAATGGCTCGCCGCGCAGTCCGTGCTTCTCCTTGAGGGCGAGCTCAGCGCTCTCTATCGCCGGTGGGACGCGCGTGCCCATGAGATACGTGCGAAACTCTAGCCCCTCGACTGCCGCGACCGCGCGCTGCGCCCACTGAGGGACTTGCGCGAAGATTCCCCCGCAGACACGACATGCCGACTCGCGTTCGGGAAAAAACTGCCCTTCCATGTTGAGCACGGTGCGCAGGGCGCGCCCACGCTGCACGTTGCGCAGCCCTTTGCCCAACTGTGAAAACGCCCGCCCCAGACAATGGTCGCACAGATCACCCTCGGTCAAGAGCTGACGCGCTTTCTCCACAAGATCGGACATGCGGCCTTGGCCCCCTCTCATCGTCGGGGTAGATTATATCCCGCCGGAGGCCCGCCCTGACACCGAGGTCTGAAGACTGTGAAAAGAGATTTACATCGCACTCGAAACGGCAAGCGTCGGAACATCGTAGCCTTTGGGCTCGTTCTTGTGGGTTTAGCTTTGCTGGGGTTCGTCTTAGTTCAGCCGGAGCGCCCTGCGCAGCCGGTCTCGAAAGCAGCGTTCGTTCCCATCGGCAAGAGAGCAGCACCAGCCTCCCCTCTTGACTCGTCTGCGGAGGTAAAAATCCGTGGGGTCTATTTGCCTGCGGCCGTCGCGGCCAATCCAAAGAAACTTCAAGAGATCACAGAAAACTCCCGTCGGGTCGGGTTCACGGCTCTCGTCATAGACATCAAAGATAATCATGGCACAGTCGCGTATGATACGAAAGTTCCCCTAGCCCAGAAGATCGGCGCTCGCGTCACTCTTCTGAAGCTCGATGAGCTCTTGCCCCAGCTGAAGCAGCTCGGCTTCTATCTGATCGCAAGACAAGTTGTCTTCTACGATCCCAAGCTCGCGCAGCATCTGAGCGCCTTGGCTACCGAGAGGGAGCCGCACCGCTGGGTCTCCCCAGCAGACGAGCGCGTCTGGGAGTACAATCTCGCGATCGCCGAGGAAGTCGCATCGTTGGGGTTTGATGAGATTCAGTTTGACTACATTCGCTGGCCCGACGGCGGGGCGTATAAGCCTATCTACGCTGAGCGCTACGACGCCATTGAGCAGTTTTTACGAAAGATCTCTGAACGATTAGGCAGAAAGATTCGGCTCTCGGCGGACGTCTTCGGGCGGACGCTGTGGGCATGGAACCTCAAACAGATAGACCCCATTGGGCAGCATTTAGAGACGTTTGATCAGTTCTTCGACGTGCTCTCGCCGATGGTCTATCCATCGCATTATGAGACGGAAGAGCTGCGCTCTGACCCCTACGGCACAGTGAAGAGAGCTCTTGAGAGCGGGCTGAAGCGCCATCTGGAGCTGAGGCCGTTCTTGCAGGCGTTCGAGATGCGCATTCCCGGTCATCTCAGTTATAGGGAATACATTCGGGCACAGATCCGCGCCGTGCGCGCGCTGGGGATAGAGAGCTATCTCTTCTGGAACCCCAAGGGCGATTACACCGCCCTGTGGAGCGCGCTGAGAGAGGGTGCTCCGTAAAACTCCATCGGCCTTGGGGTTTTATGTTCCCCCTCTTGACAGTCGAGGGGATTTTATGCTATCTTTAAACGCTAAGGAGCACAAGATCATGCGCAAGCACCGATGGCTGGGCTTAGGCTTGCTCTTGATGGTTGGATTGTCTTTGGGGCAGTATCTCGTCAACAGCCAGCAAGAGCAAGCAGCCCTCGATCCGACCAAAGCCGAGCGGATCTTCCAAGAGCTGAGGGAGCTTCTTCTCACCTCTACTGATGTGAACGAAGTGATGATCGGCCCTCAATGGCTGCTGACCCCGCCGTGGTTTCAGCCCTGGACGTGGTCGTTACAAGCTACTGGACGTTTGGAGGCCCCACGCGAAGAGCGCCTGGGCAACCCTATCAGTGCGGCAGCGGTCTTTCAGAAGCGCGGCCGCACCCGCGAAGAGGCCATTCGTCTGACGGTCGTCTTGCTCTACTATCTCACCGAAGAGAGCGCAGCGCAGCTCTTTGCCGCCGGCCCTCCTGAGATCATTGGTTTTGGTACACCTAGGGATCTACCTCTTGAGGTAGTAGCAGCTTTACAGGAAGCCCTAAAAGGGTCGGTCGACGAAGTGATTGTCTATAAGTACGATCCTGATGAGTTTGCGCTCGCTTTTCGGAAGGAAGTCGTGCGCAGGCTCGAGGTTGAAGTCCCCAGGCTACGCAATGAAAAGTTTGTCACGCTGCAACGTGGCGTGATCGTGGGAGCTTTTCGCAGCCCACTACTCTCCCCAGAGGAGCGGGCCAAGCCTGAAGAGGAGCAGCTCAAGCTTGTAGTAGATCGTTTTATCGCTCTAGCGCGCCGGCAGATCGAGCGTCTCGAACGTGGGCCTGTCGGCCTGAGGAGGTGATCCACCCTTTAGCAAGAAGTGATTCCAGAGGCTCCATCGCTTCAGCTCTAGCTCTCTATACTCAAAAAGGAGGTTGGAAGAGTATGAAGAGAATTATAAATCTGATGGTGCTGGCTGCGGTCATCGGTGGTTTTGTGGTAGCGGGGCCATCACAATCCCCTGTGACAGCGCAACAAGCTCAGCCCATCCCCAGCGCCAACGATGACGTGCGGATCGTTGCGGGGCTTTTGCTCGCGCAAGAGCTGCTTAACATCGCCTCTATTACAGCCGTTACCCCAGCGGGAATGGTGAAGCTCGCTGCGGCGCCTATGCAAGGCTGGGAAGCGGTCGGCGGAACTGGTTTAACTCCTCAAGCCCGTGCCGCAGCGAGCTCCAGCGGCTTGGCTAGGGGAGAGATATTGCTGGCATCAGCCACTGCAGAATTTCAAGCCACCCCAGGGGGCAAGATCAAGAACCCCTTGCTCCAGAGGGCCGGCACGGCACAGAATACAATGTTGAATAGCATCTACAAAGTGATGACCGAAGCCGAAGGCGCCGGCCAGATGGAGCTGGCCTATGCCTTGGCCTCTATATACTTGACCAACGGGCTGTTCAACTTCTTCAATCGGGGGGTTACTGTCGGCCTCGAGCGCATTAACAACTGCCTCGCTGGGGAGGACATTAAGCTGGAGATCAGCGACCCCAGCAGCGGGAAGACCACAGAGTTTCCTGCGGAGTGCAGCAAATATAAAGCGTTGCGGGCGGTGATCGCTACAGAGATCGCTCCGGGGGCTTACTCCTTCCTTGGCCCTCTCGTTAA
>DAIPXV010000073.1:0-8830 GCA_036783095.1 Candidatus Bipolaricaulota bacterium
TCGCACAAGAGGTCTGGCAAGGGGTCTGGCTTGAGATCTTCGCCGAGGGCGCTCCCTATCTCAAACGGTATCGGTGTTATATCGAGCGTCAGCAGCGAGAGGGGAAGCTGGTGCGCCCCTTCCGCGATTATTTAAAGGGCTTGGTCTGGCATGTCTTCTTAAAGAAAGCCGAAGATCGCTCAAGCGAACGTGCGCTTCCGTGGGCGCAAGCCCCTCCAGGCGTCGAAGACCCAGAAGCTTGGCTGGAAGCGCAAGCCTCGTGCCCTCCTTGTGAACCTCCTCCGCTCAGTGTGGAGCTTGATATCTATTGGGATCAGCTCCTGCGTTGTCTCAAGCCTGAGCCCAAACACATCGAGCGAGATCTGATTCAGCTAAGACGCGAGCCCGCTACTGTCTTGTGCTGGGCCTGCGCCGTGCTCAAGTGCCAACTTGAGGGCGGATCCCTTGAGAATCTGCGAGCGTTCATAGCGTTCTTTTGCAGCCAGCGTGGGCGACAGCGCTCCGGCCCCCCTCTCGAAGGGCTCACCCCAGGCGATCTTAACTTGGAAGTTGTGGCGGGACGGTACTGGCGCTGGGAGGAGGATATCTGTCGTCTCTTTGGCAAACAGATTCGCAAAGATCGCGTGATGAGTCAAATTCACGAGCTTCTGAAGGCCTCTCCCTATCGCGATCTGCTGAGCCCCGAGGGTGAGTGAGATGGAAGAATTCGAGCGCTTTTTGCAGAAGGCTCAAGAGCTCCAAGAGATAGACCCCCAGGAGCAACACATTTCAGAGTCGTTCCTCATAGCTTATGTGTACGAGCAATTGCTCAATGAGCAAGCTAGTCGTGTCGCCGCTCACTTAGTCCAGTGTGCACTGTGCTCAGAGAGAGTTGCAGCTCTACGCTCTGAGAGGGCGCGCCTAGAGCAGAGTCTTGCCCCGTATTTACAGATGCCCACTATGCGAAAGCCCGCACGTATAGCATTGAGCTTTAGAGAGAGTCTCCAACGCTGGTGGAAGCTCTTCGCGCCCTGGCAGCCGGCGCTCGTCCACGCGGGAATCTATGCTGCAGCTGCTGTTGTGCTCTTTTGGGCGAACGCTTGGCTAGATAGAGCATTAATTTCACCGCCCGCGGGGACTCCGCCGCTGGAGCCGTGGTGGGTTCCTCTCATTCGCTATGCGCCCTGGCTCTTGGCCCCGTGGGCGGTAGGGCTGATGGCGCATTGGATCTCTTGCTGGCGCAAGGGTCGCAGATAAGGGGGGCTTTATGAGAAGTGTTAAGCGATTATGGCTTCTTGTGGGGATGCTCTTCTTTGGGGTTCTCTGGGCGGTGTGGGCTGCGACGTGGGTGGGCTTTTGGGGCGGGCAGTCGCTCTATCCGGGCACGGAGCGCTACGAGAAGGGGCGCTGGGAGAAGCCACCCATCTGTTACGAGTTTCGCGATACGGCAGCGAAGTCATGGACGGATGCTGAAAGAAGGGTCGTCCGCGCCGCCATCGGCGAGTGGGGCTTACGCTTGGGCACAATAAAAGAGCGCACAGACCCACAATGTGCGGGCCGCGAAAGCGATATTGCGCTCTTGTGGGCTTCTGACGATTTCTTCCAAGACGATGATTTCAATCGTGATGGGATGAGGCTTTGGCTGGGAGGTGCGGCAGCAGTCTATATTCCCATCTGTGTCGCACCACCGATCAATTGGGAGCCCTGTCCTGATCTCCAAGCGGCGCGGCTGCTCGAGCGGTGCAGTGTCATCGCGTTCCGCGAGAGAGAGCTGCAAAATTGGTTCGTAGACCCTACTCCGGAGAGCGACGAGGAGTTTGCCCTTCAGGACGTTCAGCTATGCGGGGTGCTAAAGAAGATGCTCAAGGCCAAGCCTGGTGGGCCGGCCTTCGGCAAGCAAGATTTTTATACTATCGTGCTGCACGAGTTTGGGCACGCCTTAGGGCTCATTCACTCTGGAGGGTGCGATCGGAATCTCTTTACTCCCAAGCCACCTACTGATCCCAAAGACGACGATGGCAGCGTGATGTGGGAAGGGGTGCTTCGGGAGCGGCGGGAGTTTGCGCAAGAGACGCCAGCCCCTCATCTCAGCTGGAGCGAGCGTCGGCATCTCACCGAGTCTGATGAAGTGCTCTTATCCGGCCCAGGAGGGCTCTATTGTCCGGATCTCACTGCGAGCAATCTGATCATAAGAACAATCGGTCCTGTGGGCGGGACGTGGACGTTGATGGTGACCGCGAGCGTGCAGAACGTCGGGAACATGGCAGCGGGGCCATTTGTTGTTGCTGTGGCGCGCAATAGCCAGCTTATTATAGAACAAGAGTTTTCGGGGTTAGAGGCGGGAGCATCAGCAAAAATTCTCGCTACGGAGACGGTCGGGGCAGGGCTGCATCTTATCGAGGTGCGGGCTGACAGTCGCGCCCAAGTTTTAGAGTGCGATGAGGGGAACAATGTCGTTTCGCGGCTGGTGCGGCTGGGGGAATGACTGTCGGAAAGTGATCGTCAGCCGGGGGTTATATATATGCCGGTCGCCCAAGCGGCCAAATCCAGACAAAGAGGGTGAGCGAAGATGAGAGACACAAACCGAGTACAGAGCGAATCTCAGCTAAAGGAGGGACACTCAATGAAATTCAGGATGATCGCAATTGCAGTATGCGGGTTCTTGGCCGCTTTGGTAGTACTGGTCACTTCACTCTATGCCCAATCGCAAGTGACCCTCACGGTGAACACAAGTGTTCTCGGAATTGGGCCGCAGAGCTTGTCGGGGATCAAAGTCAACGGCAATCCTGTCTACCCACTACCACAGACGCTCAGCTTTTCCAGCGGGACCCGCGTTACCTTAGAAGCCGCATCTCAAACGGTTCGCCTGCCTAATGAGGTCTGCCTCTTTCAGTTTTGGCACATAGGTAGCAGGTACTTTCATGACCCAACGGTAACTATCACGTTGGACGCTAATACAACTGCAGTTGCTTGGTACTCTTGCCACTCAACGCTTGGTAGTGGCATTAACGTTGATGCCTGGAGCTTCGAGCTTGGGGGCCCCATCCCAGGCGGCGTTCGGATTACGGTAACCCCTCCAGGGACGACGCCGACGACATTCTTTTTCTGGCCTTTAACTCCTGGTAGTCAAGTGACGTTCCAAGCTCCCTGCCAGGTGACGACTCCACAATATGTCTTTGCGTTCCACAACTGGACATTGGCTCAAGGGGTCAGGGTTGTAGCGCAATCAGGACAATGCCGTAACGAGATCACAGTGGAGTTGACAAACCCGTTCGCTACTCTCATTGCTTTCTATGAGACCTCCCCTAAGCGACACGTGGAGCTGACTGTTGCTTCCAACTGTGAGAACGCCGAGATTGACGTGAACGGACAGAAGATCTCAGGGAAGGGCGGTAAGTTCCAATTCCAACCGGGGGACAAAGTCCAACTGTCGGTCCGCGATTTCCCCACGATCAGTTCTTGCGGTATGCTAACGGCCGTGCACACCTTTGACGGCTGGTATGAAGGGAGCACGCTCAAGAGCATAGGGCGGCAGTATACGTTCATCATCACGCAGGACACCCAAATCTTGGCCAAGTACGGGCTTAGCCCTAGAGGACGTGGTTGCGAAGTGATGATTGACGCCAAGGCATTGCCTAGCTTAACAGAGATACCCGGCGTCGAGATCAAAGTCAGCCCTTTAGATTATCAAAGCAACGGTGATGGCCAGACGCCATTCGTCCGGCTGTTCGATGAGAACACCGAGTTTACGTTGGACGCACCCTTAGAGTGGCCGACAACTGCACCCAAGTACGGTTTTCACGCCTGGGATGTCCAGGGCGCGCAGGTCACCCCCGTTTCACGAACTGCCGTCAAACTGCGCTGCACAAGCGGCAATGTCTGGGCAAATGCTCTCTATGAAGAACGTGGCCCGCTGGCTGATTTGATCGTCAGCCTCCCCGCTGTCTCCGTAAGCAAACCCGATAGAACCAGCATGTGCAACGTCATGGGCGTGGCTGTGGTCAGAAACATTGGGCAAGGAGATGCTGGGCCGTTCGCCACTGGGATCTTCGTGGACAGCAAGAGCTTCCCTGACTTTGACTCCCCATCGCTGGGCCTCAAAGCAGGTGCTGCAGAGTCCGTACCGTTCATCGTTATGGTGCCCACAGGGAGACATCTCATCGAAGCCATCGCGGATTGGAAGAACGAGGTCAATGAGTCCAACGAGCAGAACAACAAAGCTGGGCGCATCATAGAGTGTAAAGGGGAATAAGGGGTGATCGAGGATGCGAAGCACGAACAATGCACAGCACAAATCTATCGCAAAGGAGGGAACTACGATGATGAAGAGCAAAGCATGGCTCAAGAGACTCATGATGACGATGCTCGCTGTAGTCCTGGTGGCGCTGCTAGGTCTTTCCTACAATGGGCAACCACCGCCACCGGAACCGCCACCATCGCCAGAACCACCTAAGCAGCAAGTGGAACTGACCGTTGCTTCCAACTGCGAGAACGCTGAGATTGACGTGAACGGGCAGAAGATCTCAGGGAAGGGCGGTAAGTTCCAATTCAACTCGGGAGATAAAGTCCAACTGTCGGTCCGCGATTTCCCCACGATCAGCTCCTGCGGCACACTAACGGCTGTGCACACTTTCGACGGCTGGTACGAGGGGGACACACTCAAGAGCAAAGAGCAGCAGTATACGTTCATCATCACCCGTAACACCAAGATCTTAGCCAAATATACGAGTACACTGCAGCAGCCCACTCTTACGGTTGATACACGTGATCTGTCCGGCGGGGCGAAGAATCTGCCAGGGATTAAGATCAATGGGCGCGAGGTGTCCCCTCTCCCGCAAACCCTCAGCTTCCCCAGCGGAGCAGCCGTAAAGCTAGAAGCAGCCCTCCAAACCCCTTCTCTCCCTAACGAGATCTGCTTCTTCCAATTTTGGCATATCAGCGACGCGACAGGGGGCAAATACCTCCGAGACCCTGAGACAAGCATGACACTCACTGCCAAGACAACGGCCATCGCTTGGTACTCTTGCTTCTCGACTCTCAAGTCGGGTATCAACGTGGCTGCCTGGAGCCTCGAGCTTGGGGAACCCGTCCCCGGCGGTGTGCAGATGACCGTGACCCCACCGGGATCTTCACAAGCCACATTTTTCTTCCACCCCTTGAGCATGGGGAGCCAAGTGGCGTTCCAAGCTCCTTGTCGAGTGCAAACGCCCCAGTTTGCTTTTGTCTTCCACGGCTGGGAAGCTCAAGGGGTCAACATAGTGGAGCAGTCCCCGCCTGGGGAGTGCACGACAACGGAGATCAAAGTCCACATAGTGAGCCCGTTCGCTACCCTCATCGCTTTCTATGAGACTACGCGGCTTGGTGGACCTCTTGCTGACCTGACCGTCAGCCTCCCCAACGTCTTGGTGGGGGAACCCGATAAAACCGGGATGTGTACCGTGATAGGCATGGCCATCGTCAAGAACATCGGGAACGGGGATGCCGGGCCGTTCGCCACGGGGATCTTCGTAGATGGCAAGAGCCCTCCTCACTTCGATTTCACGTTGTCGGAGCTCAAGGCAGGGGACTCAAAATCGGTGCCGTTCATCGTTACGGTGCCAAAGGGAAAACATCTCCTCGAAGCCGTTGCGGATTGGAAGAACGAAGTCAGCGAGTCCGACGAGAAGAACAACAAAGACTCTCGTACCGTGGAATGCAAGTAAAGAGTGAGGAGTGAACGAAAACTCACTGTGCTGAGAGGGGTCGGGACGGTCTCGATCCCTTTCTCTATGGACGGGGTTCGACCGGGTATTTTTCGCTGTTGCCCCACTCGGCCTACGAGCCGTCATAGTTGCAGACGTTGGGAAATCCCGCGAGCCGTTGGGCTACATACGCGAGTGCCGCGCGTACCCCGTTTTGACAGTAGTTGACTACAATCTGATCGCGGTGTACCCCCAGGGCTTCGAGCAGTGCGCAAATTTCTTCTGGGGATTTGAACGTCATCTCCGGGCGAAGGAAACTCAGCCATTCGCAATGGCGGGCTCCGGGGATGTGCCCACCCCGCTGCGCCCGTCTGTCCTGCCCGGAAAACTCTTCTGTAGAGCGCACGTCTAAGAAAACTACTCGCTCGTCGCGCAGATGGCTCAGCACCCACGCGCCGGTGGCGCGCTTGCTGTGATCGGGCTTGAGCGCAAGATCGCGCTCCGCGACGACGGGCACCGAGCGCGTCAGCTTCTGGCCCGCGCGCACCCACGCCTCGATCCCGCCATCGAGCAGGTGCACAGACGTGTGTCCGACATAGTCTAAAGCCCAGAAGAGATACGCGGCGTCGCAGCTGCCCTGCTCGCCGTACACGACGATCGGCTGCGTGTGCGAGACCCCCGCAGCGCCGAAGACGCGCTCCAGCTGCGCGGGTGGCCCCAGCACCTGCGCGCCATCGGCGCGCGATTGCATGAGCGCCCCGATGAAAAGATTGACGGCGTTGGGCAGGTGCCCCTCTTCGTAGCGCAACGGGCTGCGGGCATCGAGCACCAGCACGTCGTCGTGAGCGCGAGCGAGCGCCTTGGCGTCTATGAGCAGCGATGACTCTGGCTTCATGGTTTTATCGCAACTATGACCAGATTGCGTCGCCGATAGAAAATCTCGTCATTCTCGGCGCGCACCCGCAAGCCCGTGCGGTCTTGGGGAATGCTCTCGATGAGCATCTGTCTGATTTGGGCACGGATCTCCGGGGGCGGGGTGATCACCGACATCCACCAGGAGAGCGTGCGCTCGTCTTCAAAGATTTCGTGCTCTTTTACGAGAAACCCGGCATCGCGCAGCAGGGCTATAAGTTCGTTCAGCCCGTACATCTTGACGTGAGACGGATCGCGCAGTCTTTCTATAGCGTTGTGGAGCGCGTTCTTGTCCGGGTCGTCCGACGAGAGAGTATCGCCGAGCACGAGGCGCCCGCCTTGCTCGAGCACACGGGCACTTTCTTCTAAAATTTTTTGCGGGTTGGGGAAGTGATGGAACGCTTTGTGACAGGCGACAATAGTGAACGCCCCATCGGGGAAGGGAAGCTGTTCAGCGTCGCCTTGGATGAACTGAACGTTCTGCAATCCGAGCTCGCGCTGGCGCTGACGCGCTCGTTCCAAAAGGGCTTCGGTCAAGTCGAGCCCGACGACCTCGCGGACGCGCTCGGCAAAGAGCAGCGCGACGAACCCTGGCCCACACGCAATCTCTAAAACTCGATCGCTCGGCTGGGGCTTGGCCAATCGGATCATCGCGTCATGGGAGGCGCGGTCGGCGCTGGCTTTGAGAGCCGTGAACTTGTGGGCCGACTCCGTGAAGACCCTCTGAACTTGTTCTTTTTGATTCATAGCTCAGCCCTCCTATGCGTTCGATGGTCTGATTCTATGGGGGACACCGCCAAAAAGCAAACGCGGCCCTGGGTGTCAGAACGATGTGCGCCAATCTTTGAACCACGGAAGGCACGGAACAACTCGCTAAGCCAGATGCTTCAGCCGCCGGCTCCCCCTCTTGACACGCGCAAACTTCCGTGCTATACTTTGGCTGTCCTCGCTTCAGGTGGCGCGGAAGCGAGGTGAAGATGGCTGTCAGAGTCAATGACGTTGCCGGTGGCTCCACCCTCCGGTCAAGTCGTTGTCGTCGAACAGTCAAATCCAAGCCACAAGGAGGGAAGTCACATGGCGACGGGCAAAGTCAAGTGGTTCAACGACGCCAAGGGCTTTGGGTTCATCCAGCAAGACAATGGCGGCCCGGACGTCTTCGTGCACTTCTCGGCCATCAAAGCCGAGGGCTTTAAGACCCTGCGCGAGGGCCAAGCCGTGGAGTTCGACATCGAACAAGATCCCAAGGGCCTGCGCGCCGCAAACGTCCGTGTCATAAAGAGCTAACCCGCAAACACGAACATCTTCCTCTCGGATCGCCTTGGCCTTGCGCCAAGGCGATCTACTTTTATTGAAATGCCCGAGAGAAGAACCCGACCAGGCGCAGATAGAGGGTCTTCTGGTTTGCGGGACGAGAGATCCCATGTCCCTCGTCGTCGAAGACCAACAATTCATAAGGGATACCGGCGCGCTCCAGAGCCGCTCGCACGGCGCGGACGTTCTCTGGGGTGACGTTGGGATCGCGCCCGCCTTGGACGATCAAGAGCTTGCCCTTGATGTTCTGCACAAAATTGATAGGGGAGCGCTCGTAGTACTTCTGGGGGATTTGCTCAGGGGAGCCGCCAAGCATCTCTTCGCTGTAGGGGCGCAGATCGGGGCGCGTCGTCTGATAGTCTACGACAAGATCGGTCATGCCGCACACAGGCGCGGCAGCAGCGACAATATCTGTAGGCCACCGCGTGATCGCGCACCATGACGAATAGCCCCCATAAGAAGTCCCCGTAACGCCGACCTTGCCCGGCTCGGCGATCCCACGTGCGAGCAGCGCCTCGATCCCGGTGCGGATATCGTCCTGCTCGCGCCCGCCCCAGCCGTCTTCCTTGATCTTCTCTTGGAACGCTAAGCCGAACCCTGTGCTGCCCCGATAGTTGGGATCGAAGACGTTAAATCCCTGGGAGACGAAGAACTGAATCTGGACGCTGAAGCGATCCTCGCTGTGGGCGGTCGGCCCGCCGTGAATATAGACGATAGTGCCCTTGGGCTGCCGCGCGCGGTAGAGCCACCCTTGAATCTCTAAGCCGTCTACGGAGCGCCAGCGGAAGTCCTCCGCAGGAACGAGATCAGAGGGGCGCAAGGGCGTGCGCTCCCAGATGCGCGTCAGGCTCACGAAGCGCTCAGGATGGATCGCATCAAGAAAGAATCGCACTATATCAGCGGGCTGGCGCGCACTATAATACTGACCGACCCATTCGGTCTCTGTG
>DAIPXV010000074.1:0-8713 GCA_036783095.1 Candidatus Bipolaricaulota bacterium
GCGTGCCCTCAATGATAAGCAGCGTCGGGCGCAAGGAAGCAGCCTCGCGCATGAAGCGCTCCGTCGCCGCTCGAGCATGACCATGCAAACGAATATCCCCCGTGTAGACGACCCAGCCAGCGTCAGTCTCGAGAGCGCAGGCGCAGGCCCCAGGGATCGAATGATCTACAGGCCAAGCCTTGAAGCGCATCCCAGCGATGCGATCTCCGGCAAGCTCGATCGGTGCTGTCTCCCACGGGCGCGCTCTTGAGCTTGTATTTGGAGGGGTCGAGAGAAAATCCCTCACGCTCTCAGAGAGGTGTTCCTCAAGCAGTCTCCAGGGGCGCTGCTGCGCGGCTACTGCGCGCGATGGACCCGATTCGACGGCGCGAGGATCGTCGTCGCGAGCGACCCGCGGCACGATGTAGGCCATTTCGTCGTCGAAGCTGCCCTGCGCGCTGTCCTGCATAGCTTTCATGATCGCTGCAGTAGCGGGAGAAGCATAGAGCAATAAGTCTTTTTGCAACAGCCCCACCAGCCCACAGTGATCGAGATGGGCATGGGAGAGAAAGCACGCCTGCGGCTCAAGATGCTCTCTATAGTTTGGTCTATAATTGCTAGGGATCAGATCATCGCGATAGAGTCCACTGGAGAGCGGAGCAAGGCCAAGTTTGAAAAAATCGTGCAAGCCGCGCCCTGCCCGCGGGTGCAGATACTCTTCGCAATAAAGCCCCCACTGATGATAGTTGCGCCCGAAGTCGAGCAGCACGGCACTCGCGCCAGACTGCAGATAGATCTTTGTGCCTCCGATCGTCCGCGCCCCGTCGAGCACCCGTACCCTCACAGAGCTCTCCCCCTTGCAGGAAGCGATGACACAGTCTATGATGAAAATATGAGCATCGTCAAGGACACTGTTCCCGACTTGGACGGCTTTCCCGTTGTTATTGAGCTTCCGGTCCAGTGGGGCGAGATGGACGCGTTTCAACATGTCAACAACGTCTCGTACTTTCGGTATTTCGAGAGCGCCCGCATCGCCTACATTGAGAAGATTGGGCAGATAGAAGTCATGAACGCCACGGGGATCGGGCCGATCTTAGCCTCGGCGCGCTGTGAGTTCAAGCGCCCGCTCACCTATCCCGATAGAGTTCTTGTAGGCATCCGAGTCTCGCAGATGAGCAAGGATCGCTTCACTATGGAGTTTCGGATCTTCAGCCAAAAGCTTCAGAAGATCGCAGCCGAGGGCGATGGGGTCATCGTCTCGTATAATTATCGCGAGCGCCGAAGAGCCCCGATCCCTGAAGAGATTCGCCGTCGCATCGAGGAGCTCGAAGGGCGAACTTTCTCCATCGAGTGAGCACTATGTGTGGGAGATTCTCGCTGACGCTCTCTGCAGAGCAGATCGCCGCGAGCTTTGGGGTCTCAGTCCCAGAGGGTTACCGTCCTCGGTATAACATCGCGCCGACGCAAGAGATTATCGCGCTCATTGCTGACACCCAAGGCCGACGCTTCGAGACTTTTCGGTGGGGCTTGATCCCCCACTGGGCCAAGGACCCCAAGATCGGGAATAAGCTGATCAACGCGCGCGCGGAGACGCTCTTTACAAAGCCAAGCTTCCATGATGCCGCACGGAGCCGCCGGTGCCTGATCGTCGCTGATGGCTTTTACGAATGGCGCCAGACCCCCAAGCGAGTCCCCGTCTACGTGCGCTTGAAATCCAAAGAGCCTTTTGGGTTTGCGGGCTTGTGGGATATGTGGCGTTCTCCTGAGGGTCAACCTCTGAAGACGTGCACGATTGTCACCACAGAACCCAACGATCTCATAAGACCCATTCACGATCGGATGCCGGTGATCGTGCCCAGAGAGTTAGAAGAGCTTTGGCTCGATCCGTCACCGAAGGCTCCTGGGGAGCTCGCGAGAGTCCTGCGCCCGTATCGGGCAGAAGAGCTCGAGCTGTTTGCTGTCTCGTCGCTTGTGAACTCCCCGGCGAACGACGGGCCGGAGTGTATCGAGCCAAAGCTAGTTCTATAGGGTATAATAGCACCGGTGAGCCCGATGAAGACAGCGAAGCGCCTTGACGAGTTTATCTTAGCTGCTTTAACCCCTCAAGAGCGATTGGAAGCAGCCCTCAAGCTTGCCCGTATAGTCTTCCGAGATAGCACTCTCAGGATGGAGGACCTTGAAGCAGCTACCCAAAGAGTCCGCCGTCGTATCTACGAGCGCCAAGCCAAGGGTCGTGGTGGACACTAACGTTCTCATCTCGGCATTTGCGTTTGGAGGAACCCCAGCTGAGGCGCTCCGCCTCGTGATACACAAGACCCAACCATGGATCTCACCTGCTCTCTTGCAGGAGTACCGCGAAGTCCCGCAAGAGCTTCTCACGCGAGGCAAGATCACACGCGTGCAGTTCCAAGCATTGCTGAGCGGGATTGCAAGCTTTGTCGTCCAGGCGCGCTTAGTACGCCCTCGTAAGCGCCTGTTGATCTGCCGCGATCCTGAAGACAATATCGTGCTCGAATGTTGCCGTGCCGCGCGAGCCCGCTTGTTGATCACTGGAGATCGTGATCTCTTAGAGTTATCAAGCCACGCGCTCCGCAAGGTTAGTTTGAGAGAGTTACAGATTCTTAGTCCAAGGGCTTTCTTAGAGATGCACCAACCATGAAGGAGGGAGAGCTCATGGCTATCAAGATCGCCCTTGTCACCGGCGCCAGCCGCGGCATCGGTGCCGCAACAGCTGTCAAATTAGCTCAACAAGGCTGCGACGTCGTCGTAAACTATCTCAGTCGCGCCGAGGCCGCTCACACCGTCGTCCGCCAGATCGAGTCTCTGGGACGTCGCGCCCTCGCCCTGCAAGCCGACGTCTCCGACTACCCTCAAGTCCAACACATGATCGAGACGACCGTGAGGGAACTTGGCGGATTGCAGATCTTAGTCAACAACGCCGGCTACTCCTCCCACGCAGGGATCGAGCAGCTCTCCCTTGACGAGTGGCACAGAATGCTCGCCGTCACGCTCGACGGCGCGTTCTACTGCACGAAGCTCGCGGTGCCCTATATGCGCGCTGCCGGCTGGGGCAGAATTGTTAATATCTGTTCGCTACGCGCCCTGACCGGCTCGGCTCACAGCCCCCACTATGCCACCGCGAAGGCCGGCCTGATCGGGCTCACGAAATCACTAGCTCTTGAGCTTGCCCCGTATAACATCACCGTGAACGCCGTCGCCCCCGGCTACACCGACACGGAGATGAACCGCAAATCTTTAGCTGAGCAAGGGGATCAGATCCGCGCAAGCATCCCACTCAAACGCATCGCCACCCCTGATGAGATCGCCGCAGTGATCGCGTTTCTCTGTTCTGAAGAGGCTGGGTACATCACGGGCGAGACGATCGGCGTCACCGGCGGGCTGTATATGCGTTGAACTCAACGCAATGCTAAGTATTCATCGCCTAAGAGCTCCCAATACGCGCTCAACACTTCCCGGATGTTCTTGAGAGCCTCTTCACGAGTGCGTCCTTCAGAAAAACATGCGGGAATTGCCGGACAGTGTACAGACCACTTGTACTCTGTGGGAGCATCAGGAGTATGCTCGACAACCACGACTACCGACTTTATAGGAGCTTTCGCTTTGGCCATAGATGTCGCCCTTTCCTAGAGCCGGCTGAGCGCAATCAGAGCAACAATGAGAATCCCCACCGCGATCAAGACCCCGATCAGCCACCGCCGTGCGAAGCGCCTCGCGTGCTCGATCTGCTCCGGGGTGAGCTGTACACGCGGAGGATGCTCAAACGCTAATCGCTCAGCAATGCGACGCATCCGAATAGCTTCCGAAAGCTTACCCTGCTTGCGCAGCACCACACTGAGATTGTGATGCGCGTTTACGTGATTTGGGTCGAAGTCAATCGCCCGACGATACGCGTACTCCGCGTGCTCGAGCTTGCCCGCGTCAAAGTAGATATTCCCCAAACGAAAATAAATCTTCGCTTTCTCCACACCATACTGGAGGGCTTCGACTAAGATATCAATGCCTTTGTCGTACTCTTTGGCCTTGCGGAGCTCCTCGCCTTGACGGAGCGCCTCTTCGACGCGGGCGCGGCGCTCCGGCTCCGTCAGCTCAGAGAAGTCCATCGAGACGCTCCTTCAGCTTCTTGATGTCCTGCCACGTGAGATACTTTGGGCTGCCCGGCTCGCGCGACGGGTTGCGCAACAGATAGCTTGGATGAAACATACAGAAAATTTCAATCCCATCGCGCCAGGGGAAGAACTTCCCCCGCAGGGTCGTGATCCCCTCGGTCGTCTTGAGCAGATACTGCGCAGGGACGTTTCCTAAAGCAACGATGATCTTGGGCTTGATATGCTTAATCTGAGCTTCCAAGTACGGCCAGCATGCGTCCATCTCGTCTTTTTGAGGGGCACGATTGCCGGGAGGGCGGCACTTGACCATATTGCTTATATAGACGCGCTCTCTAGAAATACCTACCGACTCTAAGATCTCAGTCAGCTTCTGCCCTGCCGGGCCGACGAACGGCCGCCCTGTCGCATCTTCGACCTCGCCGGGGCCCTCTCCCAGAAAGATCACAGGAGACTGCGTGCTACCCTCCCCAAAGACGACATGCGTCCGGCTCTGGTGCAGTCGGCACTTTGCGCATGTCTGGGCTTGACGCTGGGCTTCTTCAAACGTCAAGAGTGCGGGGGACTTTGCAGGCTCGTCGAAGAGCGAACGCATCTGGGCCATCGCCGGTCACCGTTCTTAAGATAGCTCCAATAAGAGAGTCTGTCAACTTGCATATCGCCCTCGTGTTTGAGACCATATATACACTCTCACACTTGTCCCCTCTCCTCCGAGGGAGAGGGGAGCACAGGGGTGAGGGGACTAAAGTATGACTACCCATAGCCGAGAGACCTTAGAAGCGCTCTTCGCCCCCAAATCCGTCGCGGTCATCGGCGCGTCCACTAAGCCCGACAGCTTGGGCCGAGCCGTCTTCAAGAATATTCTCTTTCATGGCTACACCGGTGTCGTCTACCCCGTCAACCCCAAAGCTAAGAGCATCTTGGGCGTGAAAGCCTATACGTCGGTGCTCGACATCCCTGATGAGATTGATCTCGCCGTGATCATCGTGCCCGCGATAGCTGTCGCAAATGTTCTTGAAGAGTGCGGGCGCAAGGGCGTGCGCGCGGCCATCGTCATCAGCGCGGGATTCAAAGAGATCGGCGAGGAAGGCGCCCGGCGCGAACGCGAACTCCAACAGATCGCCCAGCGCTACGGGATCGCCCTGCTCGGCCCCAATTGTCTTGGGATTATCAATACTGATCCTACCGTCTCGCTGAACGCAACCTTCGCCCCAGGGATGCCCCGCCAGGGCAATATCGCGTTCATCTCCCAAAGCGGTGCCCTAGGCGTCGCTGCCCTTGAGTACGCCCAGCGCCAAAAGATCGGACTCTCTAAATTCATCTCCATCGGCAACAAAGCTGATTTACACGAAAATCATCTCTTGGAATACTTACAAGACGACCCGCTCAGCGACGTCATCTTGCTCTACGTGGAAGACCTCGAAGACCCCCAGGGATTTCACAAATTAGCGACAGAGATCACGAGCGAGCGCCCCAAGAAGATCCCTATCTTAGCGATCAAATCTGGTCGTACTATTGAAGGGGCCAAGGCGGCTACATCCCACACCGGGGCACTGGCCGGCTCCGACGAAGTCTATGATTCGGTCTTCATGCAGTCGGGCGTCCTCAGGGTCGAGACGATCGAAGAGCTCTTCGATTATGCTATAGCGTTTGCCCAGCAGCCCCTGCCCCAGAGCAACAGGATCGCGATAGTCACCAACGCCGGCGGCGCAGGGATCTTAGCCACGGATGCCGCCGTGCGCCATGGGGTGCAGCTCGCGGAGTTCACTGAAGAGACAGTGAAAAAACTTCGGGAGCTGCTGCCGCCCACGGTCAACGTCGCCAACCCCGTGGATATGACCGGCGAGCCCAATGAGCAACGCTATGAGACAGTCGTGCGCACCGTTCTCGAAGATCCAAACGTCGCCGGGGTCGTGGTCATCGCCGCGCCCCATATTTTGATGAGTTTGGAGAACATCGCGCGGTATATTGTGCGTGCTGTACGAGAACCATTAGCCCCCTCACCCCTCTCCTCCCCTCTCCCTCAGAGGGGAGAGGGGATGGGGGTGAGGGTGCAGAAGCCCGTGCTCGCGTGCCTGATGGCGGTCACCGACGCCAGACCCGCTATAGAAATCTTAGAAGAAGCGAACATCCCGCACTACAGCTTTCCGGAGCGCGCGGCAAGGGCTCTCGCCGCCATGGCCCGCTATCGCGACTGGGTCCACCGCCCGCGCACCGAGTACCGAGTCTTCACGGACGTACAGCTTGAGCGCGTCAGAGAGATCATCGCGCGCGCCAAACGCGAGGGACGCTCGCTGCTCCTGGAGCCCGAAGCTCACGAGTTACTGAAAGCATACGGCTTCCCTGTGCTTCAGTATCGCTTCGCCAAGTCTGAGGACGAAGCCCTCCAAGCAGCCCACGAGATCGGCTACCCCGTGGTGCTCAAGATCGTCTCGCCGGACATTGCTCATAAAGTTGATGTCGGCGGCGTCAAGCTCGATATTCACAGCGACGACAAGCTGCGGGAGAGCTACCACCGGATGCTCTCAGACGTGCAGAAGGCCAAGCCCAGTGCCCGGATCGCAGGGGTCTTCGTGCAAGAGTTCATCACAGGGGGCAAGGAGACGATCCTAGGGCTCAAGCGCGATCCGCTCTTCGGACCGTTGTTGATGTTCGGGCTTGGGGGGATTTACGTCGAAGCCCTGCGGGATGTGACGTTTCGCATCGCGCCGATTCGCGAGCTGGGCGTTCAGCGAATGATCCGGCAGATTCGGGGCTTTAAGATCTTGGAGGGCTTTCGCGGCGAGCCGCCCTCAGATATAGAGGCGATCGCCGAGTGCTTGGCGCGGCTGTCGCAGCTTGCCATGCAAATAGAAGAGATCGTTGAGCTGGACATCAATCCCTTGGTCGTCTTCGAGAAAGGGCGCGGGGCGCGCGTCGTGGACGCACGGATTGTCGTCGCTTAAGAGCTCTGAGCGCGATCAGCGCTCTTTCGAGCGAGCGCGATGGAGCGGACAATCGTCGCCCCACTCTTCGCACGACTTGCTGAAGAGATGCGTCCGGCCCTCTTTCAGATTCTCTGGGTGCCAGCAGGTCTGCCCCATATAGATATCTCGACTGCTGATGACCCACGGGCCGCGATACTCGCACTCGACGATCTGCTTCTGGGCAGTCATACTTTGCACCTCCGCTGCCCTCAGCCTACAGCGAAGCTAGAGCCGAGACTATGACCCTGGTCATCAGCAAGTTTGATCTTGGGCATCTACTGCACTTCTACCCAGATCGGGTTCGCGTACGCTTGATCGCCGTCGTCGGCCACGACACGCACCAGATACCAGCTCTTCTCCGTGGGCTTATCCGTGAGGGTGATCACCGCGCGCTCCTCACCGAGAGTAAAAGTCTTTAAGACTTTGCCGTTCTTGATGATCTGCGCCGACTGAAGGGTACGTGGCTCCTCTTGGGAGGGGTCGCGCGGGAGCACGAGCAATTCAGCTTTGAGTGAGATCTCTTGCCCGCGCGACAGCGTCACTGTGTCCCCAGGGAGGACTTTCCCATCTTGTGCTGTAAAGTTCACGAGGGGGCCATATGTCGTGAACGCCCGCCCGCTCTTGAGAGCCGCGATCCATTTTTCGGGCGTCAGTTCGCCCTCGACACGCACGAAGGTGCGCGGACGGCCGTAGCGCTCGAAGCGAAAGTCCATCCAGTCGTGATCGTCGCTGTTGCCGACGGCGATGTAGCGTCGCCCTTCGTTCCAGAACTTGAAGAGCTGCTCGATCGCTTTGGCATCGCCCTGGTCGAATTCGCCGTTGAAGATCTCCACGGCATCGAAGCCATAGTCGAAGATCTCTGTACCTAGCAGGGCGAAGTAGCCATCCGAGCTTGATCCTGGGTGATTGGCTTGGATGATCTGCGCGCCGCTGGCACGGGCAGCAGCGAAGTAGTCTTTGGGGGTCTTGTTCGGAGCATAGGTCATGGCGCAGGTGAGGGGATAGGCGTTCCAGTGCCCCAGGGGGGTCGTGATCTCTTCGCTCAAGATCGCAGGGATGCCGCGCGCTTGGGCAGTCTTTAAGAAAAGCTCATGCCCGGCGATCGTCTCATGATCGCTGATAAATACGAGATCGAGATCGGCCGCGCGCTGCACGACCACTAATTGCTCTATGGGTGTGTGGCCATCGAGGCTGGCGGTGCTGTGGGCATGGAGGTCTGCCGAGTAATAGCTCCACTCTTTTGCAGGGGAGAATGCTCGCTGGAGCGAAACTGTCAGCTCGAGGGTCTTGCCCGCTTGCACGGTGATCTCTTGAGCGAAGGGTTTTACAGTGAAGCCTGCGCCACGGTCAACGATCAGGGTATATTGCTCTTGGGGCAGTGTCAGTCGAGCGAAACCGAGTTCTTTGAGGTCAGTATAAGCGATGAAGAGTTTCCCGAAGCGATCTTGGGCGAAGATCAGGGCATCGGCGGGCTGGCCGTCGAGCGTCACTCTGAGAGTTACTTGGCCGGTCGGCTGGGTGAGGACCGGGGCCGACGACAGGACGAGAGCGAGCAGAAAGACGAAAGAGAGAAAGCGCTTCATTGGTTGCCTCCTTGTGGCATAGTTCTTGCCGCCGAAGGCGGCAAGACGAACGGTCCAGGCG
>DAIPXV010000075.1:0-8614 GCA_036783095.1 Candidatus Bipolaricaulota bacterium
GACGTGCAATCTCCAGGCGCTTCTGTTGTCCGCCAGATAATTCCAGACCTCGACGATGCCGGAGGCTGCTAAGTTCGAGGATTTCCAGAATCTCTTTAGCTCTTTGTCTCCCCGACTGCCCAAGACCACACATCAGTATATGGAAATCAATCATCTCCTGGACCGTATGGCGCCAGAAGAGCTTTGGCTCCTGAAAGGCAATTCCAACCAGTTGGCGTACAGCGTCAGAGTCCTTAGTAACATTATACCCTGCCACATACAACTTACCTGAAGTAGGTTTGAGCACGGTACAAAGAAGCAAGAGCAACGTCGACTTACCCGCACCGTTTGGCCCCAAAAGACAAAAAAGTTCCCCTTCCTGGATAGAGAAGGTCACTCCATCAAGAGCAATTACATTACCGTAGCGCTTAACAAGCGCCTCTGCTTCTATAATCGCATTCATAAGTAGACTTTGGCTTATCTCAATTATACCACGGGACGGTCTCTGGGTGAGAGTGTCCAGAGACTGTCCCTTTGCCAGTGCTCGTTTGTTCGTTTTAGTGAGCGTTCTCCTGTACGTAAATAGTCCCATCAGGTGCTTTCCACGTGGTTAGGTCATATGCCGATTCGAGATCAACAATGTGGCCATCCGGGCCTTCAAGCTTCAGGCCGAGGTTAGCCCGTGGCCGAGGAGTAGCAGATAAGGAGCCCTTTAAGAAGAAACTCCCGTTGTAAGGGCCAAAGGCCACACGATAGCGACCTGGGGCTGTGACCGTAAAGGGGAGAACAGCATCATACCCTGGGGAGAAGGGGAAGATTTGCATGGCAACAAAGTCCTTGCTCGTTATTATTCCACGGTCTTTGAGCACTTGTTCTGGAAACACGAAAACCCATAGCTCCTTCAAGTAAATGAAGTCGCTATTGGTGACTTTGTAATGGAATGTATATGTTCCTGGACGATTAATAGAAAGCACCGCTTGCCCAATCTGACCTGTTCCTTCAAAGGTCGGCCAAATCTTGACCGTCTTTTGTACCCAGTAGTACCCGTCTTGATCTGGGCCACTGACTCGTGCACCCGAAGTTGCGACACTTGCTACAACTCCTTTACTTCCATTGAGGAAGTAAGCACCCATGCCCAATGCGAATGCAACTAATGAGACTACCGCCACAGCTGCTACTACTACAGTCCGAACCCTTATGGTCATGGCTATCCCTCCTTAATTGAGATGTTTCACTTTACACCACCTCGCAGAGCCCGGCTGTCGCCTCGCCGACGCTTTGAGTGTCGCTCTGGCGACACTGCCACCGTCGGCTTGCCGACACTTTTCTGACTAGAAGACACTCTCCGCCAGCTCTTGCAACTTAACTGCATCCCTAATGACAAATCTGCCTCCCGCCCGTGTAATCAGCTCACGCCGCTGCAGCTCACTGAGCGCCTCACTCACTGTCCCACGGTGGCTGTCCAGCATCTCGCCTAAGAGTGTCACGCTCAACCGAGGTTCGATCTGCCTTGCCCCGCCCGTCAGATTAGTGCCATACCGTTGGCTCAATTCCAGTAATAGAGCGGCTAAACGCTCCCGGACACTCGCCCTATGGGCTAAAATTTGAGCCTGTCGTCGAAGCCAGTAGTTTGCACAAGAGAAGCCCATCCTTGTGCCGGGCAGCCCTTTGCTCCGGAGAGAGATGCTCACGACTTGCACCTCCTTCTTTTGAAGGGTTTACCCTCGATAGAGATCTCTTCCAAGGGCTTGCACAATATTATAGTCGCTTTTTTTTTCGTCAAGATAGGCTCTTAACTGAGAACTGTTCACTGAGAACTCTGAACTGTTCTACCGGCAGTCCATCGGCAGGATGCGCTTGAGATACTCCAAATCCTCAGGACGGAACTTCTCGTTGACTACCAAGTAGGGGTTGGTCTCGGCTTGAGCGTTCATAATGCCGCCGTTGGGGTTGTGCCCCAGCCCAAGCATGTGCCCCAGCTCGTGGCTGGCAACTTTAGCAAAAAGAATCGCCAGCAGCTCCGGCGGCGCCAGCCGCAGCCCGCGATTCGTGTGAAAACTCCCGACAAAGACAAACCCGCGGTCGTCCTTGCGCAAGTTCCCAAAATCTAAGGGCGCTAACCCCAAGATCGGAATGCGATTCTCCGGGGAGAAGAAGACCGTGCTGAAGATCCCTGTGGGCTGGCGCAGATAGAACCTGACGTTCACGCCCTCGTAGTCGCGCTCCATCTGGCGGCGAATCGCCGGGATGAAGACGTTCACTACATCGCTGATGGACAGCGACGTCATCTCTTCTAAAAGAGTGATGCTCGTGCCGGCGAACTCTAGCGAGACGATCTGAGCACATCGGTTGGGCAGGGGCGCAAACTCAAAATATTCTGCCCACGAATTGTTCGCTTCATCGAGCTCGAAGAGCTCCCCGTTGGGATCGGCCTTGGCGCGGAGGACCCGCTCGCCGACCTCGACCGTCCAGGGGATTGCTATCGTCATCTCTTGCCTGGCGGGCAGGCTCTCGCGCACCGTCTCAATAGTAAGCAGTTCGCCATCAACGTAGAAGCCTACGGGCACAAACGCCGCCGGCCCCTGCCCGACGTTCGCGACGGTTGCGACAAGCCGCGCCGACTCCCCAGCCGTGAGTGATTCAGCTTCGACGCCTACGCGGCGCACGACCAAGTCCGCCCCAGTAAATTCGTTATTGGTCGCGTTGACGATCTTATAGAGAGTATTGTTGCTCTCGTCCAGCTCCGAGATGGTCTTAAACGGATCTACAGTGACACGGAAGACGGTCTCGCCGGGCTTGGCGTCCCAGCTGATAGTGACATCAAGGGATTGTCCTGGGGCAAGATCAGCAAAGAAGCGCACGCCGACCTGGACTCGATCAGCTTTGAATTCCACAGCGAAGACGTCGTTGGTCGTGCGCGTGCCTTGATTAGTGACAGTCGCGATGATCTGCACCGTGCTGCCCGGTGCAGGAAATGTTGGGTCGAGGCGCACCGCTGTGACGACGAGATCGGGGGCCTCAAACTGTTGCGCCCACGCCCCGGCGCTGCTCAGTAGCATCAGAAAGCCAAGTAGTGCTCTTGTTCTCATACATTGACTCCGATCTATGCTCCCCCGCGACTGAAGTCGCGGGCTCAGCAGATGAAAGCGTGCTGAAGCGCGCTCACCTAAAACCTACCCCCTAGCCCCTTCCCTGAAGGGGAGGGGTCGGGGGAGAGGTAGCCCGATGCTTCAGCATCCGGCATCATAGTGGCACCAACCGATCTGTCCCGACGTACTCTTGCAGGGGCTTGGGGATGAGCACCGAGCCGTCAGGCTGCTGATTGTTCTCCAAGATCGCCACAAATAATCGCGATGTGGCCAAGCCCGAGCCATTCAAAGTGTGCACGTATTCGGGCTTGCTCCCCTTCTCGCGCCGGAAGCGAATGTTGCCCCGTCGCGCTTGGAAGTCCTCACAGTTACTGATCGAGCTCACTTCATAGTAGCGATTCTGCGAGGGAATCCAGACTTCTAAGTCTATCGTCTTCGCTGATTGTTGCGCCAAGTCGCACGTGGGCAGCAGCGCCACCCGGTAGTGCACATTCAGCTCTTGTAAGATATCTTCGGCGTCCTCGACGAGGCCCTCTAGCTCTGTGTAAGACTCCTCAGGCTTGGTGAACTTAAACAGCTCGACTTTGTTAAATTGATGTATGCGGATGAGGCCCTTCTCCTCTTCCCCATAGGTGCCAGCTTCTCTTCTAAAGCACGCTGTGTACGCGCAGTACTTTAACGGGAGCTGCGAGCCATCTAAGATCTCATCGCGATGGAGATTGGTGAGCAAGACCTCCGCTGTAGGGTTGAGATAGAGCTTATCTTCGGGGCAGAAGTAGACTTGGTCAGCAAATTTGGGTAACTGCCCCGCGGCGAAGAAGCTTTCGGGATTGCCCAAAAACGGCGGGAAGATCGGGATGTACCCGTTCTTCTCTGAGTGATAGCGCATCATGAAGCTGATGAGGGCCATCTCCAAGAGGGCGCCCTTGCCGCGATAGAGCGGGAAGCGCGACCCGGCAATCTTCGCGGCCCGCGGGAAGTCTAGGAGCCCCAACTGCTCCCCAAGCTCCACGTGATTCTTGAACGGGAACGAAAATTGGGGCTTCTGCCCGAACTCTCTTAAGATCTTCTTGTCGCCCTTGTTGGGGCTGACGGGGACGCTCGCATGGGGCAGATTGGGCAGACGAGCGAGAAAATCTTGGATCTCTTGTTCGATCTGAGCGAGCTTACTATCGAGCGATTTGATCGTGTCGGAGACCTGCCCCATCTCGGCGATGAGGGCTTGGGCTTCGCTCTCTTTCTTCTCGCGCTTGAGAAGCGCAATCTGTTCAGTCGCCTTATTGCGCTGTGCCTTGAGCTGCTCCACTTGAGCGATGAGCTTTCTGCGCTCCTCGTCGAGCTTGAGCAGCGGGCCCAAAGATATAGACTCGTCTCTGGTGCGCAGACGCCGCTCGACTTCTTGAGGGTTCTCACGGATCAGTTTGATGTCCAGCATAACGCTTATTGTAGCGCAAAGATGGCATTTGGGCTAGTGGGGCCCTCACCCCTCTGCTCCCCTCTCCCTCAGAGGGGAGAGGGGATGGGGGTGAGGGTGAGAAGAAGCTATGGTCGCGAGACCCCCGCATTTCTGTTCACCAAGAGCACGTCTTGGCCGATGCGCGCGATGTAGATGTCGGGCTTGCCGTCGCCTGTTAAGTCTTTAAAGACGACGCCGTTGCCGCCCTCGTTGCCCCCTTCTACCGGGAGATCTATAGCGATAAAGTATCCTCGACCGTCGTTCATCAGCAAGAGATTGGGAGCCTGCGGGACTTGTTGCAGCCGCACCATCGCGATGTCTAAGTCTTTGTCGCCGTCGAGGTCAGCGAAGTCGAAGTCGACACAGTTAAAGGCGCCAAAGGGAAGTCTCAAAGCCGTCTCGTCGCTGAAGAACCCCTTGCCGTTGTTGATCCAGAGCACGGCCCGCCCGGCCAGACCCGCCGGTGTAATCGGGGCGTTGCACGCGAAGACGTCCAGATCGCCATCGCCGTCTACGTCGAGATATTTGATAGAGAGGGTGTTTGTCCCCTGCTCGAACGAGACGCGATAGGCTGTTTCATCAGTGAAGAAGCCGCGATTGCTATTGATGAGCAAGCGATTGACTTGGTTGACCCCGCCTTGGGTCGGCTCGCCTGTGCCCCAGACAAAATCATTGTCTTTGTCGCTGTCGACGTCGGCGCAGTCGGCCGCAGCAAGGCTGAACGATCCGGCTTGCTGGAGGCGGCTCCCGCTCTCGTCCACATAGCGTCCGCTGCCGTCGTTCATCCACAGGCGAGCGGGCTCGCCTGCGAGCGTCCCCACGAACAGATCAAGATCGCCGTCGCTATCGACATCGCAGAATCTCGCAGCAAACGAACGATTGATCACGACGCCAGGGAGCCGACTAGATGTCTCATCTTGGAAGAGCCCAGCCCCTGTATTGACGAGGATGCGGTCGGGCTCTCCGCCGCCGCGATCCCCACCCATCGCGAGCGCTATATCGAGATCGCCGTCTCGGTCAATATCGCCTAAGTCAGCCCCGAATGGGATCTGGCTAGGGATCGCGGGGAGGCGCCGCGCCGAGTCGTTCTCGAACTTGCCCTGCTGGTTGACCAAGACGCGGATGAGCGCCGCGTCCCCGGGGCGATTGCCCACGATGAGATCGAGATCGCCGTCTTTGTCAATGTCGCCGGGGCGGACCCAGAAGCTGCGATCGCGATCGGGCTGGAGCCGCGTGGCGGTCTCGTCAGCAAAGTCAGTCGAGACCGGCCCACGCGGCTGCGCCACCCCAAATCCTCCCACCAATCCCAACCCCACTATCAACACCATCAGACGAACAGCCACAGTGCGCATCAAGATCTCCTCCCTTGAGTGAGTTAAGTTTTTGCAAAGCTATTATATCATACCCAGGGTCGAAAATCTGTGGAAACGGCGTGAAAAGTCCGTGGGAGCTGAGACAGCCGCCATTGCTCATCTTGCGATTTTCTGTCATAATCTGAACGCTGTGATACGCGTGCATGTAGGTTCGAACAACCCTATCAAAGCTCAAGCGGTGAAGAACGTCTTCGAGCGAGTTTTTGGACCCACGGAAGTCCGTCTTATCTCTGTGGGGTCGGGCGTGCCGGTGCAGCCCTTCGGCGATGATACCGCTAGAGGTGCTTGTGAACGCGCCCGCAAAGCCCTCCAGGACGCAGATTTTGGCGTGGGGATCGAAGCCGGGCTCATCTGGCACAACGAGCTGAAGCTCTATTTTGACGTGCAATTCTGTGCTATCATCAGCCAAGATGGGAAGCTCACTGTGGGGCACGGATCGGGGTTCGTCTATCCTCCAAGGGTCATCGAACAAGTGCTTCAGGGCCGCACCGTGGGCGAAGTCATGAGCGAGCTAGCGGGAATCGAGAAGATCGGGCACAAGGGGGGCGCCATTGGGTATCTTTCGAAAAATCTGCTCACGCGCGAGCAGCTCACCGAGCAAGCCGTGCTGATGGCGCTCATTCCACGAATTCGCCCGGAGCTCTATGCGCCTTGAGTTTTGGCTCCTTTTGCTCTTCGTTGCGCTGGGGAGCCTGCCACCCCTCTCTCCAGCTCACTCTGGCTCTCCCTCCACACCGCTGACGCCTCCTCCAACAGTGCCCCAGCTTCCCCCGAAGATTTCTCACTACTTCACCGTCAAAGATTATTTCGTCTTTATCATCGTCATTGACGGTCTCCGGCCCGATGCGCTGCAGCGTGCCCAGACCCCACATCTCGATAGACTCTGGCAGTCGGGGCTCTACAGCTGGACCGCCCAGACAGTAATGCCCAGCTTGACCCTGCCCGCCATCGCATCACTCTTGAGCGGCGTCCCTCCAGAGCGCCATGGCATCACGTGGAACTATTGGGCCCCGGAGCTGGGGCGCATCAGCGTGCCCACGATCTTTGAGATCGCTCAGCACGCCCAAATCTCTACTGTCGCCTTCGTGAGCAAGCGCAAGCTGGAACATCTCTTTCACCCCCAGATCCCGCTCTTCGTTATGAATAACGACGCCAAAAGGGTGATCGAAGAAGCCGTTCAGTATGTTGCTGAGCATCGCCCGCGTTTAGTCTTTCTGCATCTGTCGGACGTGGACGACGCTGGCCATCGCTACGGCTGGATGACCGTCAGGCAACTGCAAGCTGTGGAACGCGTGGACGAAGCCCTGGGACTTCTGCTCGAAAATCTCGAAGATTTACAGATTCTCGATAATTCTGTGATAATCGTCACAGCCGATCATGGGGGGCATGGGCGGATCCACGGGACCGACGATCCAAGAGATCTGACAATCCCGTGGATCTTATGGACTGCTGATATCGAGATTGGGCGCGAGTTGACGCAGCCCATCCGCATCTACGACACAGCGGCGACGGCCTTAGCGGCCTTGGGGCTGGTCATCCCTTCCGATTGGCTGGGCATCCCCGTCCTAGAAGCATTTCCCAAGGCGACGCTCCAGACGGAGCGCCCGTGATGTTTGAAAGCCCCCACGCTTCTGCTATAATTGAGAATGCGCGAGCGCGCATGATCCTTGACAGATGGGGGTGTACTGGATTCGACGGGGATGCGGCAGGGAGGCTGCAGGCGGAGTTGCGGCCACCTCCCAAAAACGGCCGATGGCCAATAAGTGCCAACACTTTTGCTTACGCCACTGCTTCTCTGAACTAGTGAGAAGCATCCCTTGCGATGAGCTCTGCTCGTCGGCTCGCGCAAGGGACCGACAAGACGGGCTGACCGCGCGCTCGGCCCCAGGGCGCGTGGGAATCTCCTAGCGGGGCTCGGATCAGCCGATCCTGTTCGGTGGGAGCGGCTGATCTCAAACCAAAACACCGGACTAAGCCTGTAGATGCCGAACGAAAGCATCTCCGGACGCGGGTTCGATCAACGCGAGGGTATGGCTCAAGGTGTGAGAAAGCTCACTACAGCTGAACGCGCTTACCTCGCCGGCTTAATTGATGGCGAAGGTACAATCACCCTCACGCGCAAGTACCAAGGCGCTCATCGGCATTTGCTGGTTTCCATCAGCAATACAGAGCGCTCCGTACTAGCATGGGTGCAGAAGGTGATTGGTGCCGGCCGGATTACAAAGAAGCGCGTTTACAAGCCCGGGCATACGCTTAGCTATACGTATGCTATATCTAACATTCAAGCTCTCGCTCTCCTCAAGCAAGTCGTATCGCATTTGCGAAGCTACAAGCGTCGCCGAGCGGAGCTGGTGCTAGATCGCTATCGAGCTCTCACACCTCGCAATGGCAAATATTCTGCTGAGCTGTTACAGCAGCGGGAGCAGTTTATCAATGAATGCTTCGCCATAACCTCGCAGGGTCGCCCTAGACAGCAATGTCTAGGTGACAACAGGGCTCACATCGGCGAAGCCTGCTTGTGTGCTGAAGCACACGATGGCAACGCCGAGGGGTCGGAAGGGGGCCAACCCCAGGCCGGCCCTGTAGAGACTCATAGGCCCACCGACTCCACCCTCCCTGTGGAGGGGGTGGGTACTAGGAGCGCTTCCCACAAGCGCTAACACGCCCTGCATCCCCTTAAGGGATGAAGGCATAGTCCAGCCCAGTTCGGAAGGACT
>DAIPXV010000076.1:0-8247 GCA_036783095.1 Candidatus Bipolaricaulota bacterium
TTTGGGGTCGGCGCTGTAGACGCCGGGGACGTCGGTCGCTTTGAGCAAAATTTTTGCGCCGATCTCGCTGGCACGGATCGCGGCGGCAGTGTCAGTCGTCACGAAGGGGTTGCCCGTCCCCCCAGCGAAGATCACAATTTTTCTCTCTGAGAGCGCCTGACGGGCAGCGATGGGATCAAGGGGCTGGGCGTATGATACTGGGATCGCTGACTGCAAGATCACGGGGATGCCCTGGTTCTCTAAGCTATATCGTAGCGCCATGCCGTTCAGTACTGTCGCGAGCATCCCCATCTGGTCGGCGACGACTCGGTCAATATGAGCGAGCTGCGCCCCACGGATGAAATTTCCCCCGCCCACGACAAGAGCGATCTGAGTATTCAGTTTGTGAGCTTTATACAGCTGCTCCGTGAGCGACTGGAGCGCCTGCGGATCAATGCCCTCCGCCCCAAGCGCCTCGCCTGAGAGTTTGAGGAGAACTCTATTTGCCGACTTCAAACCGTGCGAATCTCCGGACAACGATCGTCTCACCAATCTTGTTTGCCAGCTCCCCCAAGATATCTTCGACTGTGGTCTTCCCCGTGGGGTCCTTGACGAAGGGCTGCTTCAACAAGCACGTTTGCGTGAAGAACGTCTTGAGCTTGCCCTCGACGATCTTCTCGATGACCTGAGGGGGCTTGCCTTCTTGTTCGGCTTGGTGGCGATAGACTTCCTTCTCTCGCTCGATCACTTCTGGGGGCACGTCCTCGGGTTTGATATACTGGGGGGGCGGATAGGCCGCGGCGATGTGCATGGCTAAGTCTTTGAGGACCTGACGGAAGGCATCGCTGTTGGCGACAAAGTCCGTCTGACAGTCCATCTCGATGAGGACCCCCACGCGCCCATTGTGATGGATATACGCTTCGACGCGCCCTTGGTTGGCTTCCCCCGTGCGCGAGGCGAAGAGCTCCTTCCCTTGCTCGCGCAAGATGAGCTTGGCCTTCTCTAGGTCGCCGTTGGCCTGCTGGAGCGCCTTCTTGCAGTCCAAGATGCCAACGCCTGTCTCCTCCCGAAGCTTCTTGACTAATTCATTGAAAGAAGTCGTGCTCATTCGGTGACACCCTCTTCCGTCGGCAGAGTCTCTGCTAGGGTTTCAGCTGGAGCTGCTGGGACTTCCTCAGGTTTCTTGGCAGCAGGGACCTTCTCCGCAGAGCGCCCCTCGCGACCCTCTAAGACCGCGTCGGCGATGCGCGCCGTGATGAGTTTTGTCGCTTTGATTGCATCGTCATTGCCGGGGATGGGAAAGTCAATGGGATCAGGATCACAGTTGGTGTCCACAATAGCTACTACAGGAATCCCTAATAACTTCGCCTCGTGAATGGCGTTCTTCTCCAAGATCGTATCCACGACAAAGAGCACCCCAGGCAACTGGTCCATATCGCGGAGGCCTTCGAGATTACGGCGCAGCTTCATAAGTTCGCGACGCCAGTTCTGCGCTTCTTTGGGGGGCATAGCATCGAAGACCCCGTTGGCTTCCATCTCCTCCAGATCTTTGAGTCTCTGAATGCGCTTCTGAATGACGCCAAAGTTTGTCAACGTTCCGCCCAGCCACCGTTGATTCACGTAGTGAGCGCCGCAGCGCTTGGCTTCTTCTGCGATGGTCTCTTGGACTTGGCGCTTAGTCCCCACAAAGAGCGCGTTCTTCCCCGAAGCTACTGTGTCCCGCACAAACAGATAAGCTTCCTCAAACAAACGGATCGTCTTCTCTAAGTCTATGATATGAATCCCTTTGCGTTCGGTGAAGATGTAGTCGCGCATCTTGGGGTTCCACTTGCGCACGCGGTGCCCGAAATGCACCCCCGTCTCCAACAGCTCTTTGATCGTTAGAAGCTCCACATCGCTTCCTCCTTTCTCCAAAGTTCCGAGCGTCTCTTCTATCTGATGGATACTAAGACAGATAAGACGCGCTAACGGTCTTTTACTGTAGCACAAGAGAGGCGAATCTGCAAGTCCCCCCTGGCTGAGCTATAATTCATACGGGTGATCTGATTTGCCAGATGAACTTGCGCGACCGTTGCCCAAGAACCGCGAAGCCGAACAAGTTGTACTCGGCGCGGCGATGCTCGAACCCGACAGCGTCATCCCCCAGCTCTTGCAGGCCCTGCAACCCGACGATTTCTATTGGAAGGCTCATCAGATCATCTATAGAGTGATCTTGGAGCTCTTTGAGGGTGGTAAGCCTGCCGATCTCATTACGGTGGGCAATCGCCTCGATGAGCTGAACAAGCTCGACGAAGTCGGGGGCCGAGCATACTTGAGCGAGCTGCTGACGAAAGTGACGACGACAGCTAGCGTCCCCTATTATGCTGAAATTATCAAGAAGAAAGCAGTCTTGCGGGCGCTCATCGAAGCGGGCCACCAGATCGCGGAGTTGGGCTTCACCGAGGAGCTGGAGCTGGAGCCACTGCTCGACGCTGCCGAAGAGAAGATCTTTCAGATCTCGCGCTTCCAGCTCACCCATAATTTCTATTTCATTCGAGATTTCTTGCATGAGCATCTGGAGCACCTCGAGAAGCTCCAGCGTGATCCCTCGCAGCACGCCGTAACGGGCCTGCCTACTGGCTACAAGAAGTTCGACGAGATGACCGCAGGGCTGCAGCCCTCAGACTTGATCGTGATCGCTGCGCGCCCGAGCATGGGCAAGACGTCCCTGGCGCTCTCGATCGGTCGGAATATGGCGCTGCGCTTCAACAAATGCGTGGGGTTCTTCAGCTTAGAGATGACCAAAGAACAGCTCTTGGAGCGCTTGCTCTGTGCGGAGGCTCGTATTAATCTCCATCGGCTCCGTGGGGGGTATCTGCAGACGGATTCCGAGTCGTGGCGACGGATTATCCACGCAGCGAGCAAGCTCCAAAATAGTAAGATTATCATTGACGACACGCCTAGCATCTCCGTGTTAGAGCTCAAGGCCAAGGCGCGGCGCATGAAGACCGAGCATAACCTTGATATTCTCTTTGTCGATTACTTACAGTTAGTGGAAGCTGGGGCGCACGCCGACGTGCGCGAGCAGGAAGTCGCTTATATTGCGCGATCGCTAAAGGCCTTAGCGCGCGAGCTCAATATTCCTGTGGTGGCGGTGTCGCAGCTCTCGCGCGCGCCGGAGCGCCCACCGCGCCGGCCAAGATTGTCAGACTTGCGCGAATGCGTGACTGGTGACACCCAAGTAATTGATGGGAAGACCGGCGATCTGTTAGAAGTCCAAAACATCCGTCCGGGGATGACCGTGGTCGCGCTCGATCATGAGCAACGTCTGTGCCCAGCGCGTGTGCTCGACGTCATCCCCAAGGGCGTCAATCGCGTATACAGGGTGCGCGTGCAGACAGGGCGCGAGATACGCGCGACCGCGGCGCATCCGTTCTTAACCCCAGAGGGGTGGCGTCCCTTACGAGATTTAGCTCCAGGGGATTTGATCGCAACAATGCGATCCGTCACACTCCCTGGGGAACCGCGTCCTCTAGAACTCTGCCGGTTCCTTGGGTATTTGACTGGCGATGGCACGTATCTGCGCCATCGCGAGGTTGGGTTTATTAATTCCGATCCCGCTTTGGTTCAAGACGTTATCGATATTGCGCGCAGGCACTTTGCTATAGAGGTCTCCGCACGGCAGCGCTTTACAAGCGAACAAGTGGCGTTCGTTAAAAAGAATTTTCGTGGGTACGGTCAGCCCTATGGGAACCCACTGCGGAATTGGTTGCGCGAGCTGGGTCTAGTGGGGCAACGATATGACCAAAAGAGCGTTCCTAGTTGGATTTTGACTGCTAACGCTCAAGGCATTGCTGAGTACCTAGCGGGCCTCTTCGCCACCGATGGGACTATAGTGCGCAGATTGGAAGGATATTGGGATGTGAAATTGTGCACGACAAGCCTTCAGCTAGCCAAACAAACTCAGTATCTATTGGCTCGCCTGGGTATTGTGTCAGGGATAACATCAGGTTATAAGAGTGCAAAGGCCACGTGCCCTATCTATACGGTGTATGTATCGCGAAGTGAAGATAACTTAAGAAAATTTGCCTCGCTTATCCCCTTACGAGGGAGAAAGGCCCTTTTAGCTCAAGAGCTTCTTCTCTCCATGCCACGCCGGCAGACTAATAGTGGTCTTGAAGCCTTGCCTCCCTCTGTTTCCCTGCTGATCAATCAACGGCGTCAAGAGCAAGGCCTCTCTCACGCAGCTCTGGGATATCGCGCTGTGGGAAAGCGTATCTCTCGCTCACGAGCAGCTGCCATTGCTCAACAGCTAGGCGATTCATGGTTGCATCAATGGGCTACAAGCGATCTCCTATGGGAGAGAATCGTCTCGATCACGCCCGAGGGTGAGGAGCCTGTCTGGGATTTGGTTGTAGAAGATGTCCATAACTTCGTAGCCAACGGGATTATTGTGCACAACTCCGGAGAGATCGAGCAGACGGCCGATGTCGTGATCTTCTTATATCGCGAGGACGCTGGTGGCGAAGAAAGCCCCGATGAGACCGAAAGCCCTTCCCCCTTGGTCCATGAGACGGAGGTCATCATTGGGAAGCAGCGCAACGGCCCCACAGGGTCTTTTACATTGCTCTTCCATCGCGCGTATACGAGCTTCGAAGAGTACTATGTCGGCGAAGGGGAGGGGCCTCGATTCTGAAGGATTTGCTCCGCTCCAGAGTAATCCGTTATAATCTCGACAAATTACGAAGGGTGACACCCATGAGCGCAGAGGTTCTCCTTGAAGTGCGCGATCTTGTCAAAGATTTCGGCGGCTTGCGCGCCGTCAACAAGTGCTCGCTCTCTGTCAGGCGCGGCACAATCACTGGGTTGATCGGGCCCAACGGCGCGGGCAAGACCACGCTCTTCAATCTCATCACTGGGTTTTATAAGCCCGATAGCGGCCAGGTCATCTTCCGGGGGGAGGATATCACGGGTCTGCCGCCCCATAAGGTCTTTCACAAAGGGCTCTGTCGAACTTTTCAAATCCCTCGCGAGTTCAAACAGATGACTGTGCTGGAGAATTTAATGCTCGTCCCGGCGGGGCAGCGCGGGGAGAATATTTTTTACTCGTGGTTTCTGCCCCATCTGGTCCGCCGCCAGGAGAGCGAGATCCGCGATAAAGCCCTGGCTGTTTTAGAATTCGTCAATCTCATTCATCTGAAAGACGAGTACGCGGGGAATCTCTCCGGGGGCCAGAAGAAGCTCTTGGAGCTCGCGCGCACGCTGATGGCCGATCCCCAGATGGTGCTCTTAGATGAGCCGGGCGCAGGAGTCAACCCGACGCTCATGAGACAGCTCGTCGCCAATATCGAGAAGCTCTGCTATGAGCGCGGCGTGACGTTCTTGCTCATCGAGCACGATATGGACCTCGTCATGCACTTATGTAACCCTGTGATCGTCATGAGCAACGGCGAGAAATTGGCCGAGGGCACTCCCCAAGAGATTCAACGTGACGAGCGCGTGCTAGAAGCATATCTGGGCAGCCAATATCGGGCCGTGGTGCAAGGATAAGCGATGGCGCTCCTTGAAGCACAAGGGATTGTCTCTGGCTATGGGGAGATGGAGATCTTGCATGGGGTCTCCATCAGTGTGGAACCGGGCCAGATCGTCACGATCATTGGGCCCAATGGGGCGGGAAAGTCAACCCTGCTCAAGACGATCTTTGGGCTGCTCCCGCCGAAGGCTGGGCGCGTCACCTTCGATGGCAGGGATATCACGGGGTGGAGCCCAGAGCAGATTGTGCGGCAGGGCATCTGCTTTGTGCCTCAGACGGAGAACGTCTTCCCTTCCCTGACGGTCGAGGAGAATCTCGAGATGGGGGCGTTTATCCTGACGGAGGACCTGCGGGCGCGCAAGGAGCGCGTCTATGATCTCTTCCCCGTGCTGCGGGCGCGGCGCGCTCAACGGGTGGGGAAGATGTCTGGGGGAGAACGCCAGATGGTCGCTATGGGCAGGGCGCTCATGCTCGATCCCAAAGTGTTATTGCTCGACGAACCGAGCGCCGGGTTGGCCCCAAAGATGGTCGAGCTCGTCTTTGAGAAGATCAAGGAGATCAACAAGGCGGGTGTGGCCATCGTTATGGTCGAGCAAAACGCCAAAGAGGCTCTGAAATTCTCTGATCACGGGTACGTCCTAGCTGGCGGGGAGAATCGCTTTGACGACTCTGGGCCGGCGCTCCTGCAAAACGAAGAGATCGGGCGGCTGTACTTGGGAGGGTAAGCATGCTCGAGCTCATAGTCTATGGGATCATCTACGGGAGCATCATCGCCCTGGGGGCGATCGGGGTGACTTTAATTTATGGGATCTTGCGCTTTGCCAACTTCGCCCATGGGGATTTGATGAGCTTGGGCGCTTATATGGCGCTCTTTCTCATTCAGGTGTTCTTTCCCATGTTGGGGGTCCCGCAAGAGCGGTTTGGAGGAACGAGCTTCGGGTGGCCGTTGATCTTAGCCTTACCTCTGGCAGCCGCAGGCACGGCCCTGGTGGCAATCGCTTTGGATCAACTCTTTTACCGCCCCTTACGGGTGCGCCGCGCCAGCCCGGTCATCTTAGCGATGGCCTCGCTGGGGGCAGCGTTCATCGTGCGCAATCTCATCTATATTATCTGGGGGCCGGATAAGATCAATTACTTTCCGGGGCTGGTGCGACCGGCGTGGCAGCTCCCCTTCGATGTACGCCTCCGCCCCGATGAGCTGATCATCTTTGGCGTGGCGCTCGTGCTCGTCGCAAGTCTCTATCTTTTCTTGCAGAAGACAAAGCTGGGCAAGGCGATGCGCGCCACTGCCGATAACCCCGACTTGGCCCGCGTCACGGGGATCAACACCGAGCAGGTGCGGGTCTGGACCTGGAGCATAGGGGCGGGCCTCGCGGCCATCGCAGGGATCTTCTATGGAGTCAATGCCCTGCTCTACCCGGAGATGGGGTGGGGGTTTTTGCTCCCGCTCTTTGCCGCGGCGATCTTGGGGACGGTAGGCAACCCCTATGGAGCACTGGCAGGAGGGCTGATCATTGGGATTGTCCAGCGAGTCTCGACGCTGTGGCTCAATCCGGCTTATCAGCCAGCGGTGGCCTTTCTTGTCCTGATTGTCGTGCTGTTGGTGAGGCCGCAGGGGCTCTTTGGAGGGAGATCGTGATGGAGCTGAAGAGAGCGCTTTTGCTGGGAGCGATGGCCATACTAGGGGGATGGCTGCTGAGCTTCTTTGGGCGCAGCCGCCGGCAGGGCGTTTCGCTCTTTGGAGTGGGGGCTGCTTTGTTTGGGGTGGGGATCGCGCTGGCCCCAGCGGCCTGGGTGGATTATCTTGTCACCCCAGCGATCGCTGCGGTGATCTATGCGATCTTGAGCGTGGGGCTCAATGTCCAATGGGGGCTGACCGGGCTCTTCAACATTGGGGTAGCGGCGTTCTTTGCGGTGGGGGCGTTCACTGCTGCGCTGATCACCACGGCGATGCCCACGGGACTGGCTGCTGAGTACACCAAGCAGCTCTTTGGGCTCAATTTGCCGTTTCTCGTTGGGGTGATGGGGGCTGCTGCTATCTGCGGAGTAATCGCCTTGGGGATCGGGCTGCTCACGCTGCGCCTGCGCGAAGATTACTTAGCTATCGCGACGATCGGGATTTCTGAGTCGCTAAGATTGGTCTTTCAGAACGAGCGATGGCTGGCCAACGGGCCCCAGCCGTTGTCGGGAATTCCCAAGCCGCTCTTCTGTCTGGTCGAAGACCCACCGTGCGCGTGGCTACCTGGCTTTGCCAAAGAGATCCTTGCGCCGTTGGATTCGCGCGACTACGACGTCATCCTGCTCGTGCTGCTTACGCTCTCTCTGCTGGTACTCTTCCTAGTGATCCAGAGGATCACGTGGTCGCCGTGGGGGCGGGTGCTGAGGGCGATCCGCGAGGACGAAGCCGCCACGAGCGCCTTTGGCAAGAACGTCTTTGCGTTTAAGATTCAAGCCTTTGTCTTAGGAGCCTGCGTGATGGGGATCGGGGGTGCTCTCTTTACGGCATCGGTGAGCACCATTGACTTTGGGCTCTTTCACCCGATGAGCTATACGTTCTTGGTCTGGGTGATGCTGATGGCAGGGGGATCGGGCAATCATAAAGGCGCAGTCTTTGGGGCATTTGCTATATGGACGGTCTGGATGGGTACGACGTTTTTGAGCGATCAGCTGGTACCCTTCCAATTCAAGACGCAGGTCTTCTATGTGCGCTATATGCTGGTCGGTCTTTTGCTCATCATGATCTTGCTCTTTCGTCC
>DAIPXV010000077.1:0-8171 GCA_036783095.1 Candidatus Bipolaricaulota bacterium
ACGGCCCCCGCAAGGGATCCACGGGTTGCGCGATATCGTCGAAAGCCCCATCTATTCGACAGTCATCGGCTTAGTGAAGTACGCTGTGGAATCGAAAGAATATCGCTACCGGGAGGCGTCGCGGCGCTATTGGAGCACTAGCCGAGTGAGGAGCTCTGGGTTTAGCGGGCTGTTTGGGAGGTTATTGCGCTGGCTCAACCGGTTCTTCCGGGGTTAGGGGGTTTTATGGGCCGCAGCGGATTGGCGCGGATCAAAGTGATCGGGGTTGGGGGTGGCGGTGGCAACGCCGTCGACCGCATGAAGAAAGCCAAAGTAAAAGACGTCGAACTGATCGCGGTCAACACTGACGCCCAGGTGCTCTCGATTATTGAAGCTGATCGGACGGTGCAGATTGGGGCGAAGCTCACCGCGGGGTTGGGGGCTGGGGGAAATCCCGAGATTGGGCGCAAGGCCGCAGAGGAGTCCGAAGCCGAGTTGGCAGCGCTCTTGGAAGACACAGATATGATCTTCCTGACGGCGGGGATGGGCGGGGGCACGGGTACAGGGGCTTCTCCCGTGATCGCGCGCTTAGCGCGTGAGGCCGGGGTGCTGACGGTCGCTATCGTCACGAAGCCCTTCTCGTTTGAGGGGAGATTGCGAGCCGAGCGCGCCAAGAAAGGCATCGAAGAGCTCAAGCAGTACGTTGACACGCTCATCGCCATCCCTAATGATCGCTTGTTGAAAGTTGCCCCTCCGGAGATGCCGCTAGTGAAGGCGTTCGAGCTTGCTGACGATATTCTGCGTCAAGGGATCCAGGGGATCTCGGATCTCATCACCACGCCGGGGATGATAAATCTCGATTTTGCTGATATCGAGGCGACGATGCGCAACGCCGGGACGGCCCTGATGGGCATCGGCGAAGGGGAGGGCCAAAATCGTACCCGCGATGCCGCGCGCAATGCGATCACCAGCCCGCTGTTGGAGGGCTCCATCGAGGGCGCGCAAAAGCTCATCTTGAATATCACGGGCGGGCCAGATCTCTCTCTCGAAGAGGTCACCGAAGCCGCGTCGCTCATCAAAGATGCGCTCTCCGACCAAGCGGATATCTTCTTTGGCGCGGTGGTGCGTGAGGGGTTCGAGCGCGTGCGCATCACCGTGATCGCGACAGGGTTTAAAGAGCGCGAAGAGCTCTCCAAGGAAGAGAGGGTCGAGCGCGGCATCGAGCTTCTAGAAGAAGAAGACGAAGAAGAGCTCATCGAGAAGGTCGAGCGCAGCATCCGCAAGGACCGCGCACGCTCCGACGATTGGGATATCCCCACGTTCTTGCGCAAGCGCAAGAACGACTAGAAGTCCATGCGGATGGGCATGCAGACGTACAAGAAGCCCTGATCGGCCTCGCTATCTCCTGGTTCGAGCAGCCCCGCACTCTCCGCATCCGCCAGCCAGAGAGTGACCTCGTCGCTCTCTAAGCGCTTGAGGGCATCGATGAGATACTCCGCACGGAAGCTGATCTTGATGGGTTTCGTCTTCTTCTTCAAGGGAAGCTCTTCATGCGTCTCCCCTTTCTCCGCTGCTTGGGAGCTCACCCGCAAGCGCCCGTCCTCCACGCTCAAGATCACGGCATCGGACTCTTCCGCAGCAGTGATCTGAGCGCGCTGCAGCGCCTCTAAGAAGGGCTTCCTCTCCAGAGCTATCCCGATGGGGTTCTCCTTGGGAATGACCTTCTCAAAATCAGGATAGGCTTCTTCGATGAGCCGCCCCACAAAGATCACCGCTCCGGCCTTGAAGAAGAGATAGTTCTCTGACTGATAGATCTCGACGATCTCGGCGTCCACTTGCGCGAGGATCCCCGCTAAATCGCGCAGAGAGTCCGCCGCAACTAAGAACTCCCCCTCACGGGAGGCCTTCTGCGCTAATGGCTCAGCTTTGAGCGCCAGCCGATAGCCGTTGGTCGCCACGACTTTGAGGGTCTCTTTTTCGAGGACCATATTGACGCCGGTGAGGCTGAGCCGCGAGGTCTCGCGCGCCGGAAGCGCTGCATACGCCACGAGCTCTAAGCTGCGTTCCAGCTGGGATTTTTTCAGAGCACAGATAGGCTTCTCTGGCAGGGCAGGCACTTCAGGGTAATCTTCGAGCGACAGGCGGAAGAGATCGAACGTCGCTCCTCCGGAGGTGATCTCGACCTTCCCCGTGCCAGAGATCGTCTTCAGCACGACAGTATCAGCGGGGAGGGTGCTGGCGATCTTCACCAACAATTCGCCGTTGAGCACGAGGGCTTCATCACCATCATGGTTCTCTATAGGAACCGAACACCACACAGCGCGCTCAAGGTCGGTCGCGTAGAGGGTCAATTGATTCTTCTTGGTCTCGAGTTTGATCCCGGCGAGGATGGGCATGCTTGTAGCCCTTCCGAGGGCCCGACTAGCCGTCTTCACCCCGGTGAGAAACTCGTTCCGTCCGCACGAAAACTCCATACTCTATCCTCCTCCTCCAGGCTTCGCCTGGACCATTTATCTTGCCGCCACAGGCGGCAAGGTGAACAGTCCAGACGAAGTCTGGTCAGAATTGAAAGAACGGGCGCACGGCCTCCCAGATCTGTTCAGCCAACTCAGCTGCTGGGCGCGTGCCATCGAGCAGGATGCTCCGGGGGGTCTGCTGCGCCAGCTCTCGGTACCCCTGGCGTACCCGCTCGTGAAACTCGCTGGGAGCGCGCTCCAGCCGATCAAAAGCTTTCTTCTTGCGGGCAAAGGCGACCGCTACGGGAATATCTAATATAATCGTCATAGACGGTTCTATCCCCTCAGTCGCTATTGTATTGAATTGCTGCACCAAAGTTAAGTCCAAGCCCCGCCCATACCCCTGATACGCTAAGCTCGCCATGGCGAAGCGATCCGCTAACACGACGTGGCCTGCTTCCAAGGCGGGACGGAGGATTTTTCGGGTCAGCTCGCTCCGCGACGCTTCATAGAGCAAGAGCTCCGTCAAGGGCTCCATCTCCAAGGGGCGCTCTAACAGAATCTCGCGGATCTGCTCGCCCACGGGGGTGCCGCCGGGCTCCCGGATGACCAGCGGCTCCACCCCATGCGCCTGCAGCCGCTCTCGCAACGCTGATAGTTGCGTAGACTTCCCGCAGCCATCAATCCCCTCAAAGACGATAAAAATCCCTCTCATGGGAGCTCACGCGCGCCATGGCGCTCAGCGACCAGGAGCCCGATGACTACGAAGGTTGTCCCGATAACGATCGCGGTGTCTGCCAGGTTGAAGACAGGCCAGCTGAGCTCGTGCCAGCGCAATTCGAGAAAATCCACGACCGCCCCACGGATCACACGATCCATGAGATTCCCCAAAGCTCCCCCGGCGATACAGATCAGCCCAACAGTCACAGAAAATCTCTGAGGCGGACCCCACAGCAACAGCCCAATAATCCCTAGGCTGACTAGAGCCGCAAGAAAGGCGATCACCCCACCAAAACCCGCGAAGAGCCCAAAGGCTCCGCCATCATTATGGGTCAACGTCAAGCGCAAGAATCCGTCTAGAATCTCGACAGGGCGCCCCGGCTCCAAAACCCTGAGAGCTAGCGCCTTGCTCACCTGATCGAGCGCCACTATCCCTGCAATAGCAATCAATGCCCTCATTGGGTTCAGTATAGCATGAGAGGGTGTGAAGTTCAAAGCCATCTTGCACCAAGAGCGCTGTTTGTGTTATGATTCACAAGGTGAGCGCCCATGACCGCCAAGCCCTGGCTCCGACACTATCCTGAGGATATCCCTCCTACTCTCACATATCCGGAGAAGCCCCTCTATCACTTTCTCGACCGTTCCGCTGAACAGTATGAGAGAGCGCCAGCGCTGGTCTTCTTTGGGCAAAAGATCTCTTATGGGCAGCTCCGCGAGCTCGTCGATCGCTTTGCTGCCGCACTCGTCCAGATTGGCGCCAAGCCCGGCGAAAAGATCTCCTTGATGCTCCCGAACATCCCCCAATTTGTCATCGCGTTCTACGGGGCGCTCAAGGCTGGGCTCACCGTCGTCCAGACCAATCCCCTCTACACCGAGGACGAACTCCACGTGATCTTAGGGGACTCCCAGGCCGAGACGCTCATCACGCTCGACCGCTTCTACGAAAAAGTCCTACACGTGCAGGGGCAGACCAATCTGAAGCGCATCATCGTCACGGGGGTGCAGGAGTTCTTCCCAGGGCTGCTGCGTCTGGGGTATCTCCTCAAGGAGCGCCCCAAGCGCATCCGCCCGCACCCTCCCAATGTCTACCTCTTCTCTGATCTCATTCGTAGCGCTCCTGCGCATCCTCCAGAGATCCCCGTGCGGAACTCTGACATCGCGCTCTTTCAGTATACAGGGGGAACGACGGGTATCCCTAAGGGGGCGATGCTCACCCACAGAAACTTAGTAGCGAACACGCTCCAAGCGTGTTCATGGTTCCCTCGCGCCCGCATGGCCCAAGAGACGTGTCTGTGTGTGCTGCCCCTCTTTCACGTCTACGCCATGACGGTGGCGCTCAATCTCTCGATGGCGCTGGCGGCCGCGCTCATCTTAGTCCCGCGCTTCCAGATAGACGAGCTGCTCAAAATTATAGATCGTGAGCGCCCCTCGCTCTTCCCCGGTGCTCCCACGATCTACGCGGCGATCGCCAACCATCCGCGCGTGAAGCACTATCGCGTCAGCTCTATCCAAGCTTGCCTCAGCGGTTCTGCCCCACTTCCACTAGAAGTCAAGAGACGCTTCGAGGAGTTGACTGGTGCAGTGGTTGTCGAGGGGTACGGGCTTTCGGAGGCCTCTCCCGTGACTCATTGCAACCCGCTCTACGGGAGACAAGTCCCTGGAAGCATTGGCATCCCCTTCCCCGATACCGACGCCAAGATCGTGGACCCACACAGCGATCGCGATCTGCCCGTCGGGGAGATCGGCGAATTAGTCATTCAAGGCCCCCAAGTGATGGCGGGCTACTGGAACCGCCCTGATGAGACAGCACACGCGCTGCGCGGCGGGTGGCTCCATACGGGAGACCTCGCCCGCATGGACGAAGATGGCTATTTCTACATCGTGGACCGTCTGAAAGAAATGATCATCTGTTCGGGCTTGAAGGTCTATCCTCGCGAGGTCGAAGAAGTTCTCTACAAACATCCCAAGGTGCTCGAAGCTGCGGTGATTGGGGTGCCCGATGCCTATCGTGGCGAGACGGTCAAGGCGCTCATCGTCCCCAGGCCAGGAACCACCCCCACAGCCGACGAGATCAAGAAGTTCTGCGCGGAGCATCTCGCGAAATACAAAGTCCCAACGATCGTCGAGTTTCGCGAGTCGCTGCCCAAGAGTATCGTCGGCAAAGTCTTAAAGAGAGACCTGCGCTGATGAGCCAAGTCTACGTGTGCTTTGCTGCCCCGGGCTTCGCCCCAGACTTCGTCTGGACTGGACACCTTGCCGCCGGAGGCGGCAAGATGAACGGTCCAGGCGAAGCCTGGCTCACTCCAAGAGAAGCCTCCCTCTTCGCAGAGATCAAGTCCCTACGGCGTCGTCGGGATTGGCTCGCCGGACGCTGCGCGGCCAAGGAGCTGATCCGAAGCTATCTTCTTGAGAGAGTGGGGCTTGCGCTCGCTTGCTCTCAGATTGAAATTCTCAATGATGAGAACGGAGCTCCCAGGGCCTTACTCCCCCTGAATGTAGAGATCTCCATCGCACACAGCACGGGGCACGGCTTGGCAGGACTCTGCGCTCACAGCCCTCTTGGGGTTGACCTGCAACAGATTCGCCCTGTGCGCTCTGATTTAGTAGAGCGTGTGCTCACTGAGCGCGAGCGTGCTCAGCTTGCCCAGCACTTTGCTGAGAATTCTATAGAAGGGACGCTCGTCTTCTGGGCGCTCAAAGAAGCCGCGATCAAAGTACAAAAAGCCCGTCCGGCCCCAGCGTTCCGCGAGATCGCCGTCAGGCTCACGGAGCCGGGGCACGCGGAGATTCTTGTGCGCTCTCAGAGACTGCAAGCCCAGTGGGGCCGATGGAAAGAGTTCATCTGGGCGTGTGCAACTCCCTAATCGTTGAGCTCGACGATGGTCACGCCGTCGCCCCCTTGATTGGGTGGGGCAGATTCAAAACTCTTCACGATGGGCAGTGATGCCAAGTGTTTGCGAATCTCTCTTCGTAAGACCCCCATGCCCTTCCCGTGCACGATATAGCCCCGCTTCAGCCCTGCTAACACTAAGCGATCGAGATAGAGATCAAGCTCTCGGATGGCTTCGCTGACGGTCATCCCGCGCACGTTGAGCTCCAGCTGCGGCGCTGGAGCGGAGGTCGCATCGAAATGCACGGAAATCTTACGGCGCTCCGCTTCGCTCAGCTTCGGCGCTGACGGCTGGACTAAATCGGAGAGCCTGGCCCACAAGCGCAGCCCTCCCACATCAATCTCGATGCGTTCGGCATTGACGATCTTGCGCACCGTGCCAATTCTCTTAGAGCCGCGAAACTGCACGGGCAACCCTTCGCGAAGCTGCTCGAGCGGGATGGGCACATCGGTGGGCTCGTGGTGGAGCTGCTGCCCCGCTTCGACCAGGCGCCCCCCAAGCTCGTGAACCTCTCGGAGCTTCTCGCGCAAACGATCTTCATCAGCGCGCTGCTTGGCCGCGTGGAGCGCTTCTTCCAACGCCCCGCGAGCGTGCCTCAATAATTGTTCTAGGCGACGCAACTCTTCCGTGAGCGCCGCTTCTTTGCGGCGACGCAGCTCCTCGAGCTTCTGTGCGTACTCGGCCTTGATCTCTTCGAGCTCCCGAGCGTGCTGGCTGAGAACTAATCGTTCATGCGCGAGCTCGTTGCGCTCTTGCTGGAGCTTCTGGATGATATCTTCGACCTGCACGTGGCCTTCCGCCAAGTGAGCCTTGGCTAGATTAATAACTGCCGGGGGCAACCCTAAGCGCTCCGCAATGATGAACGCGTTGCTTGAGCCAATCCCTTCGATGATCTTATATGTCGGGGCTAACGTCTCCACGTCGAATGCTACAGAGCACGTCTTAAGCTTGGGATGTTGATACGCGAAATGCTTAATCGTGCTTAAGTGCGTGGTGACCACGACCGTAGCTCCTCTCTCAAGGAGCGTCTGGAGGAGCGCGATCCCCAGGGCTGCCCCCTCGGTGGGATCGGTCCCTGCGCCCAGCTCATCAATGAGCACGAGCGCCTGAGCGTCAGCATGCTGCAAGACCCCGATGAGGTTCTTCATATGGGCCGAGAAGGTGCTCAAATTCTGCAGGATAGACTGCTCGTCGCCAATATCGGAGAAGATCTTCTGGAAGAGCACGACAGAAGAGTCTGGGGCGGCGGGGATGGGGATGCCCGATTGGGCCATCAGCGTCAGCAGCCCGATGGTCTTGAGGGAGACGGTCTTGCCCCCGGTGTTGGGCCCGGTGATGACCATCCCTTGAAATGGCGCTCCTAGACGGATATCGATGGGCACGACGGTCGTCTGGTCGAGCAAGGGATGGCGGGCCTCGAGCAGTTGGAGTTCTCCATTAAGGGCCACTCGCGGGCGGGTGCACCGCAAGTGTATAGCGAACTGCGCCTTGGCGTAGAGCATATCGAAGTATGCGAACGCCTTGAGGGTCTCTTCTATCTTGCGGGTTTCGGCTTGGAGCTTTTGGGTGAGCTCGCGAAGAATTTTGAGCTGTTCATCGCGGATTTCGCTCTCAAGCTCCCGGATTGTATTATTATCATTGACTACAGAGGTGGGCTCGACGTAGAGGGTCTGTCCCGAATCGGAGCTGTCGTGGACGACGACATCGAGTTCATGGCGGGCGCTGCTCTTGATGGGGATGACGAATCGTCCGGAGCGCCGCGTGATCACGGTATCTTGGAGGACTCCGGCAAGCTGGCCCGACTGGATAAGTGTCTGAAGATGGCGCTGCACGCGCTCTTCGAGGATGCGTTTTTGTGTAGTCAGCTCGCGCAGGCGTGGCGAGGCCGTGGGACGCAGTTCGCCCTTGTCGTCGAAGATTCGTGAGATGTTCTCTTCAAGCTCACGGAAGACCTGGAGGCGCTCCCCTAGCTCGCGCAAATGGGGAAACCCCTTAAGATTCAGTAACTTTTCGCGAAGCCGACGGAGCTGAAAGAGCACTTTCGAGATCGCGAGAAACTCTAGACCCCCAAGGGTCGTCGTTTATGGGCTTGTCGGAGCAACGGACGAACATCTTCGAGGACACC
>DAIPXV010000078.1:0-8106 GCA_036783095.1 Candidatus Bipolaricaulota bacterium
GTCGGCTCTTTATCACCCAGGGGATGATGGTCGCCGAAGGGGCGCTGCTCGCGATCAAAGACCAGGTGCGCTTCGAGCAGCTCATGAGTGAGATCGCGCGGGCGAAGAACCTCAAAGAGCGCGAGAAGCTCCAAGCTGAGCTGAAAAAGCTCGAGGTGCGTGCGCCGATCAGCGGGCTGGTGCGCGAGCTGGCGTTTGACGTCGGGGAAGAGACGACCAAAGTCGAAGCCAAGCTCATGGTCGTCGCCGGGGCAAACACCCTTCAGTAGGGCGTTCATGCCCAAGAGCGCTGTGAAGCCACGGGGGAAACTCCCGTGGCTTTTTGTTTTATTTAAAAGTAGTTGCATTGCACCTCAAATTTCAGTATCTTAACGGGGATTATCCAAGTCTGTCTTTATACGAGAGGAGTCGGGAATATGCATCGAAAGAATGAGCTATCATGGCTCGTCGGAGGTGCGCAGGGCAGCGGGGTGGACTCCGCTGCCAATCTCTTTGCCAAAGCCTGCGCCTTCGGCGGACTATGCGTCTACGGCCAACGCGAGTACTATAGCAACATCATGGGCGAGCACAGCTATTATCAAGTCACGGTCAGCGATCGGCCTGTCCATTCGACCCGCTCATATACTGATATCTTGGTGAGCGCCGACGCCGAGACGGTCTTCCTGCACGCGCGCGATGTCAACCCCGGCGGCGCGATCATCTATGACCTCAAGCTCACAGAGACTGCCCTCAGTAAAGTTGCAGCATTAGAGCACCGCGCGCGCTATGATCTCCAAAACTACCTACACTCAAAGAATCTCCCCGAGACCATGGGCGGGATGCTCCAAGACGCTCAAGCCCGCGGCGTGCGGCTCTACCCCGTCCCATTCGATGAGCTTTTACAGAAGATGACGGGAGAGAAAGCCCCACAGCTCTCCGTAGCCAAGCGCATGGCCAACACCATGGCCGTCGCCGCATCATGCGCCCTGGTGCGCTACGATCTGAAGCTGCTAGAACGCGCCCTTGAGGATGTCTTCCAAGGGAAAAAGAAAGTGATTGAGCTCAACTTGCGCGCGTGCGAGCTAGCATATGAGTATATTTCGAAAAACTTTGCGCAAGATTTTCCTATCGCCCTTGAGCCGCTCACAGTAAGCGAGCCGCGCATTTACGTAACGGGCAACCAAGCGACGGCGCTGGGGAAACTTGCCGCAGGTTGCACAGTGCAGACGTACTACCCCATCAGCCCCGCGACCGATGAGAGCGTCTACCTAGAAGCCCATCAGTTGTTTGAGCGAGGCCCAGGAGAGCCCGGAGCCGTCGTCGTCGTCCAGGTCGAGGACGAGATCGCAGCCATCACTATGGCCACGGGGGCAGCACTGGCTGGGGCACGCGCCGCGACGAGCACCTCGGGGCCGGGGTTTTCGCTCATGGTCGAAGCGCTGGGCTGGGCAGGCATCAACGAAGTTCCCGTAGTCGTGACGCTCTATTCTCGGGGCAGCCCCAGCACCGGGCTCCCTACACGCCATGAGCAAGGCGATTTAAGATTCGTCCTGCACGCCGGGCACGGCGAGTTCCCCAGGATCGTGATCGCGTCGGGAGACTTAGAAGAGTGCTTCTATGATGAGATTCGCGCATTCAATTACGCCGAGAAGTATCAAGTGCCTGTCGTTCATCTCCTCGATAAAGCCCTCGCCAGTAGCAGCCAAACACTAACAGTCTTTGATCCTCAGCGATGCCAAATTGATCGAGGGCAGCTCGTGAGTACAGCAGGTGAGGGCTACAAGCGCTTTGTGTACACTGAAACGGGGATCTCACCACGGTCGGCCCTTGGAACTCCTGGGGGAATCTTCTGGAACACCGGCGACGAGCACGACGAACTGGGGCACATCACCGAAGACCCCATCGAGCGCGTTCGCATGATGGAGAAGCGCGCCAAGAAATTAGAGGTCGCCGCGCGCGAGATCCCACTTTCTGAGAAGCTCAATATCTTTGGCGATCCCAACTCTGAAGTATTGATACTGAGCTGGGGCTCGCCCAAAGGGGCTATCCTCGATGCTCTAGAAGTCTTGCACGCTGAGAAACACTCGGTCTGTTTTGTACAATGTCGGCTGCTCTCCCCCTTGCCCAGCGACGACTTAGCCCAGCTCTTGCAGAAGGCGAAGCGTCGCGTCTGCATCGAGAACAATTACTCTGGGCAGTTTGCCGGGTTGGTGCGCGAAACTACCGGGATCGCGATGGACCATCTGATCGTCAAATTCAACGGACGGCCTATCACTATGAACGAAGTCTATGACTCCGTAAAGCAAATTCTCTCTGGCAAAGCTCCACGAAGGATGGTGTTGACACATGGCGCGTAAGCCGCAAGACTACAAAACGGACGTGCACAACAATTGGTGCCCAGGGTGCGTGCTTCCAGGTTCGCTCATTCACACCAATCCTGACGTCAAGCCTATCGAATCCATCGAGGAAGGCAATCGGGTGTTAGGGTGGGATGGGCGCTACCACAGGGTGACGGAGGTCTTCAGCCACCGACACCAAGGGATGATGTACAAGATCCGCGCAAAGTGTTTGGGAGAGGTCACACTCACCCCAGAGCATCCCGTGCTCATCGCGAAACGAGCTCACCCGAAGCGACACAATAAGAAGTTCGAGCTGATCTGGGAACGAGCTGACCACATTCAGAAGGGGGACTATGTGGCGTATCCTATCCCCGCTGAAGTCGTTCCCCTAGAGAGCTTGCAGCTCCCGTCCCGCAAGGCGCAAGATCGGCGCAGCAGCCCGCTGCCAGAGCGCGTCCCCATTACTCCTGATCTTCTGCGTCTGGCTGGGTATTACATCTCCGAAGGGTGGATAGACTATCGCTCAAGTGAGAAAGACTATCTAGAAGCCTCCGTCTGCTTCACTTTTCATAGAAAAGAGAAGAGATTAGTTCGCGATATAGAGACGATTGTAGCCAAGCTCTTCGGGGTACACGTGTCTGTGACCGAGAGGCCCTCCCGCAACACCATAGAGCTTGCTGTGCATTCTGCACGATTGGCACGAGCCTTCAAAGAGTGGTTCGGCAGCAGAGCCGAGCAAAAGAGAATCCCGCATGAGCTGATGCTCTTGCCCCCGCCACAGCAGCGCGAGTTGCTTAAGGGGCTGTGGCGCGGTGATGGTTGGGTAGACTCTCAACGAGCCCGGGCTAGCTATAAGACCATCTCCAAGACCCTGCGAGAGCAGCTCAAGCTGTTGCTGCTGCGTCAAGGGATCGTGCCTTCAGTCTACACCACGCCCGCTCGCACGGGCCATCGCGAAGCCTATAGCGTCTTTGTCACGAGTGCGAGAGACTACGAACGCTTGATGAAGATATTGGGTATAAAGCTCAAGAAACTGCCCGCAGGCAAGCCCCCCTCAACGGTGATCGGGCAGAACTTCGTGATGGTTCCAGTAGCAGATATCGAAACTTTTGAGTACGATGGCCCGGTGTGGAACCTCGAAGTTGAGGATGTCCATAGCTATGTGAGCGAGTGCGCGATCCTCCATAACTGCGGCGACTTCGGCATCTTAAATGCAGTGCAGATGGCCCTGGCTGAGCTGGACTTGGAGCCCCATCGCGTCGCGGTCTTCTCGGGGATCGGCTGCTCCGGCAAGACCCCGCACTATATCAATACATACGGGATTCACACGCTGCATGGGCGCGTCCTGCCCTATGCCACTGGGGCGAAGCTCGCCAACCCTGAGCTCACCGTGATTGCTGTCGGCGGCGATGGCGATGGGCTGGGCATCGGCGCGGGACACTTCGTCAACGCTGGCCGGCGCAACGTTGATATCACGTATATTCTCCACAACAACGGAGTCTATGGCCTGACCAAGGGCCAAGCTTCACCGACACTGAAGCTAGGCGTGCAGACAAAATCCCTCCCCCAGCCCAATATCAACCAAGGAATCAATCCGCTCATGATCGCGCTCGCCGCAGGATATACGTTCATCGCGCGCAGCTACGCGTATGATATTAAGCACTTGGTGAGCATCATTAAGCAAGCAATTGCCCATAACGGCTCGGCGTTCGTTGACGTGCTCCAGCCCTGCCCCACGTACAACGACATCAACACGCGCGAGTGGTACGGCGGCGAGGACCGCAAAGACCCGCAGACGGGCAAGCCCCTGCCGCGCGTCTACAAGCTCGAAGAACAGGGCTATGATCCACTTATTGTCCCAGGGATGAGCGACGCGGAGATTGCTGCGAAGCTCAATAAATTCATCGAGAAAGCTCTCGAATGGGGCGACCGAATTCCTATCGGAGTCTTGCTAAAGAACGAGACGGTGCCGCCCTACGAAGACCGAATTCTTCAGAGGATTCCGTTCTACCGAGAGACGCCGCCAGCCAAGCAGACGATCGCAGACAGCCAAGGCCGACCAGCAATTGACCTGACGAAGTTCTTGGAGGAGCTGAAGGTCACCTAAGAGCTAGAACCGAAGCTCAACGAGCACAACTCGATATGTCAAGGCAGGCTCTTGAGGGAAGGCGATCGTAGCGCCGATGTTGTAGCCGAGCGTCGCGCCCAGCGCGGCCATCGTCACCGGGTTCACGACGAGCGAAAAATCCGTGGGCTCAAGCACCCAATTGCCAGCGACCGCTGCTCCCACGATAGTGCCGACGACGCTTCCGGCAAAAGCTAAGAGTATATTCCCTCGCACGCTGACAATTGCCCCGGCCAGCGCCACTCCCAGGAACGTTGCTCCCGGAGGAATCCCCAGATTGGGCCCGACGATCAGCGAGATGAGCGACGTTCCCAGCTCGCAGGCGCGGCGCTCCGGCTGGGTCGTCGGACAGGGCTGCACGATCGAGAGCGTCCAGTACGTCGCATAGAATCCCAGCCCGCCCCCGACAATCGCCCCTTGCACGCCAAAGAGAAATTCGAGAAAAATATAGTCTATTGGCTGCATCGGGTGCTCAGCGCGGAGCTCCTGTGAGACTGAAGCCAACACAAGAAGACTTCCAGCAACAGCTATGAAAATCTTTTGAGTCTTAGAAGAGATCATAGTTGGCCGTGATCGTCAAGCCTTGAGTCCACTCTTCAAAGTCGCTGGCAAGCGTGAATTCGAGCTGCAATGCAAGATTGAGATTAGCTTGGACCTGGAATGTCAAGCGCAGCTCGAGGCTCTGAATATCCAAGGGAGTTCGGTCTTTGAGCTGAGTGCGCACGAAGTTATACGACGCCTGAGCATCTATGCTCTCGCTGATGCGAAACGCATAGTTCGCTTGGGCGATCAGCACATAATCTTCCAGAAGAGCTAACGAAGAACTAAAGCGTAAGCTGCTCTTGAACTGCGAGCGCGGTGCAGGCGCGAGCGCGTACTCGAACGAGGCTAACGTGAGCCAGTCGCGAGACCCACCTTGCGGGTCAAGTAGCTCATAGCCCACCCCCACGCGCAACTCCCAGCCGCAGAGCTTCTCGTCAGCAGTTTCGTTGAGAATCTCTTCGATACGCAGGAGCGCGACGGCTCCCAGCTGCCCTTGAGGGACGAAGCCCGTTGCTTCGATGATCTCTTCTAATCTCTGGACGAGGCTTGCTAGGTCGGGGAACTCGAGGCGGCGCCCGATAGTGTCCGCTAGCTCAAAGAGCACCGCGGCAGGCAGGGGCGCCACGAGTGCCTTGAGATTGAGCAAACGCTCTTGGATCTTGAGCGCTTTGGAGAGCGCCGTGACATCTTTAAAGCGCCCGTACCCCAAGCCCGCGAGCGCGCGCACCCCAGGGCTGACAAATGCCGTCGCCCCTTGCGCTTCGAAACCAACAAACCCGAAGAGATTTGTCTGCTCAAGATACGCGCGGAGATTCATGGCACCGTCGGCCTGGTAGCTGAGCGCGTCTTTCGTTAAATCGAGCCTGAGGTTGGCTTGCTGAGAGAGCCCGAACGCGGGCGCATCGAGCAGTCGCGAGAACGAAGCCCGGAAGCTCCCGGAGTTCACATTGTCGCGATTGTCCACGAATTGATCGTTATAGTAGCGATAGTTCGCAGAGAGTTTTAAGTCTCGAAACTCGCTGCGCGGGGGCGTGTACCCACAGAGCGGCCCAAGGCGCGGTTGCGCCCAGACAATCCCACTCTCGAAGACAGCAAGAACCGCCAGAATCCATACGAGTTTTTTCATAGCATTCTCTGCAGGGTATTGTACTTAGTGAAGAGAGGGCGATGTCAAATCCTTGGACAAAGCTCTGAGATTTTGGTAAAACTGAGCAAGCTTATGCGCGCGCGCTCGGTGCTGATCCTCGCGGTCGTTGTGGGTATTGCGATAGTCACAGCAAGCTGGCTATGGTGGATTCTGACACCGAGAGAGTCTGCCGCGCCCCCGCTTCCTCTCCCTGAGATACCAGCGCCTCCAGAAGAGCCCTCTCCCCCGGAGCCCAAACTCTCAGTTCCCATCCCCTTGCCCTCACCTGATGGGCCCAGAGTGGGTATCCTAGATCGTGGCACGCTCGTGGTCGAGGCGCGCGGCCAACGTATCAGCACAGAAGAGTACACTCTTGAGCGCCGCGACTCCGGTGAGCTCGTCCTCCACTCTCAGGGGACGTTGTCGTTCAAAATCGCTTTATTCACCGTGCAGGCAACGTTTGCCCAAGTAATCACTTTCTCAGCGCAGCGTCGTCCGCTCAGCTATCAGTTTGCGTTGCAGGGCCCCGCAGGCATCGGCAATCGCGCTGTGAGCGCGCGCTTCGGCCCGACGACAGCAATCGTTGACGACGGACAGAAAAAAACCGAGATCGCCCTCCCGCAGGAATCTTTTTTATTGTTGGGGATGTTCAGTTCTTATGCGATCCTGCCCCTGTGGGCCAAGCGCGATGCTGCTCAGAAACTCAAAGTGATCAGCTTACGAGGCGACCGGCGTGATCGAGAGATTTCTGTGCTCCTCGAATATATGGGCCCCGCCCAGCTCAGCGATGGCAGCTCTACGCTAGAAGCTGACGAGTATCTCCTCAAAGACGAACAATTCACACTTAAGGTCTATCTCTCTGAGGATCGCTTCCTGGCACTCAAAAACGACACGACCGAGCGCGACCGAAGCTTTCGGCTCTATCGCAGCGATCTCTTCCCTCAGGGGTTGAAGCCCTAGACGCGCAGACAGCACTTCAGGGGACAGCTGCCCTTGTCGGGGAAAAGCCATAGTGTTATAGATAAAGCCGTGAAGGGAGGAGGTTCACGTGAAGGGCCTGGTTCGTCTCGTGTGGCTGAGCGTCGCATTCGGTGTCGGAGCCTGTCTTTTGGTCTTGTGGGTGTATGCGCAGCTTCAAGGGGGCGGTGGCAGCCCGCTCTCTCCAGAAGTCTTAGGAGTGGACTTGCGACCGACCATCCCTGCAGATGGGAGTAAAACGTTCGGTGCGGTGCGCTTCCGCGATGCCGACGGCGATATCGTGCAAGCGCGCTTCGACGTCATCGAAGCCGTAGACTTTGCGCCGTTCAGCTTCAATCCCAAAGTCAAGGGTCAGACGAGCGGAAGTTTTCCGTTCTTCGTCTTCTCGAAAATCCCTCAAAAAGTTCGGCTCCGCCTCACGCTGATAGACGAGGCGGGCAACCCCAGTCTTCCCGTAGAGTTCAGTTTCGAGGCAGTCACGCTCATCTCTGTTTTAGGGAAGTGGGGGACGCGCGGGACAGGAGAGTCCCAATTCAACGGGGTGTCGCACATTGCGCTCGATGATCGCCAGCGCGTCTATGTGACGGATTTCAGTCTGGATCGTGTGCAAAAGTTTACACACGATGGGCAATTGCTCGCCCAGTGGGGCGGGCGCGGCAGCGGCAACGGCCAGCTCACCGGGCCACTGGGGATCGCTGTAGACTATCAAGGCAACGTCTATGTCGCCGACGCTGGGAATCAACGAATCCAGAAATTCACGGAGAGCGGAGCTTTTATAACAAAATGGGGCAGCTTGGGGACGGGCGAAGGGCAATTCAGTTTTCCCACGGGGGTCGCGGCTGACCCTGCAGGCAACGTCTACGTCGCCGATAAAGTCAATAACCGAATTCAGAAATTCAGCCCGACGGGCGTCTTAATCGCCCGCTGGGGGATGTTTGGCCAAGCTGAAGCGCAGTTTAACTCTCCCAACGATATTGCCGTGAGCAATCAGGGGATCGTCTACGTGCTCGACACCG
>DAIPXV010000079.1:0-8047 GCA_036783095.1 Candidatus Bipolaricaulota bacterium
AATAGCTCCGGGTCTTTGATGACGATCTTGTGGTCGCTGAGGGCGATCACGCCTTGTTCGCGCAGCTTGCTCAATTCGTGAATCACTGTATCTAAGTGAACCCCTAACAATTCCGCGAGCTCTTGACGGCTCAGCGGCATCTCTAGCGCGATGCCCTCCCTGGTGCGCTTTCCAAAACGGTCCATGAGAATGAGCAGGAGCCGCAAGAGGTTCTGCTCCACGGGCTCATAGGCCAGCTCGACCAGCTTGCACTCAAAAACTCTCAACTGCCGCGTCAGATACTCACACAGCTTGTGGGCCACATCTGGGTAAAGCTTCAGAAAATCCATAAAAACGCCACGCTCGATGAATGCGACTTCCGTCTCAGTGATGGCGCGGGCGTACCCAGGGCAAGCGCAGACTTCAGGCTGAAAGAGCATCTCTTCTCCGAAGCAATCTCCCGGCCCTAAGAGCTTCAGAATGCGTCGTCGGCCACGCCGCCCTGAACGCTTCCCGTACTGCACCAGCCCATTGATCACTATATAAAACCCCGCCGAAGGGCCGCCCTCCTGAAAGATCAAGTCCCCTGGCCCATAGGTGATCCTTCGCATGCGCTTTTGCAGCTCCCCAAGCGCTTGCTCGCTCAGGTTCTCAAAGAGCATACATCGGCGCGTTCGATTCTCAGGGACAGCCATACTCGCTTCCCCCTTGTTTGTGAGTATAGCTTGTCTGCACCGGAACAGACTATGATATACAACGGTATGAAAGATGCGCTTCGTCATCTTTTTTATGCCTCAGCACGATTTGATGGAGATCATCTCGATAACTGCTCTTCGTCATGGCTTGCACTGCGAGAGGCCGACTAGAATAAGGCGCCATGACCGAAAAGCACGAACGTCGGACTTTCTTGAGCAAGCTCCTTGGGGGGGCTCTCATCATCAGCGCTGTGGGAGCGATAGGGGCAATGATGGCCTATCTCTTCCCACCAGAACGAAGGGTCTTCAATCCGGCGCGGCGCCGGATGCGCGTTGCCCGCGCCGATGAGATCCCCCTAGGCAAGGGTAAACAAGTGCTCTTCGATGGAGAACCAGTCTGGGTCTTGCACCTCAAGGGGGGATGGAGTGCTTTCTCAGCGATCTGCACCCATCAGGGCTGTATCGTCCACTGGGACGAGAAGCGCCTGGTACTAAGCTGTCCCTGCCATGGGGGGCTCTTTGACACCAACGGCAATGTCTTGTCAGGTCTTCCGCGTCGTCCGTTGAAACGCTTTCGCGTCTCCGTCGTCCGAGACGAAATCTTCATTGGCCCAGGGGAGGGATGATGAGCGCGTTCGCCCGGGTGCGTGAGCTGCTCAGTGCGGAGCTGCGCCAGATAGCTCCTCCTTCGGTGGGCTTCTGGCAGATCCTTGGCGGGCTAACGCTCTTCTTGCTCTTTCTGGAGATCACGACGGGGATCTTATTGATGGTTTACTATCGCCCCTCAGCCGACGAGGCCTACGAGAGCGTCTTCTATATTATCAACGACGTGCAGCTGGGCTGGCTCATCCACGGACTGCATCGTTGGGGGGCGCAGCTCTTTATACTGCTCGTCTTGGTTCATCTGATACGGGTCTATTTCGCAGAGGCATATCGGGAGCGCGAGCTGAATTGGGGCATCGGCGTTGCGCTCTTATTAGTTGTCGGGGCGTTCGCGTTCACGGGGACGCTGTTAGTCTGGGACCAAAGGGCGTTCTGGGGCACCGATGCCGTGCGGCGCGTCCTCGCGGAGATCCCCATCGTGGGCCGAGCGATTCTCTATTTCTTGTGGGGCGGCACCGAGCTCGACGCTGGGGCGCTGTTGCGCTTCTATGTCTTTCATGTGGGGCTGCTGCCCTGGGCGGCTATCGGTCTTGTCATGATCCATCTGTATTTAGTAAACCGTCAGGGGATCTTTCAGAGAGCAGAAGCTCCAGAGCAGCAGTCAGCGCAAACGTACGGCGATATTGTGCTGCGCGGGTTGATCTTCGTCGTGCTGAGCTTTGGGATCGTGCTCACGCTTGCTGTGATCTTCCCCGTAGAGTTGGGCAGTCGAGCGGATCCGCTCACGTATCAAAGCGTCAAGCCCCCGTGGTACTTTCTGCCGGCTTACGGGCTGCTGAAGCTCGTTCCCAAAGCCGCTGGGGTCGCCCTCGCGAGCGTCGGGGTGCTTGGGCTCTTTGCCGCGCCGTGGCTGGGGCGCAACAGTTGGGTCGCGTGGGGACTGGGAATGCTCGGCATCGCTGCGGTTGCTCTGTTGGCAGCGTATGGGTGGCGTTGGTGAAGCCATGAGTGTGCGTCCGCTGGGTATAGCGATACTGCTGCTCTCTTCAGTAGGGCTTGTCGTAACAGCTCAAGAGCAGAACTTCTGCTTGGTTTGTCATAGTGAGATCAAAGTCGATTATTTAGAGAGCATCCACGCGACGTCCAACGTGACCTGTGTCGCGTGCCACGGCGGCGACCCTACGACGCTCGACTCACGCGCCGCTCACGCGCTCGAGGCGTTCTTTCGTGGCACGCCCCAGCGCGCGGAGATCCCCGAACTCTGCGCGTCGTGTCATAGCGATCCCATGAAGATGAAGCCCTATGGGCTGCGCACCGATCAGTACGCAGAATATCAGACCTCCCAGCACGGGAAGTTGCTCGCCCAGGGGGATACGCGCATTGCTGTATGCACAGACTGTCATACGGCGCATAGAATCTTACCGGCGTGGGAGCCACGCAGCAGCACCCACCCGGAGAGTATCTCCAGGACGTGCGCTCATTGTCATCAACAGCGGGATCAGAGCGTGCACAGCGCAGCCCTCGCCCAGGGGAATACCAAAGCACCAACGTGTGCGACTTGTCATGGGGCGCATGGAGCCGCGCCCCCAGGGGTCGAAAACGTCTCCCAAGTGTGCGGGATGTGTCACAGTGCCGAGCGGGCTCATTTTGAAGCAAGCCCTCACAAAAAGCCTATGGACGCGCAGAACATCGCAGAGTGCACCAGCTGCCACGGCAGCCACTCCATCGAGCCCACTGGCCGAAAGCTCTTCGATACCGTATGCACGAACTGTCACAAGACAGATTCCAGAGCGCACATCGTGAGCCAGAGGCTCAAGACGCTCCTCCTTGCCGCCGACGAATCTTTGAAAGAAGCAACGCATCTACTGGAGCAAGCGCAGCAGCGGGCTGTAGACATCTCAGCGTATCGCTCACGCCTGATCGAAGCCCGTTCGTACTTTCTGCAAGCGTTGCCGGTGCAGCATTCGCTCGATATCCCGCAGGTAGAAGAGCTGACGCGCCGCGCCAAGTCCATCGCCGACGACGTGCGCAGCGGCCTTCACAGCTTGCAAGGGGTCATCGCGATCCGACTCCTGGGGCTCACGCTCGTGTGGGTCTTCTTGCTCTTATTAATCATAGTGATCTATCTCGCGTTGCGAGAGCAGCGGGGTGAGCGCCTATGAGAGCCTGGGGACTGAGATCGCTACAAGTCGCGCTGATCTTCGTGCCCGTGGGGGTCGCCGCGGCGTTCTTGGCGATGCAGACCAGCTCCCAGCCAGCCTTCTGCGGGACATGCCATATTATGAAGCCCTACTATGAGTCCTGGAAAACCTCAACGCATAATGATGTCCCCTGCGTCGAGTGCCACATCCCTCCAGGGATCACAGCCGAGCTCCAGAAGAAATACGAGGCCCTCTCTATGGTCGTCAAATACTTCACGGGAACGTATGGGACCAACCCCTGGGCCGAGATCCCCGACGAGGCGTGCTTGCGCCCCGGCTGCCACGAGCAGCGTCTCCTCGCCGGGCGCGAAGTCTTTCAAAATGTGCTCTTCGACCACCGGCCCCATCTGCTCGAGATGCGCCGCGAGAAGAAACTGCGCTGCACGAGCTGTCACTCCCAGATCGTCCAAGGGCAGCACATCGCCGTCACGGAGAGCACCTGCTTCTTGTGTCACTTCAAAGAGACGAAGCTCAATGAGGGCACCGCCCGTTGCACCCTCTGCCATGAAGTCCCGGAAAAGCTCATCACGACGGCAGGACTCGCTTTTGATCACGCCGACGTGAAGCGCCTGGGCATGGAGTGCACCCTCTGTCATAACAATGTCGTCAAGGGCGACGGTGACGTCCCACAAGAGCGGTGCTTCACCTGTCACAATGATCCGACTCGTCTGGCGCGGCTCGGGGATGTCGAGTTGCTCCACCGCACCCACGTCACCGACCACAAAGTAGATTGTCTCAATTGCCACTTAGAGATTCAGCACAAAGTTCCTAAAGAGTTAGAGATCATTGCTACGTCGTGCGAGACCTGTCACGTTGGGGGCGGGCATTCCCCGCAGCGCGATCTATATGTAGGGATCGGAGGCAAGGGGGCGAAGCCCCAGCCCGCTGCTATGTACTTGGCAGGCGTTCGCTGTGAGAGCTGCCATATCGTCGCGAAAGACGGCCGCAAGCTCGCCAGCGAAGTAAGCTGTATGTCCTGTCATGGCGCCTCGTTCTTCAGAATCTACCAAGATTGGCAGACGACCCTCGCCGAGCGGCTCCAGAAGACTAAAGAGCTGCTCACTCAAACTGAGCCCATTATCGCCGCGTTTGCAGGCGCAGTCCCCCAGTCCACCCAACACAGCTTCCAGCGCGCCCAAGAGAATGTTCTCTTTGTCGAGCACGCCCGCCCCGTGCACAATCCCGGCTACGCTTCCGCGCTCTTGCGACAAGCCTACGAAGACCTCCAGCGAGCCCTCACCGAACTGGGCATAGAAAAAGCTCTTCTCGCTCCGTGGATAGAAGCGCCCTATCAGACCAAGTGCACCGCGTGTCATCTCGGTGCTGCAACACTCTCGAAAGAGACGTCCAGCGGGCCCTTCCGTCACGAATCGCACGTCGCTCGCCGTGGCCTAGAATGCACCCAATGCCATCAAGAAGCGAATTATCGTGAGCCTCAGCATGGGGCGCAAAAGCTCAGCTGTACCGAATGTCATCCCTCCGCCGAACGCATGGCCCAGCTCGAACCAGAAGAGTGCCTCCAGTGCCACCAAGCCCAGATTCCCGCGCGCTCCAAGCTCGTGAACTTCCCCCATGACCAACACATTTCTATGGGCATAAGCTGCGCCCTCTGTCACCAAGGGGTCACGCAGCAGAGCCATCTCGATTTTCTGCGCTCCGGGCAGGGCGTGCCCCAGCTTGGCCACGAGTTCTGCGCCCTCTGTCATCAAAGCGACGTGCCCCCCCAAGGAGGCGACTGCCTCAAGTGCCACACAGACTTTTGAACTGATATAGCTCAGCTTTTTTTCCGCTGTACGTCATAGCGTCCCTCTGCCAAATTAGTTAAAACTACTGGGGAAAGTCATGCGCATGATAGCGTTGAGCGGGATGCTTCTGGTGCTGCTCTCTGCTCTCACTGCGGGGCAGACTCCTCCAAACTGCTGGGATTGCCATGGGGATAGACTCGACCGCGCAGCGTTTGCCGACTCTGCGCACAAGGATCTCACGTGCACCGTCTGCCACAGTGACGCGCAGAGCATTCCTCATGAGCAGCGGCCTGCCCGGCCCTCTGCCCAAGTCTGCGCGAGCTGCCATCCCACCCCAGTCCAAGAGTACCTCCAGAGCGTGCATGGCCAGGCCCGCGCCCAGGGAGTCGGCGAAGCCGCCCGCTGCGCCGACTGTCATTCCGCCCACACAATCTTCTCGAAGGCCGACCCACGCTCTAGCGTCTTCGCCCGCAATCTGCCCCAGACCTGCGGGCGCTGCCACGAAAATTCGGGAATCTCGGAGCGCTTCGGCATCGCTGCTCGCCGCTACTCCACGTATCTTGAGAGCTACCACGGCATCTCTGTCAAATATGGGAGCCTCATCGCGGCGAACTGTTCTAGTTGCCACGGGAGCCACCTCATCTTAGCCGCGTCGGACCCAAACTCCTCGATCCACCCGCAGAACTTGCCCAAGACTTGTGGCCAGTGCCATCCTAATACCGTAGAGAACCTTCTCCGCGGCAGAGTGCACGTCGAGGCTAAACTGAACGTCTCCCCAGGCGTCTACCTTGTGCACGTCTTTTACGTCATCTTTCTCGGAGTATTTGCCACACTCTTCTTGCTGCACATTGCTCTGGATATTATTCGTTGGCTGAGGAGGCGCCATGCCACCTAACAAGCAGATACGAGAGCTTCGCCAAGAGCGAACTATCGAGAGGATAAATCTTCAGTTGCGCGTTCAGCACTTTGCACTCATGGTGAGCGTGACACTGCTGATCCTGACGGGCTTAGCATTGCTCTATCGTGAGAGTGCCTTCGGGCGCTTCCTGATCGCTCTAGAAGGGGGCTTTGAAGCCCGCGGCACCATCCATCGCGTCGCCGCAGGTCTGCTCATGGCCACTGCGTTCTACCATCTGCTCTATATTCTCTTCTCTCGCCAGGGCCACGACGAGTTCATGCAGTTGCTCTTCACCGCGCAAGATTTCAAAGACTACGGCGCTGCCCTGTTATATGACTTGGGATTGCGGGCCCACAAGCCCCAGCTCGATCGGTATAGCTATCGCGAGAAGTTTCAGTATTGGGCCTTCGCGTTCTTCGTCATCGTTATGATCATCAGCGGCTTTATCCTCTGGTTTCACGATTGGTTCTTCGGGCTTCTGCCTAAGTGGGCTTTTGATGTAGCTATTGCGGTGCACAGCGGCACCGGCACTCTTATCCTCATCGTGCTGACGCTCTGGCACCTGTACTTAGTGCATCTGAGCCCAGGGCGCTTCCCCATTGATTGGAGTTTTTGGGACGGCAAGATCTCAGAAAAACAGCTCCAAGAAGAACACCCCCTGGAGTACCAGCGGCTGAAAGAGAAGGGCATACTATGAGACAGCTCCTCGCTCTCGGGATAGTCTTAGTCAGTCTCGTACTGGGAAGCGAGCTCAGCTATGGCCAGCGCGATCCCAACGCCCGCTGCCTGCTAGAGTGTCACGGAAAATCTGATTTCAAGCGCGAAGTCGCCCCTGGGCAGTTCAAGTCCCTCTATGTGGATTACGAGCAGTTCAAAGCCTCGGTGCACAAAGACAAACTTTGTGTCGATTGTCATACGGACGTGACGGCCATCCCGCATCAGAGACGCCCTGAGCAGATTCACTGTCTGCAGTGTCACTACCAAGGGAACGTCGTGGGCGCGCCGGTGAGCGAGCGCCCGGAAAAATACAAAGAGAGCGTCCACGGCAAAGCGTTCGAGCGCGGCGATCCCAACGCCCCCGACTGCAAGAACTGCCACACGGTGCATGAAGTGCGCGCCCACACCGACCCGCTCTCTCCTGTCTATCGAGCCAATATCCCCAAGACCTGCGGAAGCTGCCACATCGAAATTTATACAGAATATGTAGAGAGCGTCCACGGGCAAGCGCTACGCAATAATATCTTGGAGTCTGCCGTCTGCTCCGATTGCCATCGCGAGCACGATCTCTTTCCGCCCGACGATCCCCGCTCCTCGCTCCACCCGCAAAATGTCGCTAATACCTGCGCTCGTTGTCACACCGACGTCAAGATTATGGAACGGCGCGGCGTCCCCGTCAAACAAGTCGAGGCGTTCAAGAGGAGCTTTCATGGCATCGCTATCGAGTTTGGGATCCTCAAGAGCGCCAACTGCATCAGTTGCCACGATTATCATAGAATTCTGTCCAGTCGTGATCCGCGCTCCCCCATCTACCCATTGAATCTGGCGCAAACCTGCGGCCAGTGCCATCCCAACGCGGGACAGAACGTCGCTCGCGGGAGATTTCACATCATCCCTAGCGATCCTGACGCCGGGATCGTCTTTTTGGTCTATGAGTTCTATCGCTGGCTGACCATCGTGATGACCGCCGGGTTTATCTTCTATATCGTGCTCGATCTCTACGGGCGATGGCGACACGCACGAAGGGGGTCTCATGGCTGAATCTGCTAACGAAGAGCGGCTCGTGCACGAGTTGCAACGCGAACTTGAGAGAGAGCTGGACCGCCCGCTCGATGACGCTGAGCTTCAGCGCATCAAAGAGTTAGTTCGGGCGCAGCTGGAAGCAGAACTGCGAGCGAAGCAGCGTCGCGTCGCACGAGCAAAGGAGCA
>DAIPXV010000080.1:0-7260 GCA_036783095.1 Candidatus Bipolaricaulota bacterium
CTGCTCGTGAGAAAGAATCTCTTCAATCTTTTCGAGAATGCTTTCGAGTGCAGCTTCGCGCTCCGGGGTGAGCTCGACGTCCAGGGTCTGGCGCACTTTAGGGTAGTGGATACGCCCCCTGAGACCTGAGAGCCCTTTGACTCTCTTAAGATAATAGAGATAGTAGAGCACTTGAAAGACGTGAGCTTCTTCGACGGCGTCGGACTTCTTGACCTCGTGGATGATGCCATCGCCACTAGAGAAATCTATCTTGATTCGATCAATGAGAATTTCTTTGTCTTGGCGGGCGAAGGTGCTCTCATGGATGAACCTTCCCAGCTCGACGTATTCTGACGTATGCTCCATATCTAAGTCTTTGCTGAAGAGCCACAGCTTCCTAGGACAAACGAGATAATAATTGACTTGGGTGCCGGTGAACAAGGGGCTAGGACTGAGCTCAAGCAACTCCGTTTGCGCCATGGCGCTAGTCTCTCCTCATCAATCACCTCGCTATTCTAAAGCTTTCTTCTGGAGTTCTAAGGAAGTGAACTTGTCCCTGTACTTTTCCAGGGCTCCTGCCCAGTCCTGGCGCAATTTGGTAGGGCTCTCTGGCCTCCGTTTCTCCAGCAAGAACTCCACGAAGTCCCGCACTTGCTGGCGTAAGTCTGGAGGAAGTTCATGAATCAACTCTTCCAAGGACTTTTCGGGTATCGTAGCCATAGAAGCACCTCCCTCGTACGTGCTGGACCACTATACGTCCTTGTGAACATGTCGTCAAGCGCAATAAGTGTTCCCCTCTTTATAGCATACTACTCCTGCTATCTGGAGTGGATTGTGAAGGGGGGTGTAATCCGAGCTCAGCATCATAAGCGAGTGTTGTCTGCACTACACCTAAGTCGGAGATGGGCGAGAACCGTTCAGCAAATTCCTTAAACCACCAGATGGGCACCGGCACCAAGAGTTCGGGCAGCTGCCAGAGTTCGCCCCGCTCCTTGAGCTCGTACGCCTCCCTGAGGAACCGTTCTGGAAGCACCTCCACCGACACCATCCCACGCCGCGCTGTAAAACGAGAGCGCAGCTCTTCGTCGGAAAGGTCAATCGTGTAGCACCCCAGGATGCGCTGAAGTTCATCGAGCGTCGCGCGCCCTTCGGCAAGCTCGCGCTGCCATGCTTCCGTGGGCACGACCCGTTCGTAGAGCTGGTGCGTTGCCTTAGCCAGGTTGGCGTCGGTGGGGGTTGCTGGCAAAGCTGTAAGTATCTCTAGGCTCCATTCCAACAGCTCCTTGCCGTAGACGCGCTGCGCTCCCTCCGACCATTGTCTGTAGATCAGTACAGGCGCAGGAGCGCGTTCCCCTTGGCGATTCACTCGCCCCATGCGCTGTACGAGCGCATCCACGGGCGCAATCTCGGTAATGAGTACGTCGTAAGAAATATCCAGACTAACTTCCACGACCTGTGTGGCGATGAAGATCGTGCCGGGTTCGGCTTTGCTCACCTTCTCTTCCTTCTGCATACGGTCGCGCAGGATAAACCGGGCATGCAGCAACGTCAGCTTTTGCCAGCCCGTTTCCGCAAGCTTTTGGTAAAGCTCTTGGGCATCGTGGACGGTATTAGCAATCACGAGCACGCGCTTGCCTTCGCGGGCAAAGCGTAGGGCTTCTTCTGCACCTTCCTCCAGCAAGCTTCTTTCTCGAAATTCCACCTTATGCCGCCGACGTTGCCAGAGCTTTGGCTCAGCTTCAATGAGCGTGCCACGCGGAAAGAGCACGAGGAGCGGCTCTGGCAGCGTAGCACTGGCCAGGGCCAGGCGTGCTGGAGGCTCGCGCTTCAGGGCTTCTAGCAAAAGCCCCAGCGTATACGGTTCGTAGGCGTGGATTTCGTCGAGCACCACCGTTGCTCGGCGCGCCAGGGTGCGACGTTCCTCCCAATGGCGTCCGTGGAGGTGTGCCAGCAAATACTGGTCGAGTGTAGCGACCGTGACGGGCTTAGCGAAGACCGACCCAAAGAGCCGCATATCCAAAGGGTCTTCGTCACTCTCGCGGCGCAGCATGTACGAGGCACGCCCGTGCGTCAAGGCAACGCCACCATCGCCGTAAATCCTTCTCAGCCTTTGCCACATGGCGTTGGTAGTCGCTTGCGTGGGAAGAAGATATAGCAGCCGCTCGGTATCACCTGCCCACAGCAGCAGGGCTTCAGTTTTGCCGGTTCCGGTTGGTGCACGCAGCCAAAGAATGTCTGTGTGCCGCGCCTGCTGAGCTTGGTGCTGAAAATCCCGCAGCGGCTTGTTCAGGTTACACATATGCACTTCGACTGCCGTAGAGGTGGTTTGCGCATCACCCCTCCCGTCGCTCAAGAATAGCGCTGAAGGCTCTGGCATCTTTGCCGAGGCGAGCCAGTCTGCCAAATGGAGCACGGCTTTGACTTGGGCAAATCCCTGCGTAGGTAAGCCCTGCAAGATGCCCCGAAGCGTTCTGTTTGTGCTGTCAACGGAGAGAGAAGCCTCCAGGAGGGCAGCCGGAGAATTTTGTAGCAACGGTTGGATGGTTTCCCAGAACGTGTCCACCGGCGGTAAACCTTGCACGCCGTTCGCCTGCAGTAACTCCCAAACCTCGCAGAGTGTTTGTTCCAGATCTGGATGGTAGGCGACAGCTTCGTAACTCTTGTACAACTCCGGCCCCAGCGGCGAATGGTGCGTGAGTACCGCAGCGGTGGCTTCCAGCCGGTGCCGCTCCCAGCCGTACTGCTGCGCTAAGAGGCTTTCAGCAAGCAAGATAAAGGGCAGCGACGCCAGCGCATGGGGATAGGCTTTCTTCCGCTGGCCGCGAATGTAGGCTTGGAAATCGGTTGTCGCCTTGCCGATATCGTGTAGGGCGCAGGCCAGCAGCGCCTTTACTCGGAGCAGTTCAGGAAGTCCTAGCCGGTCTGCAATCTCCGCTCCCAGCGCAGTAACTTCAGAAAGGTGCTCCACCAAGCCCTTGTCTGGTTTGGCTAAGAGTTCAGCCATACAAAGTTGCGGTCTTCAAATTGCAGAGCTTGTGCGGCTGACATTTCGATGTCTATTCCAAGGGGCAGAAAGCTCAGTGGCACTGGGTGTTCAGGGTGGCGGATGCCCTTGCCGTCCATGGCAAACCCAAGCGGCAACATCTCCACCATTGGTGGCTCGAAAACCGCCCCTTCCCGAAGGATGGGACGCACCCCCGGCATCTGCCGAATGTCCCCTGTTATAACTGTTCCACGAAAGCGCGGCACTCCTTCCGATGCTCTTCCAAGCGTTACTTTCTCCACCAGCGCAAGCTCATCCTCTCGCCCCAGCGAGAGCGGATAGGCCGGGTCCCGAAACGCTGCTTCCAGTCGGCGCAACATCTCTTCGTCTCCGCCGTAGACGAGTGTATATCGCGTGAAAAAGAGCAGTTCACGGAAATACGGCGAGCGCTCAGCGATCTTGCCGGATTTGATCTTGAGCACCGTCCACATATCGCGAGCACGACCGGGCTCTTCCTCCATCCAGACCGATATCTTGAGCCCGCGCACGGGGCTATCGGACGCCCAGAGTTCTCGATCGGAAAGTCCCAGTGCCGCTCCGGCAATCCCCAAGAGCGTCGTGGGCGGCGGCATGGGGAGCGTTCGTTGGTAGTTGTGATCCAACGGACGCCGAAAGGACACTACCGGCGCCCGCACCCGAACGGCTACGATTGGCTCCATAGCCCACCAACATCCTGCTTGGCTTGGGCAAGCGTTTCATGCACCGTAAGTACTGTTCCGTATGCTGATAGCATCGAACGGATCTCTTCCTCGTTGCCGAAGATGCCGGGTTCTAGCCCAAAGAGCGTTTGCTCTCGGTAGCTCTGGAACTTGTCCAGCGCATTTTTGAGCGGCTCCAGCTCTAGCACGTACTTGCCGTCTTCGTAGTGGGCAACCAGCGCCTCCAGGAACACCGGATGCTTGACCCGAAGCCGCGTGTAAGCAAGGAACTTCGGGGAGAGGTCGGAAAGCATCCGCGCGGTGCGTCCCCCGCCCCAGAGGAGGTTGAGGGCTTCGAAAAGCGTTTGGAGTCGCTTGCGACGTTCATCAGAGGGAAGGACACGTTCGGCATCCTCACCGATCTCCAGGGGTCGGAACACGCCTACTCGGTCCAGTTCCACGAGCACCGTGCCCTTGAAGAGGTTGGCGTAAAGTTCGGTCTCGAACATGTTCCCGCCGGCAGCCATTGCCTGCCCAAAGCGCTCAAACGACCGGGTGCCCAGGTCCCGATCGCCTTGAAAGGGGAATAGCCCTACGGCTGCAGAAACTCGGACGGGCGAAGTCCGTCGTCGTCCGCCTGAAGGATCCAAATAGCCGAACAGATCTTCATCCACAAACTCCCACGGGCGCACGGGTGGCGTAACTTCCTGACCACTTACTTGGGCGAATGGCTCCGAAAGCGGATATCCCAGCTCCTCCAGCCGGTCCCGGAGCATCCGCCGCACCGCCTGCCCGGAGATGTATGGGATGGTGCTTCCATCCGGCAGGGTAACCTTCTTAGCAACCACCACGTTGCCCTCGGTATGGGAGGCATTCACATTCGCTGCCGAGACCTTTGCCAGATAGCCGATGACAATGGCTTTGCTCATGTCAGCCCTCCTGTGTTGGTTGCGTTTCCTCTGTTTGCGGAGCAGCCTTCCGCAAATACGCGTTCATCGCGTAGATGGAAAGGAGCGTTTTGACGCGCACCCAAGGGACGCCAACAATGCGCTCGCCTTTCTCGATACGCAAGATCGCCTCTGGGATCGTGACCTCCAGCCGAAACTGGGCGTCGTTGAGTACCCGGTAGAAGTCTTCTGGGTTCTTGGCGTTGCGCAGGGCATAGAGAAGCCCCATCTCGCTGTGCTCCTGAGCTGCCGTACCCAGCGAATGCCCAAACCCTGCCAGCGTGTGTTGGAACTTCTCGTCCATCTTGAAGACCTCCTGCAAGTATTGGTTTAACACCTCCAGTGTGCCTCGAACCAAAGGGCGGCGGTTGCGCTCCTCTTCGCGGGCACGAACGTCAAAGAGAAACTGCTCGATAAACGGCGCAGGATCACCGAATTCCAAGATTGCCCAGGCGATGCGGTCCCGCCAGATGCTCTCCCGATTCTGCCCTTGCTGAGCCCAGAATTGACCGAAAATGAGCCCCACTTGACGATGCGGATTGTCTATGCCTCGCTCTGCAAGCAGTGCCACCCAACCCTCGTACAGCCGAAAGAGCCGCTGCAGTTTGGAGAATTCCCGCAGGGCCTTCATCTGGAAGGCTTGCCCAGGCGAGCCGGTGATGGCGTAGAGTGTGATGGGAGGCGGCGGGCGGTCCGTCGCTCCAAGAATTGTTGCTAGGAGCTGGCGCGCATCATCCGTGAGCTTGTCCGACTGCCGCACGTGCTGAAAGAGCGCCAGGAGTAATCCCAAGGTGGTCTCGTTTACATATGGTCCCGAAAACACCACGGGCGCGGTGCCGCCTCTCTCACCTGACACGCGCAAGTACTCCAGGACCTCCCGGTGCAGTCGCTCCATCTCCTGCAGGTCGGAATGGAAGATGAAGAAGTGCAGGGCGTCGCGTCCCTGCGCCTTCCAGAGCCAGCCCAGGTATCCGGCCAGGCCTGCCAGAGCACAGCGGGCACACAGTCGTAAGCCTCGCTTCGTGCCGGGATAGAAGGTGCCGAACTTCTGCGGGTCCACTACGAAGGGGTACATCCACATTTTGGCATCCGTCAGGGGGGCTTTGTCACCGCAGAGATCACAGACGTCTGAGCGCTTACTCATTTCTAATAGCAGCTCAAATACGGGCGGCTGCGTAGGATACTCCTTATCATTCATCTTGACTTTCTTGCCTGGCTTGCCTGAAACCTTGATGAAGAGATTTGTCGGATAGACCCAGCTGACCTTGTCGTACGGGCGAATTTCCCTTGTCTGCTCGTCGTAGTACTCGCCCTTAGTGCCACTTGGCTGAAGGAGGCGGCTTTGGAGCCAGCGCAGCACGTCCTCGACCAGATGTTCTCCCTCCCCAAACTGCCCAAGGAGCACCATAAGCCCCGTATCCACCCAGAAGTTGCCGGTAGGTCGCCCCCTGCTGAGAGCGATCTTATGGCCCTTTGCTGCTTGATCTCGTGCCCGCGCTATCTCCCACCACCTCCACCATGCCAAAGCCCATCGAGTTCTTCTCCCCAAAGCCCGCCTCGTAGCCCAGCTCGATCAGCTCTGGGCTGCCCCGCACCACAAACGGCGCCATGATCCCCTTGATCTTCGTCCCCTTGTAGTCCACCAACCGATAGGTCTCCTCGCCCTTGCGCCGTAAATACTCTTTGTCAAACTCCACACCAAGCTCGCTCGTGTAGGGCTCGCGCCCGTAGACCACACAAAACTTCTTGAGCAAATTCTGACGCAGAGCCTCCGACAGCTGCGGGTCATCCGCCCGCAGATAGCGCGCAAAAAGCTTGCCCTTGTGCTCCTGGGCCGCCGAGACCACAAGGGGCGACAGACACCGCAGGCGCATCTCGTGGGAGAATTGAGGCCGCGGCACCACCTGCACGCGCTCGATGAGCAATTCGTGCTCCCCCAGGCGCATCTGCCCCAGTTGCAGCAGCCCTTGCGCCAGATGCTCCACAAACTCCGTCACGGGCGAGGAGATCTGCCAGAAGAGCTCGTGGGAGTGACAGAGGATCCCCTGGGGGGTGAGAGTGCGCTTGGGGATGAAAAGCTGGGAGAAGGTGAAGAGCTTGAAGCGCTTGGCTCCTACGCGGTAGCCCTCATCATGCAGGAAGCGCGCGTAGTCGCGAGAGGACTTCTGCAGAAATCCATAGATGACCGCGGCGAGATGATGAGTATAAGCGAACGGGATGGTGTAGGGAATCCGGCCCGCTCTGAGGGTGATGAGTAATCTCATAGAAAAACCTTCTTATTCTTTGATTACCGGTCTGCGGGATATTTATAGCATAATTATAGTGATCTGTCAAGCCTTCCAGGGTATGCTCTTGACTGAGCGTCGTCGAGGGGGGTATAATCGGGGCACGTGGGAGCCGGGCTGAAGGTGCGGCAGGGTCTTTGAAAAGTGAAGAAACGTGCTGGGCAAGGGATAAAGCCCCAAAGTCGTCGAGGTCGTGGGGTTTGTGCAGGATTGGGGGGCGACGACGAGGGAGGCGAGGGAAGATGGGAGGGTGAGGGGGGCGGGGAGATGGGAAAAAGTGCGTAGCATGAGGATTATCTCTTTTCCCCTGCTCAGGCCCTCACGTCGTCGTCCCCAGCCTTTTAATTGAACCAGTGTGGTATTGAAAC
>DAIPXV010000081.1:0-7211 GCA_036783095.1 Candidatus Bipolaricaulota bacterium
CGATCTCTAAAACGCTGTTGACGACACTTACAGTCTCTTCTTCGCCGGTCTTCAGGCGGATGAGAATGCCTGCGGCTTTGCCGTCCTCAGAGACGACGACGCCGCGCAAGAGCCGATCCCCTAAGACGCGCTCCTTGTACGCTTCGAGCTCTTCAGCAGTTTGGGGGATTTCGGGCAACGCTGTAGCGACAGTGATTGCCGTCTCGGTCCCGTAGATGACTTGAGAGTTGGTCGGCCCGCGGACTTCGTCAACCTCGGGGATCTGCTCAAAGAGCTCTTCCATCTCCTTGAGCTTTCTGAGCGTTTCTGGCTTGAAGATCGTGTCATCAGTCTCTATAGCGACCATGAAGAGCTTCTGGTCGCCGTAGCGTTCTTCCGCGCGATGGAGCGCGATCGTCGCGGGGTCATCTTGCGGGAGAAACGCCTCAAAGTCTTGCTCGAAGCGGATCTTTGGGACAGCGCTAGCAAAGAGCGCCGTCACGATCAGAACCGCCCCGATCACCCACCAGGGGTGCTCTACGATCTTGTGCGCAAAGAGCTTTTTCATTTCAGCCAACCGTGTCGCTCAAAGACACTCGAAAATATTCCCAGAGCGCCGTCGTCCATCACTGTTAGAGCTTTAAAGAGCCCTGCGGAGCCCTGCTCGACGCGCTGGCGGATGAGCTCCATCGCGGCGAGCAAGTGAGGGCGCGTCTGCGGGCCGATGGGCCTAGTGATCAGCCAGATCTGGGGCACCGAGCCGTCCTCGATCCCTCGCGGCACGATCACGATCAGCTCGTAGCGTTTCTCTGTAGGATTGACCCCCAATGGGTCATCATAGCTCGATTGGACAGAGACGATCTTGGCGTCGAGGTTGAAGAGCCCGGACTCTTGAAGAGCCCTCGCGTAGATTTGCACCATCAAGGACGCTTGGAGCGTCTGCGTCTCGTCCACAAGAAGCAAATCCACGCGCTCGCTGGGCTGGGCAACGCCTCCAAGAGCGAAGACCATGAGCAAGCCCATCGCTAACCCTACTCTCACGTTCATCACCCGCCTTGGTTCATTGGCTCTCTGCAGAAGAGATTCCCCACAGCACAAAGTCTACCCATTGGTCAGCGAGCCACTCGAGATCGGGGCGCTCCGACGATAAGATATAGTTGCAGATCGCGGCGTGAAAGATCCCTTCCATGAAGAGTGCCCAGGCCTGGGGATCGAGCGTGCGGCGCACGTGGCCCGCCCGCTGGAGCAGGCGCATCCGCTCCGTGAGGAAATTTTTCACGGTCTCGCTCAGACGGCTCCAGCGGTCTTCAAACTGCGGGTCAATCGAAGTCGCCTCACGATAGATCACTTTCGCTAGATCGCGATGGTGCGCAAAGAACTGCAACCAAGTCAACACATGCTCTCTGAAGCGCGCGCGGTTGAGAGCCCGCGGCCACTCCTCGGCCATAAAGCGATGAACCAAATCCGACACCAGCTCAAAGTAGCGATCTATGATCGCCAAAAAAATCTCTTTCTTCCCGGGGAAGTAAAGATAGAACGTGCCGCGAGCGACATCGGCTTCACTGATAATATCGTCAATCGAGGTCTCCAAATACCCCTTGCGAGCAAAGGCTTTGATCGCCGCGTCGAGCAACTGCTGTCGCCGAGCCTCTTTGTCTAAGACTGTTTGAGCCATCTCCCTCACTAGACTGACATGTCAGTCTAGTGAGAGTATACCCAAGGGGCAGTGGGCTGTCAAGCGAGGATTTGAGAGATTTCCTGGAGCTTAGCGCGGGCTGCGGCTTCCCCCAGGGCGATCCGCTCTTCAGCCCGATGGTAGCTGAGATTGCCCACAAGAGAGTCGTCGGGCATATCCGGGGTGATCAGCACATCAGGGGGGCTGAGCGCCAGCGTCAGCTCCGTCAGGCGCCAGACGAAGATCGAAATCGAGAGATCTAACGCTTCAAAGAGCCCTGGGGCACCCTTGGGCGAATGGTTCAGGCGATAGCGTTTTGATCCCAAATTAATATCTACGGCGATGACGGCTTCCGCGCCGAGCTGGCGCGCTACGTCCACAGGGAGCGGGCTGACCAGGCCCCCATCGGCTAGATGGCGTCCGTCGCGTTCTACTGGCACAAACAGCCCTGGAATCGAAAAACTTGCGCGGATCGCTTCAACGAGAGAGCCTTCGCGCAACAAGACGCGCTCGCCCCGGTCTATATCTGTCGCGACCGCAACGAACGGGATGGGCAGCTCTTCGATCTGGCGATCTCCTCCAAGAAGTTCTTTGAGGAAGCGTTCGATCGCTGCGCCGCTCGACCATCCATGAATGGGCAGGGTTGGCTGGAGGCTGCGGGCGATGCGCCAGAAGTCTATCTTGAGCCACTCTTGCTCGATGTGCGCGACGCTCACCCCGGCAGCGTAGACCCCGCCTATCATTGCGCCGATGGAGCTGCCCACGATGAGCGATATGGGGACTTTCTGCTCTTCGAGCACCTTGAGAACGCCAACGTGGGCAGCGCCTCGTGGGCCACCGCTGCTGAGCACTAGGGCGATCTTCTTCACAAAAAAATTATAGAAATCTTGCGACGGCTCTGTCAATGTTTGCAGGAAACGCCCTCTTGACGTTGTAACTCAAAGGCTATATAATCTAGCCATGAGTAATAGTAATGAAACGCGCAAGCACGTATCAGTAGCGGAAGCCAAGCGCGACCTCACGAAGATTCTCCGCGAGGCCAACAAGAAACAAACAGAGATCGTCGTCACCCGGCGAGGGAAGCCCTTCATGGTCATCCTTCCCTATGAGGATTACGAGCGCCTAGAGCGCCTGCGAAGTTATATAAACATGGTCCGCATCTCTGAGCAGCTCAAGGATGCGAAGATCTCTGCGGCAGAGATCTTCGAGGAGTCGAGACGCGAGCTGGAGGAGCGCTATTGAACCCTAAACCCGCTCACCCGCAGAAGCTCGTTCTCGATGCCAGCGTCGTGTTGAAGAGCTACTTGCCTGAGGACGGGAGCGAGCAGGCACGAATGATCTTTGAAGACTGGGCCCTAGGCCATGTGCAACTCCTTGCCCCGGCCTTGATGCCCTATGAGGTCACCAACGCGCTGTTGGTGGCCCTGCGCCAGCAGCGCCTTGACGAAGCCAGGGCTGCGGAGATCTTGAGAGCGTTTGTGAGGTTGCGCATCCCTACCCAAGGGCTCACGGGGTTGGAGGAGCGTGTCTGGGCGTTAGCATTAGAGCATGGGCGCACGGCCTACGATGCCGCGTATCTGGCGCTGGCTGAGCATGAAGGAGTGCCCTTCATCACTGGCGATAAGCGGCTGTACAACGCCGTGAAGGGGAAACTCCCTTGGGTCCGCTGGGTCGGGGACTACCGATCTGGGGACATTTGACTTCTCGCCCGCTCTGCGCTACTGTGAAGGATCTTACATCTCACAGCGAAGGTGATAGAGTATGGAATTGCTCAAGAAGCTCTGTGAGGCTCACGGGGTGCCAGGGCGCGAGGAAGCCGTCCGGGAGTTGGTCGTCAGCGAGCTGCGAGGCATCTGCGACGAGATCCGCACCGACGCTTTGGGGAACGTCATCGCGCTCAAGAAGGGCAGCGGGCGCGGCCCCAAGGTGATGCTCGCCGCGCACATGGACGAGATCGGCTTTCTCGTCTCGCATATAGACGAGAAGTCTGGGTTCTTGCGGATTGATCCCGTCGGCGGGTTCGATCCCAGAGTCTTGATGGCTCAGCGCGTCATCGTGCACACGGAGAAGGGGGATCTGATCGGGATTATTGGCTCCAAGCCCCCGCACATTCTCACAGAAGAAGAGCGCAAGAAGCCCCTGGAGCTCAAAGATCTCTTCATAGACTTGGGGCTGCCCGCTGAAGAAGTGAAAAAGCGCGTCAATATTGGTGACTTTATCACGCTCCAGCAAGATTTTACAGAAGTCGGGAATCTCGTCTCGTGCAAGGCCCTCGATGATCGTGTCGGCGTCTACGTGATGATTGAGGCTGTCAAAAAAGCGAAGAAGCACGTCTGTGACATCTACGCTGTCGCGACCACTCAAGAAGAAGTGGGAGTGCGCGGAGCGCGGGTCTCGAGTTTTAACGTCGCCCCAGATATCGGGGTCGCGCTCGACGTCACTGTCGCCAGCGATGTCCCCGGCGTGGGCGAGCATGAGCACGTGACCAAGCTTGGCGCAGGGGTCGCGATTAAGATCAAAGATTCTCTCTCGATCTCCAATCCCAAGCTCGTGCGCACGATGCGCCAGATCGCTGAGCAGAAGAAGATCAAATATCAGCTCGAAATTCTCCCCCGCGGGGGTACCGACGCCGGAGCGATTCAGATGACCCGTGAAGGCGTCGCCGCGATCACGCTCTCCATCCCGACTCGGTATTTGCATTCGGTCGTCGAAGCTGCGCATAAAGACGACATTCAAGCCGCGATTGATCTCTTAGCAGCGTTCTTGGAAGTCGCTCATGAGAGCGACTATAGCTTGTAAGGAGGAGCTATGAGATACGCACTCGCTGTTGGCAGTCTGTTGGCGTTGATCTTCATGAGCGTCAATGAGCTAGGCTGGGCCCAGGAGGAAAATCTCTCCGTGGGGCGCTCTGTGGGCATTGGCGCGCGCTTTCTGCCCAACGCGCTCATGCCCGTCGGGCCCAGCGATGTCGATCCCGCCTTGGGCACGGCGCTCACTGGGCAGTATTGGATGAGCGATCTGCTGGCGATAGAGCTTGGCGGCTGGCTGTCGGGCTTCAGCGATACTTTTAACCCGCACAGCTTCACGAGCATCTCTGGAGGGCTGCTGCTCAAGCTCTCTGATAACTCTCAAGATGATCTCTATCTTGCTGGTCGGGCGATCAGCGTCCAGAGCGTCTATAGAAATTACTGCTGCGTCTATCGCGAGGGCGAGCCTCCTTCAGAGAAGATCATGCCGCCGTACCCGTGGCCCAGCTTCGAGAGCCGCACGGCTACGCTCGCTTTTGAAGTAACTACTGGGATCGAGCGGAGCTGGTCCTCCCACCTGACAACGAACTTTGAGTTTGGCCTCGTCTACGCCCAGACGACGATCACGAATCTCCCGCCGCCGGGGGAGCCGCCTCCAGAAGAACCAGTTCCCCTGCCCAAGCCAGAGACTACCGCTGCCACGAGCTTCGGCGTTGTTGTGCATATCAGCGTAAGCTTTTATCTCCCGCGCAAGTGAGTACGCTGCTTCCCCTCACCCCTCTAGCTCCCCTCTCCCTCGGAGGGGAGAGGGGACGGGGGTGAGGGTGAGCCGGTGACTTGACAGCCCTTGGGCTCTCTGCTAGTGTAACAATCAACGGGAGGGAAGTCCTGTGAAGATTGTGCTCGACACCCTTGGTGGTGATCGCCCTCCAGAGGAGCTGATCGCTGGAGGCGTCGCCGCGATTCAAGAGTACGATATCGAAGTGGTCTTCGCCGGAGATCAGTCACTGATCGAGCGCGAGCTGAGCAAGCACCGAAATATAAAGTATTCTATTGTGCACGCCCCGGAAGAGATCACCATGAACGAAGCGCCCATCGAAGCCGTGCGCAAGAAGAAGAACAGCTCTTTAGTGCAAGGAATTCGCGCGGTGCGCCAGGGCGAGGCCGACGCGTTCGTCAGTCCGGCCAACACCGGAGCAGTTATGGCCGCGGCGCTCTTCAATCTGGGCAGACTCCCGGAGATAGATCGTCCAGGGATCGGCGTGCTTGTGCCCACGTTAGAGGGGCGACGCACTTTGATTATTGACGTGGGAGCCAATGCCGAGTGCGACCCCGAACACTTATTAGAGTTTGGGGTCATGGGCACGATCTACATGCGCGAAGTGCTGGGAATCAAAAACCCGCGCGTGGGACTGCTCAATATTGGGGAAGAGCCGCAAAAGGGCGACACCCAGGCGCAGAAGGCGTTTGCCTATCTGCAGCAGGAGCTGCCGAACTTCGCGGGCAACGTCGAGCCAAACAGACTCATCGAGGGGGGCTTCGACGTGGTCGTCACTGATGGCTTTACGGGCAATATCTGTCTGAAAGCTTATGAAGGCGCAGCGACCGTCACGGTGAGATACCTCAAGCGCGAGATCGAGAAGAGCTTTTTGGCGAAATTGGGCCTGCCCTTCCTCTGGCCGTCGCTCAATAGACTCAAGCGTGAGGTGAGCGCGGTGCAGTACGGTGGGGCGCCGCTGCTAGGGGTGCGCGGGGTTGTGATCATCGCTCATGGCAACTCTAACGCGGAGGCGATCAAGAACGCCATTAGGGTCGCGAAGGAGGCAGTTGAGCATAAAATTGTCGAGAAGATCGAGCGCGGGGTGCACGAGAGCCTAGTCCACTTGGGCTTAGTGCCGGTGTTGAGGGGATCGCCATAGTGGGGACGGCATTTGTCTTTCCGGGTCAAGGCTCGCAGTACGTGGGCATGGGGAGAGAGCTTTATGAGAAGTATCGCTCTCGCGTTGAGCCATTCTATCAGCGTGCTTGGGAAGTCTTGGGCTTCGATCTGCGCGAGCTGATCTTTGGTGGTCCTGAAGAGAAGCTGCGCCTCACAGAGTTCGCTCAGCCAGCGATCTTGCTCGATAGCGTCATAAAATTTGAGCTTCTTGGGCAGAGGCCCGATTATGCGGCGGGGCACAGCTTAGGGGAGTACTCGGCGTTGGTCTGTGCAAGAGTTTTTAGTCTGGAAGAGGGGCTGCGTCTGGTGCATCTGCGCGGGCGCTTGATGCAAGAAGCGGTCCCCACGGGTGTTGGAGGAATGCTTGCGATCGTGAAGTTAGACTATGAAAAAGTTCGGGAGATCTGTGCGCAGGCTGGCGCGGAGATCGCCAATTATAATTCTCCAGAGCAGATCGTGATCTCCGGGCGCAGGGATGTGCTGCTTAAGGCAAGAGAGCTAGCTGAGAAGATGCGAGGAAGGTGTATTGAGCTTGCGGTCTCGGCGCCGTTTCACAGCTCGCTCATGAAGCCCGCCGAAGAGCGCCTCAAGCCAGAGATTGAGAGGGTGAAATTTTCAGCGCCCAAGTTCCCTGTGGTCTCAACGGTGAGCGGCGAGCCGGAGACGGACCCTGACAGAATCAAAGAGCTTTTGACACGACAGATCACAGCCCAAGTGCGCTGGACGGAGTATATTATGAAGCTAAAGAGTCTAGGGTCAAGAAGATTCATCGAAGTTGGCCCCGGCGACGTGCTCACGAAGCTGATCAAAAGAATAGATCGAGAGCTTGAGGCGCTCAGCTTCGCCGAGGTGATGCCATGAACGAGCCTCA
>DAIPXV010000082.1:0-6756 GCA_036783095.1 Candidatus Bipolaricaulota bacterium
GATGTTCTCTTCGCGGTGGAAGACTTTGACGAAGAGCCGGTCCAGGCGTCCGTAGAGGTTCCAATCGACGTAGCGGAAGTCATCGCCGGGGTAGTACTCGCGATACTCAGCGAATTCCAAGCTCATGCCGGCGCGGCGAGTCGTCCACGGGCCGGCCTGGCCCTCCGCCCGATGGCGCACAAGAAGTTGCAGCGCCGAGAGCCGCTTCCAGAAAGATTCGTCTGCGAAACGCCTACGTAGGTCGGATCTGGTCATAAACTTGCTGGAGGATCTGCTCGACGGGGATGCCCTCGGCCTCCCCGCGGAAATTCCGAATAATTCTATGAATCAGACTGGGATAGAAGACCGCTTGGACATCGAGGATGCGCGTGTGAAGCTCCCCAGAGAGAAACGCGTGAGCCTTAGCACCCCAGACGAGCGCGAGGGCTGCACGGGGGCTTGCCCCGTACTCAACGTACTTTTTGACGAGCTCTGGTGCAGTGTCTGACGACGGCTGAGTTGCGTAGACCAGCTGGGCGGCGTAGCGCCGCAGCGGCGACGCTGTGGGCCATTGCGCCACAAGCTGCTGCGCTTCGAGGAGTTCCTCGCGAGTGAGGACTTGTCTCATAGGACGAAGCTCTTGGCTGCCTCCGTGGCGCTGCAAGATCTGCTCCAGCTCGCTCAGAGACGGATAGCGTAGAATGATCTTGAAGAAGAATCTATCGATCGGGGCTTCCGGTAGCGGGTACGTCCCCTCCATCTCGATGGGGTTCTGGGTCGCTAAGACCATGAACGGCTCTTCGAGTCTATACGTCTCCCCGCTGACAGTGATGCTGCGCTCTTGCATGGCTTCCAAGAGCGCTGACTGGGTCTTTGGGGTCGCGCGGTTGATCTCATCAGCCAATACTAAGTGCGCGAAGATCGGGCCGTGGACAAACTCAAAGCGCCGTCGCCCTACTTCGTCTTCGGTGAGGATTCGCGTGCCGATGATGTCCGCGGGCATCAGGTCTGGGGTGAACTGAATGCGCGCAAACTTTAGCCCCAAGGCTCTCCCTAGCGTGCGTACGAGAAGAGTCTTGCCTAGCCCCGGCACCCCTTCTAATAACAAGTGCTGCCCGCACAAAAGCCCAATCAGCACGTACTTGATCACCTCTTCGTGGCCGATGATGACCGAACGGATCTCTTCGATCAGCTCGTGGAACTTCTCTTGCAGCTCGCGGATTCTCTTCTCGGTGATCATAGTTCTCCTTCAGTGGCGGCTGAGGCTGAGAAAGTACTGGCGCACCGCGTCGCGAAGTTCTTGGGGGATCTCAAGCATATCGAGGGCTGCCTCGACTCTCTCGTAATTGATCTGGACAGGGGTGGGGCTCGAAGCCCCCTGGGGGTCCTGGGGCAGCTCCATGCTCACGATCTCGAAGAGAATATCAAGATCTTCGTCGTGAGCGCTTGGCGGCACGGGGATGGTCCGTGAGCGCTCGCGCAGCTCGGAGAGATCGGGCAAGTCTTTGGCGGCTTCAGGATCGAGCGGGGCTGTGCCGCGCCCTGCCCCGGCTGAGGGCTGAGACTCTTCCGAGCGTCCTTGAGAGTGTGGGGGTTCCGCGGAGGCTGAGCCCTGTTGGCTCGGAGCTTGCTGAGAACCCTCTTCAGCCGGAGACGGGGCGTTAGGGGAGCTTTGAGAGAACTCTTCCCCATGAGCGGTCTGAAGCTCAGGGGGCGCGAGGGCAGACTCAATCTCTTGTTGCAGATGCTCGAGCTGCTCGTAGAGGGCTTGACGCGCCTCAAGCTCCCGCAGCAGCTCCTCAAGGCGTTGCTGGAACTCTTGCGGGATTTGGGTCTCTTGCCACGTTTGCTTGGCAATAGCTGCTACTTCAGGAGGGACGTCGCGCAGGTGTTCTAAGAGTTTCTTCAGTTCTTCGTGAGAGAGCCCTTGGGCTTGCTCTACGATGCTTCGCAAGCCCTGGACTATTTGATCGAGCTTTGCCGCTCCAGAGCTGTTCTGTTGCGGGGGGCGCAGCTCATTAGATGAACCCTCGGTGACAGATGCGTCACTGCTTGATTTCTTGGGAGATTCTGTCTCTGTCGGAGGAGACGGAGGTGTGAGGCGCTCTTGCTCTTTGAGAAGTTCGGCGCGGAGCTGTTGGAGGGCCGCGCGAGCGCGCGGATCGTTGGGGTTGAGCGCGAGCTCATGGCGGGCTCTCTCGAGACGTTCGCGAGCCGAATAGAGAGCCTGCGCAAGATCCGGTGGCAGTGTCTGTAACCACTCGAGGAGCTGCGATGACCTCAAAGACTCTTGGCTTGCTGGGGCACTCGCTTGCGGTTGGTCTGAGCTTTCTGTAGAGAGCCACCCTGGCTGGACAAAGCTCGCTATACTCGCACAGAAGAAGCTAAGGATCGCTACGGCTGCCCAACGCCGCCGATCCCATGGCCCCACAGGGAGGGCTTGAGAGGGGGTCACCGAGAGCCGGTCAAGCCGACGCTCCAGCAACGGGAAAAACTCTTTGAGGCCCTGACCAAGGCTCAGCTCATAGAGCGTCACCAGCAGTTCATGGCTGTGGAGATGGCGATCGGCGCGGAAGAGCAGCTCTCTTCTATTGAGGGGACGCATCCACCCAATCCCAAAACCCAGAGCCCCTAAAAGAGCGTGGGCTATCACCCACGGCAAGAGAGGGACGCTCCCCCAGAGCCCCAAAGCACTCCCAACTAATGCAACGGCCGTGATCCCCAAGCTGATCAGCAAGCTCCAGCTTGTCGCCGCGAGCCCATTGAGCAAGCGCTGCCGACGCTCGAGCCTAGCGCATAGCGTTTCGAACCTGTGCACGGTTTTCCTCCCTTTCTGTCCACCATAGCAAAATTCCTAGTATGACGCCAAGTGACAGATAACCCATGAGTAAAAAGCCACGCTGCTCGTGCAAGGGGCCCTCGCCAAACCAGAGCGAGAGCATCAAGATCGGATTGAGCGGCCGCAGCACGAAGAACGTCATGACGATAGCAATGATGAGCAACGCGTACTTGATGTGAAACTGCGCGATCTCGGTGGGCCAGCGCTTCCCAAGGGGAACACCCAGCAGCGCCCAGCATGCCCCATAGAGCCCCAGATATCCCAAAGCGCCGAGCAAGCGATCAAGCCCATGACCAACAATGCCCGTGAAGACTGTCCAGTAAGGCAGACTAAGCACAAGCAGAAAGAGCACATGAGCGAGCGGATGTACGCGAGCTCCTTGAGGGGAGAGCTTCAGCCCCACATTGAACGAGTACACAGCAAAGAGTATCGTAGCGATGATCAGAAATACCGATGACATGTTCCAGTGAGGCTCGATGAGCTCGCTTATACGAGCCGACGACGGCAACGCTAGCAGCAGCGGGATTCCGGACAAAATCAGATAGCTCATATACGCTGACCACAAGTTGTTCATTGGTCTTCCTCAACAAGCACGAGCCGTAAGGCTGTGCGATGCTCTTTTGTTATGGGGCCAAAGGGCGAAGCGCTGGGGTGCTCTAGCCACCCGATGAGCCCCGCCTCGCTTGACAGAGACCCCCACTGCTGCCATATCCGGCGACGCTCTGCCGTCAGGGTGTTGACCCATTCGGTCTTATCTATGCGTGTCGTCAGTGGGCGCACGAGTTCAGCTTGAGGGGGAATCGCCCCTAGCTTATAGAACACCTCTCCACTATATGCCATTGCGTCCTGCAATACAAGTGAGGCCCAGTTGGACACCTGTACTTCCGTGCCATGAAGCGAGACATGCACGAAGGGCTCCATCAAGCGCTCCGCTTTGAAGAAGCTCGTAGAGTTGCGCTCACCATGCACGCTGATCTTCCATGCCTCGCTCGACGCTTCTATGATCCCTCCTCTGCGAGCGAGCGTACTTATGGCATCAGCAGATACGGTGAAGTACTCATCGCGAGAGTGAGGGAAGAAGACCCCGTACCAGCTGCGCTCCCAAGCCAGCCCTCCTGAGATCCGTATCACCCCGATATCAACCGAGTAGAGCTCTTTAGAGAACCCTGGGCTGTGTTGGTAGCCGTAGAGCACGCCCGACACCACGAGCGCCATCACTCCGACCGCTAGGGGCATTCTCCGCCAACGCCTCGCAAGCGCTTCACTCAGCCACACCCCAATCACGAAGAGCATAAGCAAAGCTCCAATGACCTCGCGCGAGGGGAAGGGAACCGTCAGGGTTTCCAGGGCCTTCGCGATTACTATATCGTCTTCGGTGGTCTGGCGTCTTGCAGGCGGCGTGGCAAGCTCCATATCTTCTGGGAGATCCGCGATAGCGACGAGCACGACCTTGCCGTTCCCCACAGGGCGCTCCCACACAAGCGGACGCTCTTGATAAGTGAGGCTTACGCGCGTGCCTGCGCGCGGCGTGCCTTCGAGCCAGAGGACTTCTTGCCCCTGGAATGGGTGACGTACCACACGCTCATCGGTGATAGGCAAGAGCTGAGTCCACCATGGTGAGCTCTGTTCGTACCAGTTCTCCCCAGAGAGTATGACGAGTTCGCCGCCGCGCACCAGCCACCCTTGCAACGCCCGGCGCTGCTCTGTGTTCAACCGCGCTGGATCGGCTCGTCCCCATATGATCCTTCCCACGCCGTCATAGCTCGTCCAGCGCCTCGGGAGTCTTCCCAGCTCTATCAGCTCGAGAGAGGGCATCTGGTCTATGGCGATCCCTAGTATTAAGGGGGTCTCGCTCCAGAGTTCTCGCACCTCGAGTGTGGAGCGCGCGAGCTCACGGGTACCGTCCAAGAGCTTGATCTGTAAGGGAGTGCTCACGCTGTCAATGGGAAAATCCAAAGAGATGGTCTTGCGTGCTCGTGGGCTGAGGCTGACCGGCACTTGTAATCGTTCTACTACATAGTGTTCTGGGAATTTTTGGATCTCCTGAGAGACTTCGAGCGTGAGGTCCCACGCTGTTTCTGTAGAGCTGAGAGTGACGGCAATAGGGGTGAATGTGCCAGGGAGGAAGCGCCCATTGAATCCCAGCTCGATATTCTCAATATGCGGCTGGGCAAGCGCGGAAGCACTCACCAAGGCCACCGTCATGAGCCCCCATTTGAGGCTACGCCGCATGAACCCTCCTCGTTCTCAGAGGGTACGGGCTCGCGTGAGCTTTGTCAAGCAAGAATATCGCTTGGTTAGGGAAGGTTTCTCTCGATCAGTTCGCGCAAGCGCAAATAGTCTGCGCCGCGCACCAGTTGCCCATTGACAATAAAGCTGGGTGTAGCGTCGATGCCCTGGGCCTCGCCCTCACGTATATCGTCTTGGACCTTTTGTTTGTAGCGCTCGGAGTCTAAGCACTCTTTGAAATCTTGTTCTTTGAGGCCTAGTTCGCGGGCGAACCGCACTAAATTCGTCTTGCTGAACGCCCCGCGGTTCTCTCCCCGTTGGTTGGCGAATAATTTGTCGTGATAGGCCCAGAAGCCCCCTTGCTCTGCCGCACAATACGCCGCTTCGGCGGCCCAGAACGACTCCGGCCCAACGACCACGAAGTTCTTGAAGACCAAGCGCACCTTGCCCGTCTTGACGTAGTCGTTCTCGATTTGGGGCTTGTATTGCCTGGCAAAGTAGCCGCACGCGGGACACTGATAGTCCGCGTACTCATAGACCGTCACAGGAGCGTTGGGATCGCCCATCTCCGGGAGAAAGTCGCTCCCCACAGGGCGCGTCACTTGAAAACTCTCTCCTGGCCGCGAGAAGACTATCATAAGCACAATGAGCCCAACGATGACTACCCCCCCGACCGTGATCCCCAACAGCATCGGCTGGCGATACCATGGTACCTTAGGCTTTTTCTGGGTGTTTTGTGAGCGCTTCGCACTCATGATTCTCTCCTCCGTCACACTGTGGTCGCTGTATTATACTCTATGGAGAGAGCGAACGCAGTCGGCTGCAACGGCACGCGCGCGCTCGAGCGCGGTCGGACTCACATACGGCGCAAGGCTCAGGAGATCTGACTCGTCAATGATCTGGGCGAGCTCACCAGGGCGCTGCACCACGTCAATTTCTAAGTCAACGTAGCGCACGCGATCCGCATAGAACTCAATCGGTGTGTTGATGTTCACGTAGATGCCCTTGAGGGTGCCGTCGCGCCTGTAGTAGCGCGTCTCGTAGTACCACGAATCGTGACGAAACTCCGTCACCGCGTAGTCTCCGGGTTCTTTGGGAATGTTCAGCCCATCGTAGAGCCCTGGGCTCTTGATCTCGCGGCGCACCGTGATATGCTGAGGGGCTGCGTGAAGCACTTGACCAGTTATCGTGACGCTCAGCTCGTTTTTGACTTTGACATGCTCAATAGTGATTCGTTGGCCCACGCTGGGCTCTGTTTGATCTCTCGGCTGGACTTGGCGCTGATGGTACCTCGGCTCAGTAGGGATGAGGCGAGCGCGCCACCGGTCCAGAGATTGTTTACTGCCCCCTGGGAATTCGATAATCACTGTTGTCTGCCCGGCTAATAACTTTCCGGGGATACCCTCGTCGGGGTGGCTCTCGAGCTTGAGCAGCTCTTGGCGGAGGATCTGAATTTCATGTTGGAGATCGCGAATATCTCTCTGATAAGCGCTCGTGCGCCAGATCACTCCCCAGCCGTTAGCGCAGAATTTTCGCCCTAGGGAGAGGAGCCGTTCGCGCTCTTTACTATCAGTAATCTCTTTGCTGATGCCCACGCCCTGCTCTTGGGAGAGCACGACGAACCGTCCGGCAACACTCAGCTTGGTCGTCACGATGGGCTGGGTAAGGGTGAACTCTTTAATCTGCACGCGGACGGCTTCCCCTTTCTG
>DAIPXV010000083.1:0-6552 GCA_036783095.1 Candidatus Bipolaricaulota bacterium
GATCCGTCAGCCCCTGTCGTACTACGAGGACGAGCTTGTCATTATCGATTGGAATGCCGCGTTTCTCTATGACCCCCGGCAAAGCTATGACGTGCCCGACGTCTTAGAGTACGCCGTGGCGATGCTGTTAGAGCTGCGCACCTACGATGCGCTCTTGGATCGGGTCCTAGATCGCGCCTATGACGACCTGGAGAAGAAGCCCAGTCTTATGACGCTGCGCCCATTCGCTACGATTATTGACTATCTCTCTGAAGTAAAGCTCGATGTCTCGGAAGTGATCGAAAAAGTCACCAACTCGCTCAAGCTCATTGGGGACCCCTACTTGGCGCGGGTCTACACACGAGCAGCGACCCGCTTCGGACTGTCCGCATGGGAGGCAAGCCTGCGCCACAAGCTCGCCACCGTCGAGAGCCTTTACGAGCTGCTCTACGAGCGCACGCAAGCGCGTCAGCTCCTGGTCCTAGAGCTCTTGATCGTCATACTCTTTGTACTCGATATTCTCTTGCTGCTTGTAGAGCCGTTGATCAAGCGCTGACCAACCAAGCTGTGTTCCGCCATTCGCGTAGATTGACATAGGGGCGTAGGTCGGCTATACTGGGCTCTGTCCCCCCCAGGTGGGGTGGGATAAAGACTATGATCCACTACCAAGACAGCCAGAGATCAGCGGCGCAGCAAGCGACTCTCCAAGTCACGGGGATGACCTGCGCCTCGTGTGTCGCGCACGTGGAGCGGGCGTTGCGCGAGCTGCCGGGGGTCTCGCAAGCCATTGTGAATCTCGCCACGGGCACGGCCAAGGTCGAGTTCGATCCCGCCCAAGTCTCGCTCGAGCAGATGGTGCAGGCCGTCCACGAAGTGGGCTATGAGGCTGCTCCTATCGTCGAGGCTGGGGAGGCCATAGATCGCGAACGCGAGGCCCGCCAAAGAGAGATAAAGCGCCAAGGGCTTTATCTGGCGTTCGCAGCGCCGGTGAGCGCGATTATTATGCTCGGGACGTTTCGGGACTATTGGATCTTCCCGCACTTTGTGCCGGAATGGCTCGGCAATAAGTTTCTCTTGGGGCTGCTGACGACGCCCATCGTCTTTGGGCCGGGGCGACAGTTCTTCGTCAACAGTTGGCGGGGGCTGCGCGCCGGCGTCACCGATATGAATCTCTTGTACGCGACCGGGATCGGCGCAGCGTATCTGATCGCTGTGATCAACACGCTCTGGCCGACGGCCGGCTTTGGCGGCGAGGGCGCAACGTTCTACGAGTCAGCAGCCTTGCTGACAACGTTCATCGTGCTGGGGCGCTTCTTGGAGGCGATGACTCGCGGACGGACCAGCGAGGCGATCAGAAAATTGATGAGTTTGCAGCCCAAGATTGCGCGTGTCTTTCGTAACGGGCAGGAGCGGGAGATCCCCGCCGACGCTGTGCAAGTCGGAGATATCGTGATCGTGCGCCCTGGCGAGCGCATCCCCGTGGACGGCGTTGTGTTGGAGGGCTACTCCGCTGTAGACGAGTCTATGATCACCGGGGAGTCTATGCCCGTGGAGAAGAAGGCCGGCGACGAAGTCATCGGCGGCACGATGAACAAGACCGGCTCTTTCAGATTTCGAGCGACCAAAGTTGGTCAAGAGACGGCGCTGGCGCAAATCATAAAGCTCGTCGAAGACGCGCAGGCATCGAAAGCTCCCATCCAACGACTTGCCGACTGGGTTGCGGGGCATTTTATCTTGGGAGTGCACGCCCTGGCGCTGCTCGTCTTCGTCTTCTGGTTCTTTGTGGGGTATAACGCTTTCTTCGATCCTGACACGAGCTTTCTGCTCAGCCCCCATAAGCTTGGGGAGATCGGGGTCTTTGGGTTCTCGCTCTTGCTCTCGATCACCGTGCTGGTGATCTCGTGCCCGTGCGCCGTAGGCTTAGCAACTCCCAGCGCGATGATGGCCGGCACGGGCAAGGCCGCCGAGCACGGGGTGCTCTTCAAAGGTGCTGACGCCATCGAAGCCGCAAGCAAGCTGACGACCATTGTCTTTGACAAGACGGGCACGCTCACCAAGGGCGAGCCCGAGGTGACGGATGTGATTGCCCCTCACCCCTCTGGCTCCCCTCTCCCTCCGAGGGGAGAGGGGATGGGGATGGGGATGAGGGTGGAGGGACTAGGGGAGAGGTCCAAGGAGGTGCTGCGCCTGGCGGCCATCGCCGAGAAGAATTCTGAGCACCCTCTGGGCGAGGCCATCGTGCGCGCCGCCCAAGAGCGCAACATAGAGATCATCCCAGCGGAAAGCTTCAACGCCATCCCCGGACATGGGGTAGAAGCCCGCTATCAAGGGAAAGAGATTCTACTGGGCAATCGCAAGCTCATGGCCGAGCACGGCGTGGATATCTCGGCCCTCTTGGCTTACGCCGAAAAGCTAGAACGGGACGGTAAAACCGTGATGTTCGTTGCTCTCGACAGAAAAGCCCTGGGCGTGATCGCGGTGGCCGACACGCTGAAAGAGTATTCTGTCGAAGCAGTGAAGCAGCTCCATCGGTTGGGGCTCTCCGTCGTGATGATCACCGGGGACAACAGGCGCACCGCCGAAGCGATCGCGCGCCAAGTCGGGATTGACCGCGTCTTGGCTGAGGTGCTCCCTCACGATAAAGCCAAAGAGATCAAGAAGCTCCAGGCCCAGGGCCAGCGCGTGGCCATGGTCGGCGACGGGATCAACGACGCCCCGGCGCTCGCTCAGGCCGATGTGGGCATAGCGATTGGGTCAGGAACGGACATCGCGAAAGAGACCGGCCACGTCATCCTCATCAAAGAAGACCTGCGCGACGTGGTCGTGGCCATAGAGATCGCCAAGGCGACGATGCGCAAAGTGAAACAAAATCTCTTCTGGGCGTTCATCTATAATACTTTAGGGATTCCTATCGCGGCGGGCTTGCTCTATCCCCTCGCGAAGATCGTGGTCAGCCCGGAGCTGGCGGCGTTCTTCATGGCGACAAGCTCTGTGTCAGTCACGCTCAACACGCTCTTGTTGAAGCGTTTCCGGCCATCGCTTCAGAAGGTGCTCGCTGAAGGGGCCAAGCGGCCGGCCCCCGCAACCGTTGCCGCTCCCACAGGAGGCGAATGATGAACGAACGAAAGATCTTTCGGATGAGCGCCTTGGTCTACACGGGGATCTCGCTTTGTGTCGCGATACTCTTCTTCGTAGCGGCGTCAGGGTACTCGGTGATGGCGCGGGTAGGCGGGACAGTTTGGGTCTTTTTGCTCTCGATGATCGTGAGTATGCCCATAGTGACGTCGTATTGGAAGAAGCGTCTGCGGGAGTGAGATTGGCCATCACTCGCGAGAAGCGTTAGAATGAAAATCACAGGGAGGTTTCGTATGAACAATTTCACCTACGTCGTCGAGACGAGCAAATCGTTCCACGAAGCTGTCATTGCCGTGCGCAAGGCCGCAGAAGCTCATAAGTGGGGCATCTTGGGCGGGTATGATTTTTCAGAGATCTTAGCTGCGAAGGGATTCCCCCAGACAGAGCACGTGAAGTCTTTGGATATCTGTGCTCCGGCGCACGCCAACGCGCTCATGGGCGCGGAGCGCCTGACGGGGCTGTGTATGCCCTGCAACGTCTTGATTTTTACAGACAAGGGCAAGACGAAGATCGCCGCGATGCGGCCGGGGGCAGTCATGCCCCAGATCTTCCCACAAGCCGTTCAAAAAGTCGGCGATCTTCCCCCAAAGATCGACGCGGAGATCCAAGCGATCCTCGATGTCGCCGCACGCTAGGAGGTGTCTACACGATGAAGAAACAGAAAACTCAAACGAACCGAGCCAAACCCCATAGACTGGTCTTCGCCTTGGTCGCTCTCGTCGTTATGGGAGGAGCGGCAGCCGTGTTTTGGCTCAATAAGAGCGAGCAAACGGGGCGAGCCGCTTATACACTGGTGGAGCGCTTTCCAGATATCCACGGTCTAGCCGTAGATCCCAATGATCCCAAAGTGCTCTATGTGGCGACCCATCACGGGTTGATACGGGGCGTCGAGGGCGATGGCACCTGGAGGTGGTTCTTAGTAGGAAACTACCGCGCGGATTTCATGGGCTTCAGTATGCATCCTAACGGCAAGACGTTCTACGCCAGCGGGCACAAGGTGCCCGATGCCCCTCTCCTTGGGGTCGCGCGCTCCGACGACGGCGGCTTCTCGTGGAGGATCATCGCGCTACGCGGCAAAGTCGACTTTCACGCGATGGCCATCAGTCGTGCCAATCCCCGGATCTTATACGCTTGGTACTATGGCGATAAGCGTTTCTACAAGAGCACCGATGAGGGCAGAAGCTGGAGCAATCCCAAGGCTCAAGGGCTGAGCGATGTCATCGCCCTGGCCACCGATCCCACCGATGAGCAAGTCGTTTGGGCGGCTACACAGCGCGGGCTCTTTCGCAGCGCCGACGGCGGTGAAAGCTTCGAGCTGATGAGCTTTCGTGGCACCCCGGTCATCACCGTCGCCGTTGATCCCCAAAGCGCACAGGTGCTGTATGTCTCATTGGAGTCGGGATTGCAGAAGAGCACCGACGGCGGCCAGAGTTGGGAGAGTATGGGCAATGTGGGAGAGACCATCGGCCATCTGGCGGTTGATCCGACGAACCCTTCGGTGATCTATGCAGCGACGTACACAGCAGCGATCTATCAATCTAGAGACGGGGGGATCAGCTGGCGTCAGATCAAGCCGAGAGGGTAAAGCCATGCAGATGCACCGTTTCGAAAAATTTGTGGTCAACAGCGTGATCTGGAGCTGGCTGCTCCGGAGGCGCTACCTGCCCCAGCTCTTTCGCTTGGTGGAGGGCAGTGCGGCCCACCACGCCTTGGAGCTCGGCTGTGGCCAAGGGCTGACGACCGAAGAGATTTTAGAGCGCTTCCCAAAGCTGCGTCTGACGGCCGTAGACTACGACCCCGAGCAAGCTGCGCGGGCTTCTCAGCGTCTAGTTCGCTTCGGCGAGCGTGTAGTAGTGCACCAGGGCGATGCCACGGCGCTCGACTTCCCCACAGCACACTTCGATGCTGTTTTTGCGTGTAATCTCTTCCATCACATTCGCGAGTATCGTCGGGCATTGGCCCGGGTTGCTTGGGTCTTGAAACCTGGCGGTAAGCTCTACGTCATGGACCTTGACCGGCGCTTCTTCAATCCACTTTTTAGAAGGCTCTTCCCTCCCGAAGTGCTCTTTAGCTGTGAAGAGTTCCTGAATGATCTCAAACACGTCGGCTTGGACGCGGAGAGCACCGTGAGCAGCCGCTGGGCCTTTTTTGTGCGAGCGGGCAAATTTGACTGGCACTCATAAGATTGACTTTAATGTATCGAGAGGTGAGGTTATGACAGAGAAAGCACCCATCGAGAAGCCCACGGCAGCGTTTGTGCTCTCGCTGCTAGCGGGGCTGTGGATGTTGGCGACCGGGACGATGATGTCCGGCGTCGGAGAGTGGGAAATGGGCGGATGGATGTGGGGCCACGGGATGATGCGGGGCTTTGCCCCCACGTTGTGGTGGCCGTGGTTTGGCCTCATCGCTGGGATTATTGTCTTAATCGGGGCAGCGATGCTCTATGCCAAGCCGGAGCAGCGCCAGACGTGGGGGATCGTGATCATCATTGCGTCAGCGCTGAACTTCTTCTTCGGGACGGGAGGCTTAGTGGCAGGAGTGTTGGGCGTCATCGGTGGAGCGCTGACACTGAGCAAGAGCTAATACTGATCATGAAGGCAGCGACCTATGATGCGGTCATGTGGCCCATAGAGAAACTCTGGCTGCGCTCATTGCGCCAGCGTTTGGTGAGCACAGCTCGTGGACGTGTGCTGGAGATTGGCATCGGCACAGGCGCGAATCTGCTCTATTATCCAGCCGAAGTTGAGCTGACAGGCATCGATCCCAACGAAAACTTTCTCAAGCGGGCGCACCATCGCGCTGCCGCTTTTGGGCGCCCTGTAATGCTGCTCGTTGGACACGCCGAAGAACTCCCCTTCGCTGATCAGTCTTTTGATACGGTGATCGCGGCCTTCGTCTTTTGCACCGTAGCTGATCCCGTGCAAGCGCTGTGCGAAGTCCATCGTGTGCTCAAGCCCAACGGTCAGTTCAGGTTCCTTGAGCATGTGCGTGTGCGCAATCCCGTGGGCGCGAAAGTCCAAGACCTCTTGACACCCCTATGGAAGCACATTGCCAATGGGTGCCACCTGAACCGGGATACGTTAAGCTTGGTGCAGTCCAACGGGTTTCGCACAGAGTCTGTGCGGGAGCACCTCAACGGGCTCGTGCTAGAGGTCGGGGCAAGAGCTGATTAAAATTTTTATTTATGGATGAACGCACCGAAGACATTCAGATCGAGGGGATGCACTGCGTTAGCTGCGCCGACGAGCTAGAGCAAGCCGTCACGCGCCTGCACGGCGTGACCGAAGCGAGAGTCAATTTCGCGTCGGGCATCCTGCGCGTGCGCTACCGTGTGAGCGCGTTGAATCGGGCGCAACTCGTCGAGCACGTCAAGCGCATCGGCTATACGACGCATCGCGCCCACGAACAAGAGAGCGAACCTCAATCGCTTTGGAAGCG
>DAIPXV010000084.1:0-6540 GCA_036783095.1 Candidatus Bipolaricaulota bacterium
ACCTTATCCATCTGATAGATCTTGCTGACGTTCTGCGCCGAGACGATCACGCCCATAGCTACTTGAGCACCTCAAACCCCTCCGGGAAGAGATCGTAGCGATAGCCCACAAGCCGCGTCGTGGCTGACTCTCCCGTAAATCCCCAGAGAGTGCCATCGCTTGCGGAGAAGATTTCTAGCGAAAATTCGCCATCGGCTCGGGTGAGCTTGGCGCGCTGAGCATCGAGGACTTTAGTGCCGCTTTTTATTTTGACAGGGCTGAGGCGCTCTACCGTCAGCTCAATGAGGGGCTTCTCGATGTTCGTTGGATCTAACGCGAGAAATGTTCTCTTCTGCTCTTTCATTCTCAGGGTGATGATCTTCTGAATGACGATGAGTTGTCCTGCAGCGATCCCCGTGGTGACGAACTCGTCTTCTAAGATGACTTCGCGGGCTTGGGACTGCTCCTTGCCGTCGGTGCTCTTGAAATAGAACTGAATCTTAGCGATCTGGCCCTCGACGGTCACAGAGACTTTGAGCTGTCCCCGGGCTGTCTCCGATTGCAAAGAATACTCCAGAAGCTTCCAGTCTTTATTGACCGTGATCGTCTCGTTGAAGAGCTTGTCGGTCTCAAACTGCGAGAGGAGCTCTTGGGATTTGGCGACGAAGTTCGAGGTGATCTTGAGTCTGTTTGGATCGAGCTCCTCAATCTTAAAGAGCTCTTCAGCGGCGATCTCGGTCTTGGCGCTCGTCTTGCTGGTGGTCTGGTAGAGGAACTTTCCGGAATCCACAGTTTTTTGAGCAATCCCGATGAGTGCTACCAGAAGTGTGAGGGCCAACGTCACGGTGAAGACCTTCTTCATGATCTCCTCCTTGGCTGCTTATGAGTGAGTACTATTATATCCCAAGAAGGTGGGATCAGGACAGAATTTCGATTATCGCGTTCGGAAGGCTCTCGATCACACAGAGAGATAAAATTCTCCAGATCGTTTCGAGAAAAAGATTATGCAAATGCGATTTATACTGAATAGAAGCTTGATTTTCTCTCGACACCCCCTCGGTGTGTCAGGAGCCAGACCTCCCTTGGTATGATAAAGGCGATATCGGTGCACTCATCACCTCCTTGAGCAGAGGGCTTGGCCCGCGCATGGTGCATCCGAGAGCGGGCCCGCAAGGGCCTGCCGGCGGTCCAGGGTTTTGCCCGCACCCCCGCGGGATTTTTCCCCAGACCGCTAAGGAGGCGGTTCGAATCCGTATGGGTCAAGCCCTCTCCTCCTTCCTCCCCGGTTGACAAGACCCTCAAGGGATGCTACAATCGAGCGCAAGAAAAAGACCCACAGGGACGCAAAATGCAAGGAGGCGCCATGCCGGGGGCCTTTGAGTACCTTGAGGCGGGGCAGGGGCCGACAGTCACACTTCTGCATGGGCTCTTTGGTGGGCCGTCCAACTGGGCTGAAGTTATCCCGATCCTTGCTCAAGGCTTTCACGTCCTTGCTCCCCAGTTCCCCCTCGATGGCTCAGTGCCCATCACCTCACTGCAGCCGCTCACAGATTTCGTCCGAGAATTTTTAGATTTTAAGGGGGTTGAGAAGGCCGCGCTCTGTGGGAACTCTCTAGGGGGCCAAGTTGCCCTCGATTTCTGCCTCAAATACCCTGATCGCGTAACAAAGCTTATTTTAGCTGGCAGCGCTGGGCTCTACGAGCGCCATCTCTCCGACGGCTCCCTGCCAAAACCCAATAAAGAGTTCATTCGTGAACAAGCAGAGAAAATCTTCTTTGATAAGCGCCATATTCGTGAAGAGCTGATCGAACAGATCTATCAACAATTACAAGATCGCCGCTATGTGCGCTTTCTCATTCGCGTGGCCAAAGTGACCCGCGATTATCGTATGGATGATGAGCTGGCTAAAGTGAGAGTCCCGACGCTGCTCGTCTGGGGTGCCCAAGATGAGGTGACGCCCCCAAGCGTCGCGTATCAGTTTCACAAGCATCTGCCTAACGCTCAGTTGGTATTCTTTGACAAGTGTGGCCACGCGCCGCCCATCGAGCATCCCCAAAAATTCGGCCAGATCATACGGGAGTTCTTAGCCCAGCCCTCATCGTTGGCTTCGAGCTGTTGTCAATAATGTGAAAGCGCGCTAAGCTGGGGCTATGCGCATTATTGGTGGGCGGTTTGGGGGGCGCCCGCTGGTGGAGCCAACGCCCAAGATCAAGAAGTTTTTGCGCCCCATGCGCGAGGCCGTGCGTGCGGCGCTCTTCGATATTCTCGGGGACTCCGTCAGAGATGCGCGCTTTTTGGATCTCTTTGCAGGCACGGGAAGTATCGGCTTAGAGGCGCTCTCGCGCGGCGCCCGCGAGAGCGTCTTCGTGGAGATCTCCGAAGAAGCGTGCCAAATCATCCGAGAGAATATAGAGAATCTTGGGGTCTCGGCCCAGGCGCGCCTCTATCAGCTTAATGCGCTCAAAGCCATTGAGATCTTTCACCGTCAGGGGGAACGATTCGATCTCGTCTTCATCGGACCGCCCTATGGGAAGGATCTTGCGCATAAGACGCTCGCTCAGCTTGCGGCGCATCCGATCCTGGTCCCCGGAGCTCTTGTCGTCACAGAGATCTTCAAGAAAGAAAAGATCCAGAAAGAATACGGGCTTTTGAAGGCCTTCGACGAGCGCACCTATGGGGATAACTCATTATGGTTTTACCGCTGGCTTTGGGGTACAATACCCACACAAGGGGGAGATGACCAATGAAGCGAGAGGTTGCGTTCGTTTTCGGGTCGGTGGCGTTCTTGTTGGCGTTGGTGCTCGGAGTACAGTTTGTATGGCAAGCGGCGCAGAGCCAGCCGCAAATCCCCAATGAGCTTGTGGTGCGACCATTTGTCGAGATCAAGTTTGAGTCCCCTTCAGACTGGAAGAGCGAGATGCGCGGCAGCTGCGTCGCGTACATCCCTAAGGGAGGGCGCGTCGCCAAAGTCACCGTCACGCGCTCCGATGGCACGCGGATAGATCACCAAGTCGCTTCAACAGGCTCAGTGGTCGTTTGTGAGAATATCGTGCACGTGGATACGGTCGGGAGGGGATTCTAAGGGTGCAGGCCCTCACCCCTACACCCCTCTCCCGTCATCACAGACGGGAGAGGGGCCGGGGGCGAGGGCCACAAGGAGATGATGCGCATGAACCGAATCTTTGTGGTGGTCGGAATTCTCTTGCTTGCGCTTGTGGGCGTGGTGCTCTTCTACACGGCTTATGGGCCCAAGCCGACAGAGTCAGGCGCCGTCGGCGTCGTCACAGTCTCTGAAGAGATCCCCATCTACGGCTATAAGATTCTGAAAACTTATCCACATGACCCCCAGGCGTTCACCCAGGGGTTAGTCTATTACAAAGACGATATTCTCTACGAAGGGACGGGGATGTGGGGGGAGTCGTCGCTGCGCAAAGTGGACTTGAAGACAGGACAAGTCTTGCAGACCCATAGGTTGCCCAGCGACATCTTTGGTGAGGGGATCGTACTTTGGCAAGATAAGATCATCCAGCTCACGTGGCAGCATCGCAAGGGCTTCGTCTACGATCGCGAGACGTTCACGCTCTTAAAAGAGTTCTCGTACCCGACGGAGGGTTGGGGGATCACCCACGACGGAACTCGTCTTATTATGAGCGACGGGTCAGCGACACTCTTTGTCTGGGACCCGGAGACTTTCCAAGAGATCGGGCGCATCGAGGTGCACGACGACAAGGGCCCGGTGGTGCGGCTCAACGAACTCGAATATATTCGCGGGCTGATCTACGCCAACGTCTGGCAGACCGATCGCATCGCGATCATTCGCCCTGACGACGGGCGCGTCGTGGGCTGGATTGACCTGAGCGTGCTGCTGGCTCCCGAAGACCGTCATGCGCAGGTGGACGTGCTCAACGGGATTGCCTACGACGCCGAGGGCGACCGGCTCTTTGTAACGGGCAAGTACTGGCCCAAGCTCTTCCAGATTCAGCTCATAAAGAAATAGTTCGCAGCCGAGACTTGACAAAAGCTTTTCTCTCGGCTATAATTCAGATATCAAGGTCTGAATATCTTAAATACGGGGCACAAAGATGCTCTACTCCAGTGCGGCGGAGTATGCGATTCGAGCGCTGACGCAACTCGCGCTCAATGAGATGAAGTTTGGGCAGCCCAAGCCCAGCCCGGTGCAAGAGCTGGCCGAACGCGAGGCGATCCCTCAGCACTTTCTGGGAAAGGTCTTTCAGACTCTCGTGCGGGCGAGAATTCTCACCTCGATGCGCGGGCCGCATGGGGGATTCGCGCTCGCTCGCCCAGCTGCAAAGATCACGCTCTATGAGATCGTCCAAGCGATTGATGGCACGGCGGCGCTGGATCGTTGTGTGATCGGTCTGCCCCAGTGCAACGATCGCAATCCCTGTCCCCATCACTCTCGATGGAAGCCGGTGCGCGATCAGATCAAAGACTATCTGCGTGGGACGACCCTAGCGGATCTAGCTCAGGCCGTCCAAATCCATCACTCACGGTGACTTATGATCTCTCAAAAACTCACAGAGGGAGGAGATGCGCAATGTCCAGCAGAAGCCTAGCGGTGCTGTTTGTCAGTATCGTTCTCTTTGTGGTGGGGTGTGGGGGACCTTCCCAAGAAGCTCCTAAGACAGCTCAAACTCCTCAAGCAGGGCTGCCCGCAGAAGCGATGCAGATCGCGCGGGCGCGCGGGCTTACACCCGATGACATCACGGCTGCCCTCAAGACTTACGTTCCATCGGGCAAGCTCGACGAGTATATTCTCTTTTCGTCGGGAGGACACTCCGGCCAGGTGCTCGTCATCGGCATCCCGTCAATGAGATTGCTCAAAGTGATCGCGGTCTTCACGCCCGAACCGTGGCAGGGCTACGGCTACGGCGAGAAGGAAGTAATGGAAGTTCTTGCTAACGGCTCGGCCAACGGCAAGCCCATCCTCTGGGGAGATACCCATCACCCGGCTCTTTCTGAGACCAACGGCGACTACGACGGGCAGTTTCTGTTTATTAACGACAAGGCCAATGCGCGGCTTGCCGTCATTGATTTGAGAGATTTTGAGACCAAGCAGATCTTAAAGAATCCCAACGCGATCAGCGATCACGGCGGCGGGTTTGTCACCCCCAACACCGAGTACGTCATCGAGGGCCCGCAGTACGCCGTCCCCTTGGGCTGGGAGTATGCGTCGCTCGATGAGTACAAAGAGAAGTATCGAGGGGTGATTACGTTCTGGGCGTTTGATCGCGCTGCGGGGCGCGTGGATCCCGCGCGCTCTTTCCAGATCGAGTTGCCCCCCTACTGGCAAGACCTGTGCGACTCCGGCAAGAAAGTTTCTGAGGGCTGGATCTTCTGTAACTCTTTTAATACCGAGATGGCCACGGGCGGCATCGAGAAGGGCAACCCGCCCTTTGAGGCCGGCACCGCCAAAAACGAGACGGACTTCTTGCACATTGTCAATTGGAAGAGAGCCGAAGAGCTCCTCAAGAACGGCCAGTACGAGACGATCAACGGGATGCGCGTCATCCGTCTGACCACGGCAGCCCAGGAAGGGGTGCTCTTCTTCGCTCCTGAACCCAAGAGCCCTCACGGCGTAGACGTCACCCCTGGGGGAGAATATATTGTCGTTGGAGGCAAGCTCGATCCCCACGTCAACGTCTACTCGTTCGAGAAGATTCAGAAGGCGATCGCTGCCGGAGCGAGCGAGCGCGACCCGTATGGTGTGCCCATCTTAAAGTTTGAAGACGTCATCGAAGCTCAAGTCGAGCTGGGCTTAGGTCCGTTGCACACGGTCTTCGACGACAAGGGCTTTGGCTATACTTCGATGTTCCTCGACAGCGCCGTTGCCAAGTGGTCTTTGGGCGGGCCGTATCGCACAGACGGGAAGGAGCCCTGGAAGCTCGTGGAGAAGCTTCCCGTGCACTATAATATCGGGCACATCGCTGCCGCCGAAGGAGACACGGTCTCCCCCGACGGCAAGTACGTTGTCGCTCTTAACAAATGGTCCGTGGATCGCTTCGCTCCCGTGGGCCCGTTGCATCCTCAGAACTTTCAGTTAGTAGACATCAGCGGCGACAAGATGCAATTGCTCTACGATATGCCCATCGGCTTGGGGGAGCCCCACTACGCCCAGATGATCAAAGCTGATAAGCTCAAGCCCTTCACGGTCTATCCTGAAGTCGGCTGGAACGCTGTGAAGATGGCCAAGGATCCCAACGCCGCCGAGCCGGGGCGCGAGCGCGTCGAAGTCCGCTACGAAAATGGTAGAAGAATCGTGGAGATTTGGATGACTGCCGTCAGAAGCCACTTCTACCCGGAGCATATCACGGTGAAGAAGGGCGATCACGTGATCTGGCACATTACGAACATCGAGCGGGCACGCGACGCCTCCCACGCTTTTGCGTTGGGCGGGTATAACATCCACATGAGCTTGGAGCCGGGCGAGACGGGCACAGTCGAGTTCGATGCCGACCAGAGCGGCGTCTTCACGTTCTACTGCACGGAGTTCTGCTCGGCGCTGCACCTTGAGATGGTCGGGTACTTCCTGGTGGAGCC
>DAIPXV010000085.1:0-6510 GCA_036783095.1 Candidatus Bipolaricaulota bacterium
CCCTCCCCCCTCTCCCTCTGAGGGGAGAGGGGATGGGGGTGAGGGTGTCGCGCAGGCTCCCCGACCTCCTCGCAAGTGAGTATAATAACACCGTGCATGCATCTATTCTGGTCGTTGAAGACGAAGAGAAGCTCGCGCAGGCGATCGCGCTCTACTTGCGTAACGCGGGGTTCTCTGTCGAGATCGCGCTCGACGGCCAGGCAGCCCTCGAAGCGTTCGCGCGCCAGCAGCCCGATCTCATCGTGCTCGATCTCATGCTCCCAAAGATTGACGGCTGGACGGTCTGTCACAAAATTCGGCAAAACTCCGACGTGCCCATCATTATGCTCACAGCGCGGGTGGGCGAGCCCGCGCGCGTCCAGGGGTTAGAGTTGGGTGCTGATGACTACTTAGAGAAACCCTTCAGCTTGAGAGAGCTTGTCGCGCGCATCCACGCGATATTGCGCCGCGCCGGAAAGAAACACCAAACTGTGATCCGAGCTGGAGACCTCCGCATCGATCTGGAGCAGCACGAAGTCTTCGTCAGAGAGAGGAAGGTCGAGCTGACCGCAAGCGAGTTTGCGCTGCTGGCGTTCATGGCACAGCACCCCAATCGTGTCTTCACAAGAGTTCAACTGCTCGATGCTATCCGCGGCTCAACGTTTGAAACCTCAGAGCGCGTCATAGATTCCCATATCAAGAATCTGCGCAAGAAGATCGAGCGCAACCCCCAAGAGCCCGAGTATATCCAGACGGTCTACGGAATCGGGTATCGCTTTCGTGACGTGAAACTATGAAAACTCTCTGGCAGCGCATCCCCTTTGCGTATCAGCTGATTGGAGCCTTCGCCATCGCGACGATCTGCGCGATCGTGATCGTCTATGCGTTCGCGGATTGGTCCATCCAAGAGCGCTTTAGGACATATCGAGCGCGCGCGGCAACCCTTCAGGCCCGCCCGCTCCAACGCTTCTTGACGAGCTATTACTATCGCTTTGGGAGCTGGGAGGGCTTGAGCGAGCTGCTCAATCCCCAGCTCCAAGAGCTGCCTCCGCTCGAACAACCGCTCATCATCGCCGACGCGACGGGACTGGTCTTCATCAGCAGCGACCCAAGGCTCCTGGGGCGCAAGCTCTCCGAGCGCGAGTTGTCCGCGGGCGTGCCCATTCGCGTCCGGGGTGAGCGCGTCGGGACGCTCATCATGGCCATCCCTGCAGGAACGTTCAACCCCCTGGAGCAAGCGTTCTCTCAATCAGTGCGCGACTCTATTCTGCTCGCGGGCGCAATAGCGCTGATCATCGCGTTGGGGCTGGGGATACTCTTCGTGCGGCGCTTGGCGCGTCCTTTAGAAGAGCTGCGCGTCGCCGTAGAGCAAATCTCCCAAGGGAAGCTTGAGCCGCGCGTGCACATCACAAGCAGCGATGAGCTAGGCCGTCTGGGCCAGACGTTCAATCAGATGGCCGAGAGCCTCCAGCGCTCTGAAGAACTACGCCGTCAACTGATCTTAGATATCGCTCATGAGCTGCGCAACCCGTTGATGATCCAACAAAGTCACTTAGAATTGCTTTTGGACAACGTTGTGCCGCCGACCCCAGAGCAGCTCCAGACGATCTACGAACAGAATCTTTTGTTGGGGCGTCTGGTGCGCGATCTGCAGCTTCTAGCATTAGCCGATGCTGGGGAACTCCAAATCGTGCGTGTTCCAACCCAGTTCCGCGAGATTTTGCAGAAAGTCATTGCACACATTCACCCCACCCTCGAGGAGAAGCAGATCGCTCTGGAAGCCCAGATCGCTGACGATCTGCCGACGGTAGCCGTGGACCCGCAGCGCATCGAGCAAGTGTTGTTGAATCTCTTAGATAATGCTTGTCGGTATACGCCGCCAGGGGGAAGGATCGCCCTGTCGGCATACAGAGAAGACGGCGCCGTTCACGTGAGCGTGCGCGATGGTGGGCCAGGGATCGCTCCTGAAGATCTGCCCCATATCTTTGAGCGATTCTATCGTGGGGACAAGTCCCGCGCGCGGTCGAGTGGGGGCACGGGGCTAGGGCTCTCGATTGCGAAAGCATTGATTGAAGCGCACGGGGGCAGGATCTGGGCGGAGAACGCCCCCCAAGGCGGGGCGTGCTTCCATTTTACGGTGCCGACATAGGAGAAGTTGTCACAACCTCAAGGAGCATTTTGGTGCCACTCGTGTGGTCTTATTTGGGTCACTCGCTCGCTATGAGGGATTCTCCCTCTGATCTGATGTGGACCTTGCAGCCTGGGGGCTCCGCCCTGATAGAACTTTCCGAGCGGTTCTTGCGTTGATGGAGCTAGATCCTGAGATTGAGATCAATCTCGTAGACATGGCAGCTTGTCGTCCCGAGCTGAGAGCCGTGATTGAGCAAGAGGGGCTAGACCTGTGAGCGAATAATATCGGGTCCTTGCAAGGCGCATACGCCGCCTTCGACCGGTGTTTGGGCGCGTGAGCACTGAACTGAAAGCATTTGCCAATCTTCTAGAGCGTCTCAGTCAATGATCCTTGTACGCCTCATTTCAGTATTAGCGTAAGAGCACGAGCTTCTTCATTTGAGCAACGGCTACGGAGCCATCTGCTCCCGTGTAGGTGACGACATAAAAGTAGACGCCGTTGGCGAGGGGCCTTCCTCGATTATCGAGCGCTTCGAGGCGCAGGTGGTTGCTCTTCGACGAAGCTTCAGCGACTTTGCGTCCGCGCAGATCGTAGAGCACCACATTGATAGCGGCGATCCCGCTGCCCATAGCCTGAAACTCCAGAGCGTTCTTCGCTTGCCGGATCTCGAGCCCCATAATAGTGAGAGAACTCGTAGGCGGCACGCTGTTTACTTGCAAGGGTATATCTATCAGACGTTCATCGGGATCGTCGCTGACGATGCGCAGCGTCGCCGTGATGATCCCGACTTGATTGCTTCGTGGTGTTGCCTGCACCTCAAATTGAATGCTTTGACCAGGCATGAGCGTGCAGGAGAATCGCCGGCACTCTGAGGGTGCAGTGAGGCTAAAGACTCCCCCAGGGTTTGGCCTAATAGCTATTTGGATCAGCTTGAGAGGCGCTGTTCCAACGTTAGTGATAGTGATTCTCTGGGTGGAAGATGTCCCTTGAAATTGATTGCCGAAATCTATGCGCAGCGGGTTTACTTCAATGTCGGGTATGGCTCTGCCACAGACGAGCGTAATTGTCTTCGTTGGTTCATCTGTATCGTTGATCCCGCTTATAGTGAGCGTGCCTACCGCGCCGCCTTGAGTACGCAGTTGGCAGCGCACCGTGACGGAGCGCGTCTCACCAGGTCTGAGATTGAAGCTGCCACCGCCGCTGACGATCGAGAAGGGCGAGGACGGAGCATTGACCGTACCTGTGAGATCTTTCTCACCATGGTTCCGAATCTCAAAAGAGCGATCGACTGCTTGGTTGACCACAACGTTGCCAAAATCTAGAGTCAGATGGGGTCCTGGGCCTGGCCCGGTGTCGATCGTTGATCCCTGGACGATGGTGATCTCCGGGCCGATCCCTGTACAGATGAGCATAACAGCTCTATTTGGCTCAGATGGGGTGTTGATGCCGCTGATCTCGAGAGTAGTCCTGAAGGTTCCTCGGTTTGGTGGGGTGCAGCGCGCTGTGATGGTGTGGGTCCTTCCAGGAGCGATGTCAAAAGGGTCTTCACCACGGGACAATGCAAACGGCGCGGGCAAGGCGCTGACCGTGCCCTTGAGGTTCTCTGTCCCACCGTTGCGAATAACAACGTCTCTTTCGACAGTTCTCCCGACCTCGACCTCACCAAAGTTAAGCGTCTCGCCCGTCACAAATGTGAACAATGGGCCAATCCCGTTGCAGAGCAAGTTCAGGGTTCGAGTATTGTCATTGTAAGTTATGTCCACAGTCCCTCGAATAACTCCTACATTTCTTGGGACACACCGCACGGCGAAGGCATACGTTGCTCCAGGCTTGAGCGTGAACGAGACCCTGCCCCCAACCAGGACGAAATCTTCTGGAGTAGGTTCATGAATCGTGACGGTGAGCTCTTCTGAGCCATCGTTACGCACGCTGAAAGTCCGCTCGACAGATTGTCCAATGAGGACGTCTCCAAACCGCGCGTTCTCATCCCCTATCACGGTGATGCGGGCTGTTGCCCACGTCGCTGGAGCTACGGCTAAGAGACTGAGCATCCAGATTGCTGCGATCAATCTGTTCTTCATGACAAAGCCCCCTTTCATAGAGCTCTCATGAGCATTATAGATTTCCGGGTACGAGGGCGAGATAGCAGAAGTCAGGTAGTCAAGTGTTATCTAAAACTTTCAGACATGGACATTGCGCACCTTCGGCGGGGACTCTGACATCGTTGACAAGTAGACGTTCGAAGGGTATAGTTAAGTAGTTGGTGAGAGTATGCGCAAGAGTGCGCGGCGTCGCACGAAGAGGCTGAAGCGCTCTCAAGGGAAGCGCAAGGGCTGAGCTTGACAACTTCCCCGCCAGAGGGCTAAAATAAAGCGTTGCTTGAGGCCCGGCCTACGGCAAGGAGTACTATGGGCCTCAAGCGGATGATAGAGCGATCTTGCAGTGTGCTGAGAGCGAGCCTTTGTTCTATTTGTCAGCGACTCTTTTCTTTATTATCTCCGTCTTCTGATGATCGCATTCCATCTGGCCCCCAACGGTTGCTTGGCCTGTGGGAAGAGGGGTGGGCTTTAGATGTTTATAGTCATCATGCCGCGTCTACATGGCAGCACACTGAGATAGGGCGGCTCATTCTTAAGTATAAATATCGTGGGCGGATTGATCTGGCAGATCGTTTAGTAGATCACATTCTCGCCCTCATGGAGCAGCACCCCGGTCTGAAGGCAATAGACGCGATTGTGCCTGTGCCACCTTCAACAGCGCGTTTATATGATCCTGTGAGCCTAGTGGGGCAAATACTGGCGCGACGCTTAGGAGTTCCATTCCTCAATGGAGCTTTGCGCAAGACCCACGCGACAGCTCGTCAGAAAGACATGCGCACCCGCGCGCAGAAGCGCGCCAACGTCGCGGGCGCATTCGCTGCCCAAGGCAACGTTCGTGGGAAATCGCTATTAGTCTTAGACGATCTCTACGACTCCGGCGAAACCCTGAAAGAAGTGACGCGCGCGCTCAAGCGCGCTGGGGCGCGTTCCGTGAAGGTCGTAGCGTTGGCACGCACACAGTATCATGAGTGCACTGCATTGGGTAGCCCTCAGTAGAACGGATGGGCTTAGCCGAGCTCAGGTTCGTCAGCTTGCCGAGCAGCTCGGCAGCGCCGAAGCCATCTGGAAAGCCGATGCTAATCTGTTAGCATCGCTCAGCGGGCTTCCTAAAGAGAGATTCGTCGCCCTGCACACAATCTCTCTCGATGAAGTCGCTCAAGAGCTAGAAAGTCTTCGCCGCGAGGGGATCGCCGTCTTAACGCCGGACGATGCTGAATACCCCATATTGCTGAGAGATCTTCGTGATGCCCCACCAGTGCTCTATCTGCGTGGTTCAATTGAAACTCGCGATCAGTGGGCAGTAGCGATCGTGGGCAGCCGCCTGGCCGATCCCGGCTCCGGTGATGCGAAGATGGCCTGGACGCACGAGCTCGCAAAAACTTTAGCCGAGTGGGGGATCACGATCGTGAGCGGCCTGGCGCATGGGGTAGATTCGTGGGCGCACGGCGGAGCACTTGACGCGCGCGATGGGAGGACGATCGCGGTGCTGGGCTGCGGGCTGCGTCACATCTATCCCAAGAGAAACCGAGCGTTGGTAGATCGCATTATAGCTCGCGGGGCGTTGCTCTCGGAGCTAGAGCCCAATGCTGGCCCTTGTGGGGCATTCTTGATGATGCGCGACCGGTTGATCGCGGCGCTTGCGCACGCTGTCATTGTGATCGAGGCAGGCGATCCCAGCGGGAGCCTCGACACGGCCCGACACGCGCTCAAGCTGAAACGTCGGGTCTTGGCCGTGCCGGGCAGTCCGGGGACGGAGAAGCTCATTGCCGAGGGAGCGGAGATCCTCGACCCAAACAAAGCAGATGTGGATGAGCTAGCACGGAACATCTTAAACGTAGATGAAATAGAGGATGAGGACTATGTCTCTCGGAACCGCCTATGCTCCGGTCTCAGCGCTGGTCGCTATTATGAACAATAAAGCTGATTTCGCGCGTGCTCAACACGAGCACTGGTACAGAATCCCGGTGCGCAGCGCGCCGCCGCGCGTAGATTTCACCCGGTTAGAGCGGCTCGCGTTCTATCAAACGAAAGTCTTCGGGCCGGAGAAGTGGGCCGTCAACTATCACGCCGAAGTGCGCGACGTAGACCGAGTAAAGCGCATCGAGCTGCTCCCCCACGAGCGCGATCATCCGCGAGCACATGATGAGTATTACCGTCTGAAGATCGGCGATCTTGAGCGATTGCCCAAACCAATTCCGAGCCGGCGGTGGCGCCGGATCATCTTTATCCCCACGACGGTCGAGAAACTCTTTCGGGCTGAAGAGATCAACGATCTTTATCACGAAAGCCCTCTCGAGGACG
>DAIPXV010000086.1:0-6429 GCA_036783095.1 Candidatus Bipolaricaulota bacterium
TTGAGCTGCGACCATTAGAATTATGGGCCTCGGCCCAGCTCTATACGCCCAATCAGAACGAGCCCGTCGCCGCAACGATGGGCGCAAGCTCGTTCGAGCTGCTCGCTGAAGCCGACGAAAAGAGCATCAATCACCCCTGGCGCGTCGTGCTCCTGCACTCTAACAACACGGCGCTCACTGCTGAGCTCTATATTACTTTCCCCAAGCTCTTCTGCGTTGAGATCGCCGCGGAGCTTGGGATTCGCATCTTCTACGAAGAAGAAGCGGGCGAGATCGAAGACTATCACTGCGATCAGATGTGGCGGGCTCTGCGATCTTTAGAGACTAATCTTACAGACGGGCTGCGAAAGATTCTCTTTCTGCCCCCCTCCAACGAAGTCGAAGGACGCTTTCTCTCGGCTGAGCGCATCTTAGAGATGTACCGCATGACGCCGGGGCGGCGCTTCACCGGGGTTTTCTATCACGAGCTGGGGCACTTCGTGCACATCATTAAGCTTGGGGCTTCGCTGAAGCGCGAGTGGGCCTCGCTGCACAAAAACTCCGGCTCAGATATGGTTAACTATGTTCGCGAGCCCTTCGGCGGCCCGCCCACCTACGCCATGACCAACGAATACGAGGACTTCGCCGTGACGTTCTCGGCATATATCCTCAACACTAAAGAGCTCTTCGATCTGGGGATCAGCCGCAAAGAGAGCGTGGGCAAGACTCTTCTGTTAGAGAAAGCCAAGCTGATGGCCCAAGTCTTCTTGCATTACAAAGATGGGGCACCGTACACATATATCTATAGATTTGGCTCAGGGTATCCGGTCGTCCCCATCGAGCGGGCTGAGGTCCCACTCACAGCAGAAGGCTTGCCCGATTTCACCGAGCCGATCCCTTGGGAGATGTTTTAAAAAATAGCAGCCCGATCTGTTGCCAGATCGGGCTGCGCGAACCCAACGCGAAGCGCCTTACTCGACCTTGATCTCGATGGTCTTCTCCTTCTTCTTGAGCGACTCCCGCAGCGGGACCGTCACCCGCAAGATCCCGTCCTCGAAGCTGGCCTTGATCTTCTTGGGATCGTCGGCCTGCTCGGGGAGCGGGAAGCACCGCTGGAACTTCCCGTAGTGACGGCCGATGCGGAAGTAGTTCTCCCGCTCGATGCGCTCATCGCGCTTGACCTCGCCGCTGATGACGAGCCGGCCGTCCTCGACCTTGATCTCGATATCGTCCTTCTTGACCCCGGGCAGCTCCGTCTCGTAGACGAGTTTTCCGTCTTTCTCGTAGATATCGGTGCGCCCGAAGGTCTCGAAGGGCGTCCAGTCGAAGAAGAGGCTGCGGTCGAAGTCGGCAAAGAGCTCATCCATCAAGCGGCTCAAGCGGGTCGAGATGGCAAACGGTTCCCTCCAGAGTTCCGGCAGTCTGGTCATGGTACCCACCTCCTTTGCTCTGCTATTCCGTCTTTCCTCAGAATTAGCAGACTCGACTCTAGTCTGCTAACTGTATTATAGCAGAGGGGGCCGAGTTTGTCAAGTTTTCAGAATGGAAGCCCAAAAGAACCCACATCCCTTGCAATATGACCCGCACCGCGCTATACTTTTGGTATGAACGATGGTGTGATTCTATGGCGACCGTAAAGACTGCTATATCACTTGAGGACTCACTCTTCAAGGAAGCAGAGGCGCTGGCAAAGAAGATGAAAGTCTCGCGCAGCCGGCTCTTCGCGTTAGCGTTAGAAGAATTTCTCCGCCGCCATCAGAACCAACAGTTACTAGAGCAGCTCAATGCCGCCTATGATGACGCGCCAGACCCTGAAGAAGAGGCCTTGCTGCGCGCGGCACGGCACTCATACCGACGCTTGGTGAATGACGAGTGGTGATCCGACAAGGGGACATCTATTGGGTTGATCTTGGTACACCCACAGGATCTGCTCCAGGCTACCGACATCCTTGTGTCGTCATCCAAAACGATCTCTTCAATCGCAGCCGCATCCACACCGTCGTCGTCTGCGCCTTGACGTCCAATCTCAAGCGCGCTCAAGCCCCAGGGAATGTCTTACTCAATCCGGGTGAAGCGAACTTGCCCAAGCGCAGTGTCGTCAACGTCTCGCAGATCTTGACAGTTGACAAGTCTCAACTTGGCGAACAGATTGGGAGACTATCCGCCCAACGGGTGCGTCAGATCCTCGATGGGATACGCCTCGTCCTAGAGCCACGGGAGTAAGGGAATTACCGACCCTGAAGTTTGTATCTCTCCTCCAAGAAGCGCAGGACTCGCGCGTCTAGGCACTGAGAGTCCTTCTGCAGGCGCATCTCTAAGTTCTCCGTATTGTGAAAGTCTACGAGCGCCTGGCGCGTCGCCCCGTCCAGCTTGCCGTGAGGCTCCCCTTGGTAGTATCCCAACGCTTTGAGCATCGTTTGCACACGCTGGAGCGTAGCCGCGCTGAGCTTCACCCTTCTCTTCGTGGGCCCGAAGTAGAGCTCATGCAGATCCAACAGTCGCGCCAGCTCCTCGATGGGCTGCGGATGATCGTCCACGCGCAAATCAATCATTCTATCAGTGAATTCCCCGTAGCCGCCCTTCTCTTTGACTACGATAAGGGCCGCCGACTGCTGGCCGCGCCGGTCACCCCCTGCTCGCTGCCCCGCGCGCAGCGCTTCTAAAAGCTTCTTCCACAGCGGGCCGCGCGTTCGCTCGAACGCCTGAGCCATCGCTTCGACGGTCTTGCGGCTCACCAAGATATTGCCCTGCACCGCAAAATTCTTCCCGACGATATGCCCGGCCCACGGATAGCACTCTTCGCCCGTAAACGCTGCCGCCCGCCCCTGAGCGTCTACGATCCCAACTTGGCGATGCTCGCGCCCCTCGTCAGTCTCTAAGAGCTTCTGCAGCGTCTCTTCGGCAGAGAAGCCCAGCCTAAGCATCGCGAGGCCGCGCGGGCCATAGCTCGTGTTGGCATACGCTTGGGTGGCGATCGCGCCGACGTTGGCTTCCGCCCAGGGCACAATGGCCCCTACCGCTAAGAACTTCGACTGCACCGCCACGCCCCACTCCCTGGCTTTCACATCACACGCCACAATCGAGAACGTCGCCAGCATAGCCCCTCCTAAAATTTTCTATTCCGCGCTTTCCGTCCCCTTCGGTGCTCTCCGTGATTCTAACAGTTTTGCCTTCAGCGCTCTCCAACGCTCCAGGCGCTTTTTGATCTCGCTCTCGTAGCCCGCATCTTTGGGGTGATAGAACCTCTTGCCCTGAAGACTCTGGGGCAGACACTCCATCGGCGCGACCCCTTCGGAGAGGCTATGCGCGTACTGATAGCCCCTCCCGTAGCCAACTTCTCTCATCAATTCTGTGACCGGGTTTCTCAAGTGCAGCGGGACGGGCTCGTTGCGCGTCGTCTCCACCGCTTTGTGGACTTCGCCAAACGCCTTATACACCGAGTTGCTCTTGGGCGCTGTAGCCAAATAAATGACAGCTTCGGCGAGCGCCAGCTCCCCCTCCGGCGAGCCCAAGAAATCATAAGCATCCTTCGCGGCCACAGCCACAGAGAGAGCGTGCGGATCGGCCAGCCCGATGTCTTCAACGGCCATACGAATCAATCTTCTTGCGATATAGAGCGGGTCCTCACCCCCAGCGAGCATCCGCGCCAGCCAATACAACGCCGCGTCGGGGTCAGAATTTCGCACGCTCTTGTGCAGCGCGCTGATCAGATTATAGTGCTCTTCCCCGGCTTTGTCGTAGAGGGGGAGCTTGCGCTGGGCTATCTCTTGGACGGTCTTTATGTCAATAAGATCTTTCGTCGTCTCAGCGGCAAGCTCCAAGAGATTGAGGGCCCGTCGGGCGTCGCCATCGCAATACTGGGCGATAAACTCTTCAGCCTCGGGGGTCATCGTGAGGTTGCGCGATCCCAAACCGCGCGCGCGATCAGTCAAAGCCCTTCTGAGAATCTTTTTTATGTGCTCTGGGCTGAGGGGCTGCAGCACGAAGACCTGCGAGCGCGAGAGCAACGGCGCAATGATCTCAAACGACGGATTTTCAGTAGTAGCCCCGATTAAGATAATCGAGCCCTCTTCGACGTAGGGCAGGAAGACGGCTTGCTGCGCTTTATTGAATCGGTGAAGCTCGTCCACGAAGATCACGTCGCGCGTCTTATAGCTCAAGAATTTTCTCTTGGAGCGCTCCATCGCGCTCTGAATCTCTTTGATTGAAGAGCGCGTGGCGCTAAAAGCCAAAAAGTCTGCGCCGCACGAGCGGGCGATGATCCAGCCCAAAGTAGTTTTCCCCGTCCCCGGCGGGCCCCATAGGACCAAAGAACGAATCTCGTTCTGCTCGATCATCTTTCTGAGGGGTTTATCTGGGCCGACTACGTCTTCCTGGCCCACGAACTCTTCTAAGCTGCGGGGGCGCATCCGTTCGGCTAGGGGTGGGCGCTGCGGCTTCGCGCTGAAGAGCTGGCTCATCGCCCTATTGTATGACTTTCTTCCTATACGGGCAAGCTGTCAAGCCCCTACCCTGGCCCAAGATGCGCGATCTTTCCGCGCATTCGCAAGGAAAACTGTCAGAATACGAACGCAGATGAATATAATGAGCTTGGCGGGGAAGGATGGGCATGGAACATCCATCGCCGGCCTCAGCATGCCAGAGGGGTTGCGTGCTTGAGGGAGTTTCTCCACAGAAGCTTCCCCTGTGCCAAGTTTATCACCGTGGGGAGCGAATCGCCCCGAAAGATAGTATTTTTTTGATCTGTCGTGGGCTGCTGGGGTGCTTGTGGGGACCTGAACCAAAGAGGAGCTGCTTAGAGATTCTCGGCCCAGGGGATGTATGGGAGGGCTGGAAGTGCGCTGCGAGGGAGTGCCAGGCATGGGCCTTGGGGGAGGTTCGAGGGTACTCGCTCCATCGAGCGCAGTGGCTGGAGCTGCTACGCAACCCCATCGTTGAGGAGCGATTTGTAAGCCATGAGCAAGAGCGCTTGCGGAGGCTGCACGAGTGGCAGCTGCTCTTGGCGCGGGGGAGCGTGCGGGCGCGGCTGGCGTGGCAGCTGGTAGACTTGGCGCAGCGCTTTGGGGAGCGCGATGAGCAGACCCAGGAGATCTTCGTCCCCATCGCTCTGACGCAGGAGCAGCAGGCCCAGCTGATCGGGGCGACGCGGGCGCGGCTATGGGAGGCGCGGCGGGAGTTCGAGCACAAGAGGTGGCTGGTCTGCGGCCCCGAGGGTTTTTGGGTCCGTGACGAGGGGGCCTTACAACAGCGAAGCCTCGAAGGATTGTAGCATTTCCCTCGAGTTGTTCCCTTTTAGACATTTGTTCCCAATTAGACTTATTTTTTGTCGCAGAGGCCTTATAATTCACCCTAGAGAGGAGGTGGTTGCTGGGAGGTTCTCAGGGGGTCGTAGAGGCCAAGCTTCAAAAACCCAAAGCATTCTCTCGCGAGAGAAAAGGAGGTAGGTTCACGTGCGCACGATCAAACTCTTAGCGGTCATCGGGTTGGCGGTGGCGCTGGTAGCAGTGCCAGCGCTGGCGCAACAGCAACCTCAACCAAAGGTTGTCAACGTAACCTGCGATACACAGAACAACGCGATCAAGGTTTCACTAAACCCAGTTGTGCTTGTAATTGCTGCTAAAGATACAGCACGCTGGGTGTTCGACGCCTCAGTAGGTACTTGTAAGGTAAAAGATAAAAAGCTGGATCCCAATGGGCAAGCTCTTAAAGATCTGGGGCTAAACAAGATCGAGATCGCTGTAGTAAGAGCTGGGCTGATCAACTTGGCACCGAATCCAGTTGATTGGCCTGGCACTCAACAACAGCCTAGCGCGATCACAGGGACGCCTGCCGCAGCTGGTATAACTTGATTGTGCTGGCGGTGCTCTTGGCCGGCGGCATGGGGTATATGATCTATCGCCGCCGCCCGGCCCTGCGCCCCGCCGCGCCATAGGACGGATCGGCATAAGACCCTAAGGCTCGACGGCCCCTGCCCGCGGCACCGGGCGGGGGGCTTTCTGTCGAATCACGGAAGGCACGGAAGGACCCACGGAAAGCACGGATTGTTTATGGGGAAGAATGACCCTACAAGCTTTTGAGAAAGAGCTCCAGCTCCGCACGCGAGACGATGCCCAGCACATCTATGAAGCTCCCAGAAAGCTCATAGATGATGCGCCACTCGCCAACTCGCAGGCGATAGAGCGTGCCACGGGGCGTCTGCAGGCGCTTGACCCGTTTGCCGGGCGGCAGCGGATCGCGCTCCAACTCACCGAGGGCTTTGAGAATCCGGCGCTGCTGAGGCGGGTCGAGGCTCTGGAACTGGTGCTCTGCCCGCCGCGCCAGACGGACTTGCCACAATTATCGCTCCTTCGCGCGGGCGCGCAGCTCCCTCAGCGTGACGTACTCGCCGCGCGCGATCTCTCGGCGCGCTTCGTCCCACGCCCGCTGCCAGTGAGGATGGCAGGCCAGTAT
>DAIPXV010000087.1:0-6346 GCA_036783095.1 Candidatus Bipolaricaulota bacterium
ATGTAGAGGGTGCGACGACCCTGGGCGTCTATAAACCCCAGAGCGCGTCCCGTCTTTGCCTTGGGCTTAATGACGATCCCTGATGTGTCTACTCCAACGCTGCGAAAGCTCTCTACGAGAATCCTTCCCGCATCATCATCGCCCACGGCTCCGAGAAAGCCTGTGCGCAGCCCAAGCTGTGCTAACGCATAAATAGTATTTGCTGCCGAGCCCCCAGGATAAGCCCCAGCAAACGAAACTTCCCCCTCATCGTCGTTGAGCAATCGCTCGACCCGATAGAGCTCATCGAGGTTGAGCGCCCCAAATCCCACAACATCAAACGCGCGCATCTCTTTATTGTACACACTTTGACAAGGCGCGCCGATGTGCAGTAAGCTAAACCGTGATCCCTATGAAGCCTAGAGCGTTACTTTCCGTCAGCGATAAAGCGAATCTGGACAGCTTTGCCCGTGGTCTTGTCGAGCTGGGCTGGGAGATCGTCTCGACCGGTGGCACGGCCAGGTTCTTGAGCGAGCGCAAGATTCCCGTCACGCTCATCGAGTCTATCACGGGATTCCCTGAAATTTTGAGCGGGCGTGTCAAGACCCTTCACCCAAAAATATTCGGCGGGATTCTCGCCCTCAGAGATGACTCTAAACACCAGAGCGAGCTGGCCGCCCAAGCCATCCACACGATAGACTTGGTCTGCGTCAACTTCTATCCGTTCATGGAAGCCGCAAAGAAGCCCGATCTCGCAGAGGCGCAGCTCATCGAGGAGATAGACGTTGGCGGGCCGTCACTGGTGCGCGCGGCTGCGAAAAATTTTCAGCACGTCATCGTGCTGACCGATCCGTCAGACTATTCGAGCGTTTTGGAAGAGCTCCGCCGGGGGAACGTCTCAGAGATGACGAAGCGACGCTTGGCGCTGAAGGCGTTTGCCAAGGTCGCTGAGCTCGATATCGCGATCTATCAGACGTTGCAGCGGAGATGGGCTCTGACCCCTCACCCCTCTCTCCCCTCTCCCTCAGAGGGGAGAGGGGATGGGGGTGAGGGTGAGAGACTTTTCTTAGCGTACACGAAAGCCCAAGAGCTGCGCTACGGGGAGAACCCTCATCAGAGAGCGGCGCTCTATCGGAACGCGCTTGCGCCAGGGTTTTCTTCTCAGATCGAAGTGCTATGGGGCAAGGAGCTTTCTTATAACAATTGGTTGGACACGGAGTCGGCGCTGGCGCTGCTGAGCGAATTAGCTCCTCCAGCGTGCGTGATCATCAAGCACAATAATCCCTGCGGGGTCGCGCGCGGGAAGACACTCTTGGAGGCGTACGAGCGTGCCCTCGAATGTGACCCCGTCTCGGCGTTTGGGGGGATTGTCGCGCTCAATCAGGCCGTGGACAAAAAGCTCGCCGAGAAGCTCAATGAGATCTTCTTAGAGATCGTCGTGGCGCCCGATTTTGCGCCCGACGCAATGCCCGTCTTGCAACAGAAGAAAGATCGTCGGCTCTTGCGCTATAGAGATTTGCGCTTCCCCAAGGAGACGCTACGTTTTCTCTCGGGGGACCTGCTCGTCCAAGATGCGGATGCTATCGTTATCCAAGAGAGTAGCTGGAAGGTGCTCGATGATGTCGCGCTCTCAGAGGCAGAGAGGCGCGATCTGATCTTTGCTTTTACGGTCTGTAAGCACGTCAAGTCCAATGCGATTGTCGTCGCTAAGGATGAAGCGACGCTGGGGATTGGGGCGGGGCAGACCAATCGAGTTGGCTCGGCGCGGATCGCCCTTACACAAGCTGGCGAGAAAGCTCGTGGCGCGGTGCTCGCTTCCGATGGGTTCTTCCCGTTCCCAGACACGGTAGAGCTCGCCGCGCAGTACGGGATCGCGGCGATCATTCAGCCGGGCGGCTCGGTGCGCGATGATGAAGCATTTGCGACGGCGCGTAAGCACAAGATCACGATGGTGCTGACGGGGGTGAGGCATTTCCGACATTGAGACTGAGAGCGATCTTCTTCGATCTCGATGAGACGCTGTTAGATACGTCAGGCTGTCGGCCTCCGGCGGTCGAGGCGAGTTTTCGCGTCGCGGCCCAGGCTTACCCTCAGCTTGAGTTAGAAGCCTGGCGCAGGGCTTCCGAGGAAGTTAAAGCCGAGATGCACGATCTCTGGCTCAATTCCCCCAACTCCGGGGCGGAGCTGTTGCGCGAGGGGTCGTATCGCATCTTGCGAAAGCTTGGGATAGACGATAGAGAGCTTGCGACTCAAGCGAGTCAGGCGTACTATCGGACGTGGGTGAGCCATCTGAAGCTCTTCCCAGAAGTACCGGAGGTGCTGGCGGCGTTGCGCGGACGATTTCGCTTGGGGATAATCAGCAACGGGCCGAGCGACCTGCAGCGATATAAACTAAAACTTTTTGATCTGGAGCGCGAGTTCGACCCAATAGTGATCTCTGGGGAGGTGGGGGTAGCCAAGCCGGACCAAAAGATCTTTCGCTATGCGCTCGAGCGTGCGGGTGTATCAGCAGAAGAAGCGCTCTATGTTGGGGACTCGCCGGTCTATGACGTCGTTGGGGCCAAGGGCGCGGGAATGATGATGGCGTGGGTGAACCGCAGTGGGGTACCTTCGGAGAACCTTGAACCCAAACCGGATTATGTAACCCAGGATTTGTCTAGCTTATTACTATTAATTTTAGCGAGCTAGATCAAGTGCTTGACTTTCTCACGTGATGCCCTATACTGAAAGCTATGAAGAGAGTGAATCGTTCGAAGCGCAAGAAAGTAAGTACAATGCTAGATGCAGAAGCTTTAATGACAGCCAAGATGGCGGCCGCTAATGAGCGCAAGCGGACTACAAGCGTTGTCCTCCAAACATACGGCACGCTCAAGATTGATCCAAAGTCGTTACAGCGCATCTTGGATGAAGAACCTGGTGTCTTGGAAGTCTAAGTTCCTAATGGACTTACCGACTCAAGACACTAAGGGGGGAGAAATAGATGAAGTTACGCTTTCGTGCTGTATTAAAAGTAGCCCATTGGCCTGCCTGGGATAATGCCCGAGATTTTGAGATTCCTATCTATAATTTCCAACTAAACTTTAAGCTTTCGGAGCGTGTTGAAGTTGAAGCCAAACATTTCCTAAAACTTCCCCTTGAAATAGACATACCAGTCGAGGATAAACAAATCATCAAAGAAGCATTACCCCAAGGCACACCAGATGGTCGTCGTTTTATGTTAAATCCATATGCAGATAAAAACAGCTTACAGAAGGCATATGAGCTGGCAGCATATGCAGTCGACATTTTGCAAAATCAAGCATCCTATTGCGAGTTGCTAGAAGTTACACCTATTCGTTATATACCTGAAGCAGATAAAGAAGAGCAGTTTCTCAAAAATAGTCCATTTCAGCAACATAGAGAAGCGGTATTCCCCTTCCGCGTTGGAGATATTAATATAGATTCAATCAAGCAATCTTTCCAAAGCTACTGGCAACACCGAGAGTTTTTGCATATCAAATCTCATGCCATGCGTCTCAAGGATCTAATCTCTAAGTATCGCGAGCTTTATAGAGCGCTGGAGTACGCTAAGAAACAATTGTCTAAAGACAAAGTTAAACTTCAAGAAGCTGATAAAAAAGCAGGACTTACGAAGCTTGACTTGGTTTTAGCAAAACACACGGGCTTAAAGCCTGAGGACTTTAAAGAGCTTCGCTTGCTGAGAGATCAGTGCTCGCACGCTTTTGAAAATTTCATCACACATGGCGATTCAGAAGGAATCAAGAAAATTGAAGAAGCACTACCTAAACTTACGGAGGTCGTAAGTATTCTAGAGAAAAAGCTGTTGTCAAAAATATGATATGAAGATTCTCTTGATTGGTTCCGGCGGACGCGAGCACGCGCTGGCGTGGGGCTTAGCGCAGTCAAAGAGACTGAAGAAGCTTTATATCGCTCCCGGCAACGCCGGCACAGCCCAGCTCGGCGAAAACATCCCCATCAGCGCAGAGAACCTCACGGAGCTTGCTCGGTTCGCTCAAAAGGAGAAGATCGATCTGACCATCGTCGGCCCTGAAGCCCCCATCGTCGCCGGCATCCGCGATCTGTTCGAGAGAGAGCATCTGAGAATCGTCGCTCCCACGCAGAGAGCATCATTCTTAGAGGGCAGCAAGGTCCAAGCGAAAGCTTTTATGAGTAGACACGGCATCCCCACGGCTCGCCATGCAAGCTTCGAGAGCTTCGAAGACGCCAAAAGATTCGCGCGCACGATGCCGCCCCCAATCGTTATCAAAGCTGATGGACTTGCTGCCGGCAAGGGCGTCGCCATCGCCCAAACCCACACCGAAGCCGAACAGATTCTCTCAGAATTTATGATCGCGAAGAAGTTCGGCGCAGCTTCTGCGCGCGTCGTCATCGAGGAGTTTTTAGTTGGGAAAGAATTCTCGCTCTTCGTTGCATCGGACGGGGTCTTTTGGAAATTCTTGGGCACGGCCCAAGATTATAAAAGGCTGCTCGACGGCGACCGTGGCCCCAACACTGGGGGTATGGGTTCGATCTCCCCTGTGCCCTGGCTCACTGAAAAGATGCTCGATGAGACGATGCAAAAGATCGTCGCACCGACGTTTGCGGCTCTCGCCAAGGAGAATCTCAGCTACGAGGGCGTTCTCTATTTTGGACTGATCTGGACGGAGCGCGGCCCCTATGTATTAGAGTATAACGTGCGCTTCGGCGACCCTGAGACCCAGGTCTTAGTTCCCAGATTCGACTTTGATCTTCTCGAACTCTACCTCGCTCTTGCGGAGCAAAGACTGAAAGACTTTGAGACGAAGCTTGCGCCCAAGAGCGCCGTCTGCGTCGTCCTGGCTTCGGGGGGATACCCGGAGCACTACGAGAGGGGCTTTTTCATTGAAGGGCTCGATAAGCTCACAGATCCCAACGTGCTCGTCTTTCACGCGGGCACTGCCCTTGAAGACGGACAAATAGTGACGGCCGGAGGCCGGGTGCTCAACGTTGTGGGGTTGGGGGCTTCTGTTGCCGAAGCTCGCGAGCGCGCCTATAGTGGGACACGACAGCTCAGTTTCCCCAAGATGCATTACCGCACGGATATTGCTGCCTAACTCGTGTGATTCACGGGAGTGTGCCGGCGGATGAATCCGCAAGCCCGCTTCAGCGGGCTTCCACCTGTTGAGCCGCATGCTTTAGCATTCGGTCCCCTTCCGTGATTCAAAGTTCCTAATGTGATATAATAAAAACGCTTCTCTGGAGGAGCTTTTATGGCCGAGATCGAGCTGCGCAAGATCACAGACTATATCTGGGAGATCCCCCAGACGGGCGGGATGCGCGCCCCGGCAAGAATCTTCGCCAGCGAGAAGCTTTTAGAGAAGATCAAAGAGGACGAGACGCTCATCCAGGCGCGCAACATGGCCCATCTCCCTGGGGTGCACAGCCCCGTCTGCGTGCTCCCCGACGCTCATCAGGGCTATGGGTTCCCCGTGGGGGGCGTCGCCGCCCTCGACGCTGAGAAGGGCGTCATATCGCCTGGGGCTATCGGGTTCGATATTAATTGTGGGGTGCGCGTTTGCAAGACCAATCTCACGTACGACGATCTGAAGGGCAAAGAACAACTCTTGGTAGATACGCTCTTCAGCGAGATCCCCACGGGAATCGGTGAAGGCTCCATTGTAGGGAAGCTCTCGAAAAGCGAGATAGACAAAGTTGCGGTGCAGGGGGTGCAGTGGGCGCTGCGCCACGGCTACGCCGTCGAAGAAGACTTGGAACACTGTGAAGATAATGGCGTCCGCCCCGGCGCCGATCCCGACGCCGTCTCCAATGACGCCAAAGAGCGCGCTCAAAATCAGCTCGGATCTTTGGGATCGGGCAATCACTTCTTAGAGGTCCAGCGCGTCGTGGAGATCTTCGACGAGGATATAGCGAAAGAGTTTGGGCTCTTCAAAGATCAGATTGTCGTGATGATTCACTGTGGCAGCCGCGGCTATGGGCACCAGATCTGCACGGATTATCTGAGATTGATCGAGAAAGAATTTCGCGATCTCTTGCAGTCGCTGCCAGATAGACAACTTGCGTGTGCTCCCGTGCACAGCAAGCTCGCTCAGGACTACTACGCCGCAATGAACTGCGCGATCAATTTTGCTTGGTGCAATCGCCAGATTATTATGCACAAGGCGCGAGAGTGCTTTGAGAAAGTCTTCCGTGCGAGCTGGCGCGAGCTGGGGATGCACTTGCTCTATGATGTGGCGCACAACATCGGCAAGCGCGAGACCCATCGCATCAACGGCAAAGAGATCGAAGTCTATGTCCATCGCAAGGGAGCGACGCGAGCCTTCCCGGCAGGGCGGCCTGAGGTGCCCGAAGCGTTTCGTCGTGTGGGGCA
>DAIPXV010000088.1:0-6299 GCA_036783095.1 Candidatus Bipolaricaulota bacterium
TTCCCTCCTGCCCGCCGGATGTGGCGGAGGGCTGCGAACGTTCCAATGCTTTCAGCCGTTTGTGGGCAGCGCGCAGGGCGGCGCGTTCGGAGAGGTGGATGCCGTTGAGCGAATACCACTCGCGCGCAAAGGTATCGTAGCCGCGCAAGCGCCAAACAGGAATTTTTAGACGATGCAAGAGAGTCTCAATCATGGTTTTTGCTCCGCTAAATTCACAATGTCTTCAGACGTGACCACGCTGAGATGCTGCGCGGCGTAGGCGACCAACTCTTCGTAGGCTTGCCATATCAGCTCTTGGCTCTTTTGGGAGCGAGGTTGCGAGGGGTCAGGCGCGTTCAGGTTATAAGGCGGAGCGAGGGGCTGGCGATTGGGCCCATAATAGATAGATTCCCACGGCGTCCCCCCGCGACGAAAGAAATTGTCCTCATGGATGAGCACAGTGATGAACGGCGGGCGTGGCCCGCGCCATTCACTGAGCTTTTTCTTCAGATAATTCGTGGGGTTGTAGTCGGCAGCGTGAGGCGTGTCCAGCATGTTCCACCAGAACTGCTCGTGAGAAACTCTTTCGGTCTTCCAGCGGGTGATGCTGAAGTCGCTTGGGCGCACTAATAATCCCTCGACCCACTCGAAGGGTTCTTCAAGCTTGGTCCCGGTCTCGTGATAAATCACTGTCATCTGCGCGCCCAACTCTTTATAGAGCTGCCAAGCGAGCTTTTTCACTCTTGGGTCGTTATTGGGCGCGGTGGCGACCACCGGCTTGCGGCCCATCAGTTGCGACAGATACGTGTATCCTCCGGGATGGTCGCGCAGCAGCTCGCCAGTCGCTAGATCGAGCTTGTAGGTCTCGTAGTCTCGTAAAAGAGACTTCAGGGCATCATCGCTCAGCCCTCGTAGACGACTGTCGAACCCCATATAGAGGGGATGCGGTGGCCGTTGGTGATAGCTCATGGTCATCCCGCTCTCTTTGAGCTTTTGCATGAGATCAGGGCGCTGCTGCGCATAGAAGTCAGCCATCGGCCCGGTGAGATAGAAATCCCCCTTGACGTTGTATTTCTGAAACAACGCAATGAGTTTTAAAAGCGTCTCGGCACTCTCGTTGATATGCCGAAAGTCGTGGACGTTGATGGCGAACGTGATGTAGCCCGTGGGATCGCTCTGATCTGGGCGCGATGGCAGGGCTGCGCTTCCGCGCGGGTCTACGCCGGGATGGGCTTTCTCCCACGCGATGAATTCGTCAGCCATCTGCGAGAACGTCGCCCACCGAACCTTCCCAGCTTTGACCAAGGGGTCTACGACATTGGTGAGAAAATCTTCGATGACCCCAAAGGGACGGGCGGGATCGCCGCGAAACTCTCCGGGATGGACCGTGAAGTGAAAGACGTTGACTCTGTCGGCTCTGGCCGACTCCAGCGAACGCTCTAAAGCCTCGCGGATGACCTCAAACCACGCTTGGTCTCCCCCGCGCGCGATGATCGCATTTTTGTTATTGAACTTTTCTGGATCATAGGCACCCTCGGGCAGAAAGATGACCTTCCCGCTGGGGTCGTGAGCGGCGAATTTCGACAGATCAGTCTCACTCGGCCCGCCCGCAGGACGCCACGGGTTCACCCCCACAAGCGACAGATCCGTGCGCTGCGTCTTGTAATTCTTCCAGTCGCTCATCACGTCCAGCCCCGCGCACGACGCTGCCTCTAAGATCCCAGTGTAGAGATTGCCTCCGCTCCAGTAACGAATCTTCTTCTGGACGCCCGCTTTCTGAATGTACGAGATCTCCTCTTGCATCACAGTACACCACGTCTGCACAGGAAGTCTTTCGGAGTTTCTCCCCAGATGGGCATCTTCGTGAAAGTGCAGGGCGACCTCGTGCCCGCGAGCCTCTAAGTCCCTTAAGATCGCGTTGTTTCTCTCGATAGCCACTTGGGTGAAGGGGCTTTGGGCCTGAACGGTCATGCGTCCGCCATGCCCCTCGACGATCTTGGCTACGGCAAGAACGTCTTGCACATGGCGCTCGAACAACGGCCCTTGACGATAATCAGCCCCGCTCACACCGCCATAATACCCCTGCGCGGTTCGGCCCAGCGGCTCAATGTGCATCCCGATCCCAAAGAGCAAGACGGGCTCAGAAAGCTCTCCAGCTCTCAAACTATTGTCAGTGGACAAGCAGCCCACTGCTATCATCACTCCAAGCGCACAGACGACCCGTATGAGCGTCCTCATATCTAACGACCTCCTGCGCGTGATGCCCTAAGTATAACAGACTGTGCTCACGCTCGCCTCACTTGGTAAAATACACCCCAGATCATGAGCAGAGCAGTCTTTCGCTTCTACGGTGAGCTGAACGACTTCCTCCCGCCCAAACATCGTCAATGTGACATCGAGTACAACTTTCAGAATACTCCCGCAGTCAAGGACGCTATCGAAGCCCTCGGCGTGCCCCACACCGAAGTTGACCTCATCGTTGTCAACGGGCAGTCCGTGGGGTTTTCGCATCGATTGTGCGACGGCGACCGCGTCGCGGTCTACCCTGTCTTTGAGAGCTTAGATATTTCACCCATTGTACAGCTGCGCGAGAAGCCCTTACGAAGAATCGCGTTCATCGCTGATGTGCACCTGGGGAAGCTCGCGCGGCTCTTGCGGCTTTTAGGGTTCGACACCCTGCACTCGAACTCCTACGAAGACAGCGAGCTGGCAGCGATCGCGGCTGCGGAGGGCCGCATTGTGCTGACACGCGACCGCGAGCTGCTCAAGCATAATGCCGTCACCCACGGCTATTGGCTGCGCTCGACTCATCCCATCGAGCAAGCCCGCGAAGTCGTGCGCCGCTTCAACTTAGAATCGCTCATTGACCCATTCCGACGGTGCTTGGTGTGCAATGGGCTGCTTGAGCCCATCGCCAAGGGGGAGATCCTCTCCCAAATCCCCCCACGGATCGCCGTCGAGCACGATGAGTTCTTCCGCTGTACAAGCTGCCAGAAGCTCTACTGGCGCGGCACGCACTACCCCAAACTAGAGAGACATATCGCAGCCATCCTCGGTCCTATGGACAAGAAGGCGCCCTGAGTGTATAGTAAACCCATGCGCGAGCGCGACGTCATCAAACTCTTACGAGAGAGGTTGCCCATCGGCGATGATTGCGCTGTCATTCCGTTCAGGAAGACTCATCTTTTGCTGACGACGGATATGCTTCATCGTCAGACGGACTTCCCTGAAGGCATTACGCCCTACACGATGGGCTGGCGGGCTGTCGCCGTCTCGCTGAGCGATATTGCGGCGATTGGCGGCAAGCCCCTCGGGGTGGTGATCGCCCTAGGGGCACCGCAGTTTGAGCAAAAATTTCTCGAAGAGTTTCTCGATGGGGCGCTGGCGTGCTGCACCGCGTGCCAGACGAAACTCTTAGGCGGAGACACCGATAGACACAGCGAGCTCACAGTGGTGACGACGGCGCTTGGGGAAGCGCAAAAGCCCGTCTGGCGTGCGGGCGCTCGCGTCGAAGATTTAGTCTGCGTGACAGGCGACCTAGGGCGGACAGCCGCGGCGCTGCAGCTTCTCAAAGAGAAAGAGTTTGAGCAAGCTAATGAACTTCTGTGCTTTCTGCCGCGGCTGCGCGAGGGCCAAGCCCTCGCTCCCCTCGCGAGCAGTATGATAGACATCTCCGATGGGCTGGCGCGCTCGCTCTATCTGCTGAGCGAGGCGAGCCACGTGGGCTTTCGCATTGACGCGACAGCGATTCCCTTTGCCCTCGAAGTCGAAGAGCTCGCCCGCGATCAGGAGAGTCTCTTCGAGATGGGGCTCTTCTTTGGGGAAGATTTTGAGTTGCTCTTCACGCTCCCTCCAGAGAAGCTCTTGGAGGCGCGGCGGGCCTGTGAGTTCACGGTGATCGGGCGGGTTGTGCCGGAGAATGAGGGCATCACCATGCAGCTTGGCCCAGAGAGAACCCCTTTGCCCGATCGAGGGTATGAACATTAAGATAAGCCTGGGAGAATCCTCAGTCGGTCCTCAACTTCTGCTAGGGTCTCTTGCTTGACCCTCCCAAGACGCCTCACGAGGCGTTCCCTCGCCACAGAGCGGACATCTTCACACTTAATAAAGATAAAGCTTGGGTGCTCGAGGCCGCCCTCAGGCGGCTTGATCCCTACGTGCAAAGGGATGCCCTTCTCCCTGGTGGTTATAGCCCAGGCTTCCTTGTCCGCGCGCAAGGCGGCAAAAGCAGCGTTGGCTTCCTCCAAAAGCCGTTGACGACGATAAGATTCAATCGCCTCATCAAGCACTGTTTGCATCTTCTTGCCGGTCTGTTCCGCCAGCTTTTTCAGAGTCTCCTTGGCTTTGACGCTAATTCGCACCGTGGCGCTCGCCATTGGGTTCACCCCCTAAGAGATTTTAGTGTACAAAATTGTCACAATCTTGTCGACATTTGCGCAGAGTGGAAGGAGCCCACGAATTCGAGTAGACTAACATTGAAAACCAAGGGGGGCGTCTATGATAAGATTGATCTGTCTATTAGGAGTTATAATGTGGGCTGGAGCTGCGGGAGCGCAAGAGCTATCGGTTCCGACTTTCGAGCCAGTCTCTGCGCTTTTCTATCTGGATCTTTCTGAGCTCAACGGGCTTTTGGAGCAGAATGGCTTCCCCAAGATCGCTTCAGCTATCGCTCTGGCGGGCAGCTGGACGCGCGTGCGCGCGGTCGACTGGCTCCCTCTGGGATTGTCCATCGCCGAGGGCTCGGTAGGGGCGGAGCGCAGGGAGCGCCGCGTGAGTTTCAATCTCTTTTATTTCAGCGCGTTCGTAGATCATCGGTGGGTGCTCTCCGAACGAGTCCCCGCGCTGCGGGCTTTTGTGAGTGGCGGAGTAGGCGTGGGCACGGCGACGTTGCTTCTTGGGGTGCGTACTGTGGCCGAAGACAAGCTCGAAAATATCTTGCAGACGGCGCACGACACGCTCTTGAGAAGATTTTTCTTCTCAGTAATTCCCCGCGTGGGAATCGAGTTTGTGCTCACAGACGCGATTACTCTACGGGCGTCATTGGGGTATATTTGGGCGCCGTGGTCTGGGGCGTGGGAGCACTTTTCAGAGAGGGTCTCTGGGCCGCCCAAGGATTTTAGCGGGTTTTTAGTTGAGTTCACAGTCTCGTATAAGACGAGCGCTGGCTTGGGGTTCTGATCCAGCCTGTAGCAGTCTTCGTGTAGCGTCGCTGGACGCGAGCAAAGTTCAGAGCGACTTGATAGAGATACTCTTTGCGTCCGGCTAAAGCTATACCATCATGACAGATTTCTAAAGCGAGGGCATTGGCATGAGCTAGTTGCTCCAGAAATTGCTTTGTGCCGAAGACGATGGGCTGGACAATACCCTCTGGGTCGAGGCGTGCGACGCGATCGTAGCCCACAATCTGCGCTTCCACAAAGGCCACGATATCTTGCGCACGGCGCACCGCCTCTTGGGCTGTAGGCTTATCATAATAATCCATAGGGGCTCCTTGGGCAAAGCCATTGGGGTAGCGTGTAGAGAGCTTTTGCAGCGAGTTCTGCTGCCTGTTGGGCAGCGAAAGCAGGCGTCCTCGTAAAACTGCCCCTGGATGGCCCACTGAGCTGATTCGAGCTTGAGTTTGGCCTGGCGTAACCAGTCATGATGGCGTCTCATAAGCAGACTCCTAGCGTCGCTCGATAAGTTGCATGAACTCCGCGCGGGTGCGCGGGTCTCTTCTGAAGATGCCCTTCACCGCGCTGGTCACAAGATGGGCGTCTTTCTGGAGTTCTCGCATGGCCATGCACAAGTGAAAGCCCTCGACGACGACCCCGACCCCCTTTGGCGTGAGGGCCTCCATCAAGAAATCGGCGATCTCCTCGGTGAAGTTCTCTTGGAGTTGGAGTTTTTTCGAGAAATGCTCCACGATCTGAGGGATCTTGCTCATACCGATCACTCGGCCGTCGGGGATGTAGCCGACGTGCACTCTCCCAAAGAAGGGTAGAATATGATGTTCACAGAGCGAATAGAACAGAATATCTTTGACGACGATCATCTGGTCGTGGGTGACGGGGAAGATTGCCCCAGCGATAATCTCTTGTGGGTCTTGGCGATAGCCCGCTGTGAGCGATTCGAGCATCTCGATGAAGCGCCGAGGTGTCTCACGCAAACCATCACGGTCGGGGTCTTCCCCAATGTGGACGAGCAGGCGTCGCACAAGCTCAAGAATTGCTTTGCTCTCTCTCATCGTTTCTAGCATACCACAGCCTGGGCTCATCGAGCAAACACCCTCACCCCCATCCCCTCTCCCCTCCGAGGGAGAGGGGAGCAGAGGGGTGAGG
>DAIPXV010000089.1:0-6225 GCA_036783095.1 Candidatus Bipolaricaulota bacterium
ATCGCCGAGATGAAGACCGGCGAGGGCAAGACCCTCGTCGCCACCATGCCCGCCTATCTCAACGCTCTAGTGGGCAAAGTCCATATCGTCACCGTCAATGATTACTTGGCCAAGCGCGACCGCGAATGGATGGGCCCAATCTACGAAGCGCTGGGGCTCAAAGTCGGGCTGCTGCAAGAGACCAGCACTCCCGAAGAACGCAAGCAAGCCTATCAGTGCGATATCATCTACGGGACAAACGCCCAGTTCGGCTTCGATTATCTTCGAGATAACTTGGTGATCTCCTGGGAGCAGCGGGTGCAGACGGGGCTGGATTTCGCCATCATTGATGAGATCGATAATATTTTGATTGACGAAGCACGCACGCCGCTCATTATCTCAGGGAGCACCTCGGAGACGATCAAGCTCTATAAAAAGTTTGCCGCGATCGCTCCGCGCTTCCAGAAGGGCGTCGACTTCGAGATCGACGAGAAGACCCGCCGCGTCCACCTCACCCCCGAAGCTGGGGTCAAAAAAGCCGAAGAGATCTTAAAGATCGACAATCTCTACGCCCCCGAACATGTCGATCTATTAAAACATTTGGAGACGGCCCTGCGCGCCTTGCATCTCTACAAGAGAGAGCGCGACTATATCGTCAAGGACGGGCGCGTCATCATCGTGGACGAGTTCACCGGGCGGCTCATGCCCGACCGCCGCTGGAGCGACGGGCTCCACCAAGCGATCGAAGCCAAAGAAGGGCTCGAGATCCGCAAAGAGCAACAGACCCTCGCTACGATCACCCTGCAGCATTACTTTAAGCTCTATAAGAAGCTCGCGGGCATGACCGGCACGGCAAAGACCGAAGAAGAAGAGTTTCAGCAGATCTACGGGCTGAGCGTCGTGGTCATCCCCACCCACAAGCCCATGATCCGCCAGGATCTCCCCGATAGACTCTTCACCACAGAGAAAGCAAAATTCAACGCGATCGTCGAAGAGATCTCTCGACTGCACGAGCTGGGCCGCCCCGTGCTCATCGGCACGACTTCGATCGAGAAATCTGAGTATTTAAGCACGCTGCTCAGCCGTCGCGGCCTGCCCCATAATGTGCTCAACGCCAAGTACCACGAGCGCGAAGCAGAGATCATCAAAGACGCGGGGCAGAAGGGTGCTATCACCGTAGCCACGAACATGGCCGGGCGCGGCGTTGACATCAAGCTGGGCCCGGGAGTCGCTGAGCTGGGCGGGCTGCATATCATCGGGGCGCAGCGCCACGAGAGCCGCCGCATTGACGATCAGCTTCGCGGGCGCGCCGGCCGCCAAGGCGATCCCGGCAGCTCTCAATTCTACGTCTCCCTCGAAGATGATTTGATCAGACTCTTTGGTGACAGTAAGTTGCTCTCGTTCGTGAAGAAGGGCATGACCGAGGGCGAAGCCCTCGAACACCCCATGCTCACCAGAGCGATCCGCAACGCGCAAAAGCGCGTAGAGGTCTATTACTTCGGCATCCGGAAGCGCTTGCTCGAGTATGATCTGGTCATGGCACGCCAACGCGAGGCAATATACAGCCTGCGGGAGAGGTTCTTGCTCGGCGGCCAGCGCAGCCCCGAAGAGAGCGCTCAAGATTTAGATAATTATCTCACGGCCGTGCTCGAGGGATACACCGATACTCTGATAGCGCGCTATCTCTCCGGGGCAGAGCGCGATGAAGAAGCGCTGCAAAAAGAGCTTTTGACCTTCCAGAACGCCCCGCTGGACTTCACGGTCGCGGGGCTCTCCCCCGACGTCGCGCGCACGAAGATCTTCGATTTTCTGCTCAAGAACTATCACGCGCAGGCCGCGCGGCTCGGCGGAGCTTTTCCGCATCTGGCCCGCTATATGATCTTAAACCTCATTGATGAGAACTGGCGCCAGCATCTCTTCGCGCTCGATGAGCTCCAGGACGTGATCGGCTGGCGCGCCTATGCCGGCCGCGATCCCTTAATAGAATTCAAGCGCGAGTCTTTTGAGCTCTTCCAAGAGCTTCTCGGGCGCATCGAAGAGCAGATTATTAACTATCTGATTAAGCCCCACCTGAAGATCGTTGCGGCCCAGCCGGGACGGCCCGCCCATATCGAGCGCGTCCAATCCCTGCAATATCGTCACGACGAGATCACCGCGACCGCAGGGAACTCCCCATCAGAGAAGCCCAAGGCCCAGCCGCGCCGTGCCTCCCAGAAAGTGGGGCGCAACGACCCCTGCCCCTGCGGCTCAGGCAAGAAATATAAACACTGCTGCATGAAGAAAGATACTACATCTGGATCCCAAAGCCCGTGAACTCGTCGAGGTAGTCCGACCAGATCACTTCCATCTGCTCGATCTGCCCGGGGCCTTCCGTCTTGAGGATCTCCAAGAGCTTCTCGATCTGCTCGCGCTCGCCCTCGATCTCCGCGCGCACGCTGCCGTCCCGGAGATTCTGCACATATCCCGACAGCCCTAGCGGCCGCGCCTTGCGCACCGTAAAATTCCGAAACCCTACACCCTGCACTTCCCCCGTTATCCGAACGATCGCTCGCGCCTTGGCCATAGTCTACTTCGCGGTCTCTACAAACTTGGTCTCCCGAATCACATGGACCTTGATCTCCCCAGGGTACTGCATCTTCTCTTCGATGCACCGCGCAATATCGTAGGAGAGCTTCGCCGCCATGTCGTCGTCGACTTCGTCAGGCCGGACCATGACGCGCACCTCGCGGCCCGCCTGGATCGCATAAGCCTCCTCCACACCAGGGAAGCTGTGACAGATCTCCTCGAGTGCCTGGAGTCGCTGCACATAGGCCTCGAAGGTCTCTTGGCGGGCTCCAGGGCGCGCTGCCGAGAGGGCATCAGCCGTCTGGACGATCACTGCTAAGAGTGTACGCGCCTCGACGTCTTCATTATGGGCCGCGATCGCGTGGACGACCTCTTCGGGCTCCCCGTAGCGCCGCGCCATCTCCGCGCTGATCAGTGCGTGCGAGCCTTCCACTTTGTGATCGACGACCTTGCCAATATCGTGCAGCAGCCCGGCGCGCTTGGCCAGCTTCTGCATATTCGTATCTAATCCAAGCTCCGCGGCCAACGCCCCAGCCAGATACGCAACTTCTATGCTATGTCTCAACTGATTCTGCCCATAGCTTGTCCGGAAGCTCAACCGCCCCACAAGCTCCACCAAGGCCGGGTGCATATTGTCAAGCCCCAGCTCAAAGAGAGCCTTCTGGCCCTCCTCTTTGATGCGCTGCGCAATGCGCTCTTTCGCTTTATCCACTTGCTTTTTGATCTGGGCCGGATGGATGCGCCCGTCCTCTAAGAGCTTCTCCATGGCGAGCCGCGCGATCTCCCGGCGCACCGGATGGAAACAACTGAGCGAGATCGCATCCGGGGTATCATCCACCAAGACTTCGACACCAGTAAGGGCCTCAAACGCTCGAATATTGCGCCCCTCCTTGCCGATCACCCGCCCCTTGTACTCTTCGTTGGGCAGCGGGACATGGCTCATGGTGGACGATTCGACCTCCTCGGCCGCATAGCGCTGGATGACAGTCGCGATGATCTTGCGCGCCTCACGCTCCGCTTCCGCTTCGGCACGCTCCTTGATCTGTCGGATCTTCTTGGCGAAGAAGCGCTCAGCTTCCTCTTCGACTTGTTGGATAAGCAGCTCTTTCACTTGCTCCGCCGAAAGCCCGGAGAGCTCTTCTAAGCGCTTGCGCTCCCCGGCAAGGAGCGCTTCGCCCTGGGCGATGAGCTCGCTCAATCGTTGGAGATCATCCTTGAGCGACTTCTCCGCGCGCAGTAGCTCCACGCCCTTCTGCTCTAACCGCTCTTCTTTCTTGAGTAGGCGCGCTTCGAGTCGTTCGAACTTCTCTTCCTGGCGCTTGAGGCGCCGCTCCAGCTCCTCCTCACGGACCTTGAGGGCCTTCTCGACCTCGGCGAGCTTGGCCGCCTTGAGGGCTTCGGCCTCGTGGCGCGCCGCTTCTAAGATCTCTTCCGCACGCTGGTGGGTGCGCGTAAACTCCCGCCGCACTGAGTAGCGCCCCACCACCCATCCCAACGCTACTGACAATATTGCTAATCCTAACGAAAGCGCAATGGCCATCGTCATACGAACGCCACCTCTTCACTGCAGAGAAATAGAAGCACAGCGCAAGGAGCGCAGCAATCCCATACAGTCCTACCATACTCATTGGCCTCCTGTGCGCCTGGGGCATAGAGTGCCCACTTCGCTGCTATTATAGCTGGGAAGGCGAGGAGAATCAACAGCTGCGACGACGCACAAAGGAGAGCAACGCCGGAAGAAAAGTCAGGGTAAAGAGCGTGGTAAACCCGATGCCGTAGAGCGCCGACTGCCCGAAGGCCCGCAGCCCCGGAGTAGCCGCAAAGAGCAGGCTCCCGAAACTGACCATCGTCGTCAGGGCTGACCCCAGAATGGGCAGAGCGGTCTTGCGCCAGGCAAGCTCCACGTCGCGGTCCTCAAGAAAGCTGTGCAACAGATAGACAGCATAGTCCACACCATTGCCGATCAAGAGCGACGAGATGAGAATATTCGCGAAATTGAAGTTGAGCCCCGACAGCCGCATCGCTCCTAGCATCCATAAGAATCCCAACCCTACAGGGATAATCCCCACTGGCGCCCACCGCCATCCGAGCCCAATCCCCAAGATCGCTAAGATAATAAGAGTAGCGAGCACGGTTGAGATCTGAAAGTCTTGTTTCATCTTGCGCTCCAGATGATCTTGTATCATGCGATAACCAAGGAAATCGTGGCTAAATGACTCTACCGCAGCGATAAATTCTCGATAGCGCCTCGGGTCGTTGAGGGTCTCGCGGTTGATATGCGCATAGATGACGAACTCGCGCTCTTCGGTGACGAAACGCTCTTGGAGATCTTTGGGGAGGGCCGCAAGCAGCCCTTGGACTTGCTGGAGCTCGGTGATCTTCTGGAGCAAGGCGCTGACGCGGCGGTTCAGTTCTGCAAGGCGTTCGCGGAGCTCCCCCAGGCGCGCTTGCATCACTTCGAGGCTTTGGATGCTCGCTTCTATGCCCTCAAGCTGAAGGATCTGTTGCTGGATTTCGGGGGCGACGGTCTCGGTCCCAGCCCCGGTGAGGGCTATTTGGTCGAGAATGCGCGTCAAATTGCTCTTGAGCCGAGCCAGCTGGACAGCAAGATCTTGGAGTTGTTGGAGTTCCCTTTCGTAGCTCTCGATTTGGGATGAGGCGCGCGCAAGATCGCGCTCGAGATTGAGGGAAAATCTTTGCTGGCTCTCTGCGGATTCCGAGGGGAGAAAGAACATCAACAACGACCAGACGACGTTCACATGGCCTTGAGCTTTGAGCTGTTCCAGCCCGGCGTTGATCTGGCGCAGCTCGTCTAACGTTGGGGCGAAGAATAAGAAGTACTCGGCCAAGCCCGAAGTCCCTACGTCGAAGTCGTGGCGCTCTATCTGTTGCATGAGCTTGGTAGGGAGGTCTTTGGGGGTCAGCTCTTCGTCGGCAAAGCGGAATTGTACGTGCGGGGCTTCATTCAACATTAAGAGACTCCCCACGACCGTGAGGAGCACGATAGGCCAGCGCGCCCAGCGCCAGAAAGTACTAGGCTGTAGGGCTTGAGGGGGAGAGGGCTGCGGGCGCGCACGCGCGAGCCGCAAGCGCCGCCGCAACATAATATGCGAAACGATAATGAGCGCCGGAAGAATGAGCAGCGTTGCCATCAGCGCCACCAGCACCCCAACCCCAGCAATGATCCCCATCTCATAGAGTCCCGGGGAACTTGCGACCATTAAGCTAAAGAGCACTAATGCTGTCGCCAGCGATGCTGTGATCAGTGCGGAGCCCTTGTGGAAGAGCGCGGCCTTGAGGGCGGTTTCCAAGCGGTGTCCGGCGCGGCGCTCCGCAAGAAAATGCGCGAGAAAGTTGATCCCATAATCGATCCCCAGCCCCAAGATCAACGGGGGAAGGAACGACGTCACCAAGTTCAGCCCGTTGGTGGCAAACTTCGCCCACGCGAGGGTGATTATTAAAGCGAGAAAGAGCACAATAAGCGCCAAGATGGGGTAGAAAAGCTGTCGCAGGATGAGGACGATCACGACGGTGACGCCGACAGCAGAGATGATCGTGGTATTGCGCATGTCGACGTTAAGCTGATAATTGATCTCCGCGGCGATGGCGTAGGGGCCCGTCAGCCCCCATCTGATCCCTTGAGCTTCTAGGTGGAGCTCTTGAAGGTTCTTTTGAACAGTG
>DAIPXV010000090.1:0-6155 GCA_036783095.1 Candidatus Bipolaricaulota bacterium
TCGAGCATAATCATACAGAACGGACAGGCGCTCGCGACAAGCTTCGCTCGCCCGTTGGGCTGGGCTTTCGTGAAAGCTTCTTGAGCTTGTGTGACCCTCAGCTCGTTGACACGCTTGCCCGGCTCTTCCTCAAGCCACATCAGGCCCCCGCCCGCGCCACAGCACATCCCGCGCTCGCGATGGCGCTCCATTTCGATGAGCTTGACCCCAGGAATCTTCTGCAGAATATTTCTTGGCGCGTCGAAGATGCGATTGTAGCGCCCCAGATAACACGAATCGTGATAGGCGATCGTCGCGCGAATCTCTTTGGCGAGCTTGAGCCGACCCTCTCTGAGTAACTCTTCGATGAGCTGAGTGTGATGGACGACCTCGTAGTGCCCGCCCAGGGCGGGATATTCGTTCTTGAGAGTGTTGAAGCAGTGCGGGCAGATCGTGAGGATCTTCTTGACGTTATAATTCTTGAACGTCTCGATGTTCTGCTTGGCGAGCACCTGAAAGATATACTCATGGCCGATGCGCCGGGCAGGGTCACCAGTGCAGCCCTCTTCTTCGCCGAGCACGGCGAAGCTGATCCCGGCATGTTGTAAAATCTTCACGACGCTGCGCGCGATCTTCTGCGTTCTGGGATCGAAGGACGCTGCGCAGCCGACGAAGAAGAGATACTCAAACGTTGGGCTAGGATTAGAAGCAGCTAACGCCGAAGCGACTGGCACCTCTAGGCCCTTCATCCAGGCTAAGCGTTCTGAAGCCGGCATGTCCCACGGATTGCCCCGGCCGTCCAGGCCCTTGAAGACGTCAGTGAAGCCCGCGGGATATTTATCTTGGAGCATTACTTCGTTGCGGCGCAGCTCGATAATTTTATTGAGCGGGTCAATGTAGACTGGGCAAACTTCGACGCAAGCCATACAGGTCGTGCACGCCCAGATCTCCTCGGGCTTGATCGAGTAGCCGATGATCTGTTTCTGTTCTTTGGGCTTGCCAAAGGCGGGAAACTCTTCGTTGGCATGAGCACGAAGCTCTAAGATGATCTCGCGCGGGGAGAGGATCTTCCCCGACAGATGCGCGGGGCAGTTGGCTTCGCACCGCCCGCACTCGGTGCAGCTCGCCAGGTCTAAGAGATCCTTGCGCGTCAGGTCTTTTATAGTTTGAAAGCCGAGAACCTCGTTGCGCTCAAACGCGCCCTCGACATCTAAGACTTCGAGACGTCCGCGCGGGCGCATCTCTTGGAAGAAGAGGTTGACCCCGGCTGAGAGAATGTGCATCACTTTGGGAGCGTAGGGCAAGTACGCGATCCAGCCCAACGCTAAAAAGCCGTGCACCCACCACACAGCTAGGTGCCAAACGCGCAGCGTCTCGACGGGGAGCCCCTGCACCCATTGGGAGATCGCAAATCCTACGGGCGACCAACGCGGATTATACGCGAGCTCCGAGGCTGTCGCCGCTAAGCGCAGGCCCTCCACGAAGAACCCCGTCACACCGATCAGCAGAAGCCACAACGGGAGCGCCAAGTCCAACGGCTTCCAGGTGAGCTGCGGCGGCTTGATCCCATAGCGCCGGATGAGCGCCCAGATCAACCCCACTATGAAGAGCGCGCCCAGCGTGTCTAAGATCACTTCATACCCCAAGAAGAACGAGCCGACCCAAAAGCCGTGCTCCCGCCCCAAGATCTTCTGAAAGAGATCGTACTCGATCGTCACGATGACCGTGCCGATGAACAGCACGATAAAGCCCCACATGATCAAAAAGTGCATCACGCCGGCAGGAGCGTCATGGCGCAGGATTGTTTTGTTCGCGGCGATGCTGGCTAGCGCCGCGCTGAGTTTCTCCCATAAGGGGCGCACAGTGAACGAGACTTTTTTGCCCATCAAGATCCTGCGCACATGGCGATAGATGCCGTAAGCAAAAATCACGATAGCTCCAAGAGCGATCAGATAGAAGATGAGTTCCCCGATAGGCGAGATGTTCCAGAAGACTTCGCGCGTGGCCACGGTGTCACTCCTTTGCATTGTGTGCTCTTGAGCGAGAGTTTACCGCAGACTTATCGAGCGCGTCAAATAGTTTGGCGATGATCTTTTGGTTTGCCGAGGGGAATGCATATCGAGGGAGATCGCTCGGCCTGACCCACGCCCACGCACTACACCCACGACAACGCGTCCGGCCCCCAGCGTAGTATCCCCAAAAGACATGCAGCGTAACTTTAAAGTGTGAATAGCCATGAGGCACCGTCATAAAGTGTCGCAGGTCGCGCACGCGCACGTTGACCTCCTCAAAAATTTCGCGACGCACGCAATCTTCTAGAGATTCATTGAGCTGGCGCTTGCCGCCGGGGAACTCCCAGAGCCCCCCTAAGAGCCCCTCATCGGGTCTTTTCGTGATGAGAATTTTGTCGCCCTTCCAGATGATCCCCACGGCGACGTCGTAATGGGGCTTGACGCGGACATGCGGGCGCACAGGCAGCTCACTTTGAATGCCGAGCCGTCGCGCTTCGCAGAACTTTGCAAGCGGGCAGATGAGACATCTTGGCTGACGAACAACACAGATCGTCGCGCCCAGGTCCATCAGGGCTTGGTTGAAGAGCCCAGCTTGTCCTGGGGGCAGGAGCTTCCGCGCGAGTTCTTCGAGCTCTCTATGAGTCTGTGCTTGACGTATAGCGAAGAGCCGGGACAAGACGCGCCGCACGTTGGCATCCACGACGGGCTCATCTTGGCCAAACGCGATGCTCAATATAGCCCCGGCAGTGTAGCGCCCGATGCCCGGCAACTTCAGAAGCTCTTTTCGACTTTGCGGGATTTGCCCGCCGTAGTCGCGCAGCACGATCTTTGCGGCTCTGTGCAGATTGCGCGCGCGGGCGTAGTAGCCCAGCCCCTCCCACGCCTTGAGCACCTCATCGAGAGGGGCTTGGGCGAGCTCTCTCACGGTCGGAAACTTTTTGAGAAATTTGTGATAATACTGGCGCACGCGCTCCACTTGGGTCTGCTGGAGCATAATCTCGGAGACCAAGATATGATAGGGGTCTTGGGTCACACGCCACGGCAGATCGCGCTGATGGCGGTTATACCATGTGAGCAGAGCTTTGCTAATGAGATCAGAGTCTTTAAACGGTGGGGGCATTGAGGAGATCGCGCGGAGGCAAGCCCTCTTCTTCGCGGCAGAGCAGCTCCCAGAAGACCTTCATGCGATACCGAGGGACGTCTTTAAACATTGCCGCGATCTTCTTGCGCACCTTGGTCGTGAGATAATAGACGGACTGCAAGGGGTTGTGCAGCGCGGGCCAGTGGAGATAGACATATTCTCTGCGCATGAGATCTTCTAGGCCCTCAAGCAGTTCCTCGGCAGAGCGGCCCAAGCGCTGCTCCAGCCGCAGGACGCTCGCTGCCCCATCATGCCAGAGCGAGTGCAAGAGCTCTGCTTCAAGCCGGAGCAATTCTTCTTTAGGCAATCCGCTGATCGTTTTCACTGAGCGATGCACCAAGATATTTATAGCGCTAACAGGGGCTCTTTGTCAAGGGGCTTAGAAGCGATTGACGATGGGCATACGCCAGTCGCGCCCAAACGCCTTGGGGGTGATTTTCGGCCCGATAGGGGCTTGACGACGTTTATACTCGCTCTTTCTGATAAGAACGATGATATCCTTTACGATGCCCTCGGATATTCCGAGCGCTTGAGCGATTTCTTGCGGACCTTGATTGCGCTCGATATACGCTTCGAGGACGCGATCCAGATCGCGATAGGGCGCGGGCAGATCGGCTTCATCAGTTTGATTGGGGCGTAGCTCTGCCGTCGGCGCCCGTTCGAGAATACTTTGGGGGATGACTTCCCCGTGGGCATTGCGCCAGCGCGCAAGCTGATAGACCCTCGTCTTGGTCACGCCCTTAAGCACGCAAAACCCGCCGGCCATGTCTCCATAGAGCGTCGCGTATCCTAGGGCAAGCTCGCTCTTGTTGCCCGCGGTTAAGACGAGCGCGTTCAGTTTATTCGAGAGCGCCATCCACAGCAGGGCGCGCAGGCGCGCTTGGATGTTCTCCTCGGTCGCATCGGGCTTCGTGTGGGCCAAGGCAGGCTTGAGCGAGCGCAGCGCCGTATCGTAGAGCGCGTTTATATCGAGCGTCACGAGTTCGATGTTGAGATTCTGGGCGAGCTGGTACACGCATTGGCGACTGATCTCAGAGGTGAATCGCGAAGGCAGGAAGACCCCGAGGACGTTTTCGGCGCCCATGGCATCTACAGCAATGCACGCAACGAGCGACGAATCAATACCACCCGACAGCCCGATGATGACTTTGTTGAAGCCGTTCTTGCGCACGTAATCTCTTGTAGCGAGCACGAGCGCCCGATAGATCTCCTCGGCTTCAGGGAGGGTAGGCTCTAGGCGCGGGACTATCTTTTGGGCGGGATAGCGCCCCACAGCCCTCGGCAATCTCACGGCATCGGCGGCTGGCGCGACTGCGCGGGATGGGAGCGCAAGATCAGCAATCAAGAGATCTTCTTCAAAAGCTTTGGCGCGGGCGATGAGCTTTCCCTCTCTATCGCAGATGAGGCTCTGGCCGTCGAAGACGAGCTCATCTTGTCCGCCTACAAGATTGCACAGCGCGATGGCGACGCGCTCTTCTACCGTGCGCTTGGCTAGCAGGGCGTGTCTTTGGGCGCTCTTGCCGATCTCATAGGGCGATGCAGAGATATTAAAAATTACTTGAGCACCAGCGCGCGCTTGGGCTGCGATCGGACCATTGGGACGCCACAGATCCTCGCAGATCGTCACCCCAAATATAAGATTCCCATCAGTAAAGACCAAACAATCTTCGCCGGGACAGAAGTAGCGCAGCTCGTCGAAGACCCCATAGTTGGGCAAGCAGTGCTTGCGATAGATCCCCATCAGTTGCCCATCGCAGATGACTGCCGCTGCGTTGTATCTTCGCTCTGCTTGGTCTTCGACGAACCCCACGATTGCGACAAGATCGCGCACCTGCGGGATGAGGCTGTGGAGAGCCTTCTGGGTCGCCTGGAGGAAATCCCTTCGGAAGACAAGATCTTCCGGGGGATAACCAGTGAGGGTCAGCTCTGGGAACGCTATGATATCAACGTTTTCGGCGCGGGCGCGCTCCAGATACTCTACTACTTTCGCGCGATTGCCTTCCAAATCGCCCACGGTCGTGTTGATCTGAGCCAGACCAATCCGAACATTCATAAAGCTATCTTAATCAGAATGAGCTCTCGTATCAAAGACGGACGAGCTTTTAGGTCATATAAATCTTGTCCCTATGGCCGATCATATGCACACGGATTCTCTTTTGTTTGTTATTCACTGTGTAAATAATTCGATAATCTCCAACACGCAGCTTGTACATGCCTCGGAACTGTTCATGGAGTGGCTTGTGCTTGATGAACTGCGCATTCTCAGCAAGCCATCTTATCTTTTTGAAGATATGCTGGGCCTGGGTACGGTCTAGTTGTGCCAGGTCATCACTCGCGCGGGGATCAAATTCTATATGGTACACTGGTTACCAATCCAAGTTGAGCTTTTTGGCAACGGTAGCTACGGGGATGCCTCGCTCCCCACGGCGCTCGCGAGCTTGGCTTTCTTTTAAGCGCTTTTTGACTTCATCGCGTAGCTGCAACCCTTCATCAGGATCGCTGAGCATATTTGCGATAGTCTGCTCGACCGTTTGCTGGATTAGCTCTTTCAGTTCGTCCACGGTGAGATCTTTCACTTTGGGCATAGAAATCCCTCCCTTACAAAAATCTTAATCCATAAGAGTTCCTTCGACAAGCTCATAGCCGCGCTCCGTTGGTCGCGCCCACAGGGCACTATAGCCCATCTGAGCCAGATTATTCACCGAGATCGGCGGTGCGGAACGCCACCCCGCATAGTACGTGGGGCCACTCCCGCTCATGCCCCACAGTTCAGAATGAAGCTGCGCGACAGTGTGAGCGAGCGCGCGCAGCGCGGGGCAGAGCATAGAAGCAGCTTCTTCAAGATCGTTGGTACAGTCTATGTCTCCGAAAAATCGCGGGGGAGCAGGACGCCACCCTCGCTCCACAAGCGCGTCATATTGACGATAGACAGCTTCAGTCGCCAGCGAGCAGTCCGGCCGCACCAAGAGAAATTGATAATTCCGAAGCTTTGGCTCAAGCCGCGTGAGCACTTCGCCTCGGCC
>DAIPXV010000091.1:0-6080 GCA_036783095.1 Candidatus Bipolaricaulota bacterium
CACCAGTAGAAATAATAACCACGGGGGCTTCGTAGAGCCCCTGATCAGTCTTAACGATCCTCTTCGCCCCACTGATGACAAGGTCTTTGGCTTCTTCCATCTTGATCTCGACACCGAATCGTTGGGCCTGCTGCACCATGCGCTGCATCAGTTCCGGGCCCATGATGGGCTCAGGGAACCCTGGAAAGTTTTCTACCTCCGTGGTGTCGTTGAGCTGGCCGCCAGGGGTCTTCTTATCTAAGATAAGTGTCTTGAGTTTGGCGCGTCCCGCGTAGATCGCAGCAGTTAGTCCAGCAGGCCCTCCACCAACGATTATCAGATCATACATCTGTCTGTTCTCCTCCTTCGTTGTGAACTTACTATGATAGCGTGTAAGGGGAGAGCCAGGCAAATGCCCTCCTTGCTAAACTTCAAAAAATCAGTAAACTATGAAGTGTTATTGATCTGTACTTATCGCCCGCTTCCACGCGGGATACGCGATCCTTGAAACTCTACAAAGGAGGATTTTCTTATGGCCGTCAAAGCTCCGCTCACAGCACAGAGCTCCAAAGAGCTCTTCCAAAAGATGAGCCAATACGTCCCTCGGGCAGTCTCCCCGTTAGCGCCGTTTATCATAGCTGAAGGGCGCGGGGCCGTCGTCAAAGACCTGGAAGGAAACTCTTATATTGACTTCACAGGGGGCTGGGGATGCCTCATCGTGGGGTATGCCCACCCAAAGGTCGTGCGCGCCATTCAAGAGCAAGCTGAAAGATTTACCCACACTGACTGCAGCGTCATCATGTATGACGTCTATATTGAGCTGGCTGAGCGCTTAGTCAAGCGTGCCCCCGGCCCCTCCCCAAAGAAAGCGATCTTCTTCAACTCCGGGGCGGAGGCCGTGGAGAACGCCGTCAAGATCGCTCGATCCTATACGAAGCGCAAAGCTGTCGTCGTCTTTGAGGGTGCTTTCCATGGACGAACATACATGGCCCTCACGATGACCCACAAAGCCAAGCCTTACAAAGAAGGCTTCGCCCCGTTCTGCTCTGATGTCTATCGCATGCCCTTCCCCAATCCCTATCGCAATCCCATGGACTTCCGCCGCTGGGAGAAGCAGCTCTTTAGTCTCGTCAATCCCGACGAGATCGCCTGTATCGTCTTTGAGCCGGTGCAGGGCGAGGGAGGCTTTGTCGTTCCCCAAGAGGGCTTTGTGCAATTCTTGCGCGAGCTGACCCAACAACACGGGATCGTCTTAGTCGCGGATGAGGTGCAGACGGGCATCGGGCGCACCGGAAAGTTTTACGCTTCTGAGCATTACGGCATCGAGCCCGATCTGATGACGCTCGCGAAGTCGCTCGCAGGAGGGATGCCGTTAAGTGCTGTCGTCGGCGTGCAGAAGGTGATCGACGCGCCGGGAGACAGCGCCATCGGTGGGACGTATGTAGGCAACCCTGTGGCGTGCGCGGCCGCCCTCGCTGTGCTCGATATCATCGAAGAAGAGCGACTGCTCGAGCGTGCGGTGGAGCTCGGTCAGTACATGCGTGGGCGCTTCGAGCAGATGCAGCAGAAGTACGAGATCGTGGGAGACGTGCGCGGACTGGGGGCGATGGTGGGCATCGAGCTTGTCAAAGATCGTGCGACCAAGGAGCCCGCCTCAGACGAGACGATGGCCGTCGTTCGGGAGTGCTTAGCGAACGGGGTGATCATCGCCAAGGCGGGCTTGTATGGGAACGTCATCCGCATGCTCATCCCGCTCGTGATCAAAGAAGACGAACTGAAGCGGGGTTTTGACGTGATCGAGCGGGCAATCGCGAAGGTGTCGCGCTGACCTATCCTCTCGCCCCCTCACCCCTTTACTCCCCTCTCCCTCCAAGAGGAGAGGGGACGGGGGTGAGGGTGGAGGGGCCAGGGGTGAGGTTCGGGATAGGGCGCTTCTATATCTTCTTTGGGCAGCTCCCAAATGAACCGCGAGGGGGCATTGAAGAGCAGCGAGCCGTAGAGCGCCCGCTGCGCCGTGAATGAGAGATAGACTCTCTCTTTGGCTCGGGTGAGCCCAACGTAGCAGAGTCGTCTCTCTTCTTCGATGGAGCCCTCCTTGATGCTGCGCGCATGGGGGAGGAGATTTTCCTCCATCCCCACCAGAAAGACATAGTCGAACTCCAGGCCCTTGGCGGAGTGCAGAGTCATCAAGGCCACGCGCTCCTGCTCACCCGAGTATGTGTCGGCTTCGGCCATGAGAGCGACTTCTTCTAAGAATTCCCTCAGCCCGCCGCGCCTCTCAAATTCTTTGAGATACCCGATAAACTCCCGAATATTTCCCAGGCGCTCCTCTGAATCTGCCCCGTCGGCTTGCAGCTCCACGAGATACCCTGTGCGGCGCAGGAGCTCGTCCGCCAGCTCGCTGGGGCTGTGGGTGAGAGCATACTCTTGAAGGCCCTTGATGAGATCGGCGAACTCGTGAAGGCGCTTACGCGCTCCATCACTGAATGGGCTGTTCTCGCTTGCGCGCTCGATGGCCTCCCAGAGCGAACAGCCCATAGTATGAGCGTGCTTCTGCAAGAGAGCGACAGTCTTCTCGCCGATGCCGCGGCGCGGCTTATTGAGAATTCTCAATAGACTCAGATCGTCCCAGGGGTTAACGAGGAAGCGCAGATACGCTAAAAGATCCTTGATCTCAGCGCGCTCATAGAACTTTAAGCCGCGCACGATCTCATAGGGGATGCCCCATCGGATGAGAGCTTCCTCAAGCACGCGCGAGAGCGTGTTTACCCGGTAGAGCACAGCGATGTGATTGAGCGGGACTCCTCGACTATGCTTGAGCTCCAAAATCTGTCGTGCGACAAAGTCGGCTTCATCGTGTTCGTCGCGGGCGGGATAGAGAAAGAGCCGTTCGCCTTCGGGGCGGACGGCGATCAGCTCCTTGGGCTTGCGGAATTGATTGTTTTGAATGACTGCTGAAGCCGCGCGCAGAATGCGCGCCGTCGAACGATAGTTTGCCTTCAATTGAACGATCTTGCAGTTGGGGAAGTCGTGCTCGAACTTGAAGATATTTGTTGGATCAGCGCCACGCCAGCCAAAGATCGCTTGATCGTCGTCGCCGACGACACAAATATTTTCGTATTTCTCTGCGAGCAGCCGCGAGAAGATATACTGAGCATAATTTGTGTCTTGATACTCGTCAATCACGAGAAAGCGAAATCGGTCGCGATAGAAGTTCAAAATATCTAAGCGCTCTTGGAAGAGCCGCACGGTTAGTCTTAAAAGATCAGCGAAATCGAGGGCGTTGCTTGATTCCAGCCGACGTTGATAGTGCTTATAAATTCTATCTAAAAGCTCTAAGAGATAGCTGTCGAAAGTTCCAAGGCGGCGGCTGGCGAACTCCTCCGGGCCGATCAGTTCGTCTTTGGCTCGGTCAATGGCGGCCGCGACAAAATCAGGGCTAAGTCCCTCGTCGCTGTAGCCAAGCTCTTTGATGGTCTGCACGATCACCGCGCGGGAGTCATTCTCGTCAAGAATTGTGAAGTTTCGATTGTAGTTTCCCCCAAGGTGATGGATCTGCTCGCGCAGGATCGCCGCGGCCGTCGAGTGAAACGTCTTAATCCACGGGGTTCTGCTCGTCCCCACAAGGTTCTCTACCCGGCGTTTCATCTCTTCGGCAGCTTTATTCGTGAACGTCACGCCGAGGATGTGCTGCGGCGGGACTTTATAGTGAGCCATCAAGTACGCGATGCGATGGGTGATCGTGCGGGTCTTGCCCGACCCCGCCCCGGCGATAATTAAGAGCGGGCCTTCGTAGTGTGTGACGGCCTCGCGCTGATAAGGGTTGAGATCTTTGAGAATAGTCTCCTCCGTCATCCCCACAGATTATATCAGACTAATTTGAGCTGGTGCTCCTCCAGCTCGTGTGGAGACTGAAAGGGCTTTACGCTGATGCGGAAGGTCTCGGGGCTGCTCTCGAAGCGCCAATGAGCCTGGACCATCCCTAGGGGCTTTTTGCTATCCCAATGGCTGGCGGCTACCCGAGCGGCCATGTGAATGATTCTGTGGATCTCGCTCGGGCTCTTCTCCTTCCAGTTGGCGCGCACCAGGGCCATCGGCCCGCCCGGCCCCACAAGATAGAGCCGCAGGTCCTCGGGGAGGAAGAAGTTCTGCAACCGGCGCTTCTCTTCGTCGTTGCGCCCCAGGACGATCACCACATCAGGGGGAAATTTGTAATAGAGGGGGAACTCCAAGAGCTCCAAGGCATTGACCGTGAGTTTATCTTCTTTTAAAAGATCTTGGAGGCGCGGGCCAAAGTAGGGCACGGTGAGCTTACACCGTCGCTCAGCGGGGAAATCCAAGACGTCCACCCCAAGCTCACGCGCCAGCTCTCGGAGCTTCTCTTTCTCTGAGGCGCGCAACCCCTTCAATTGGGATCGTTCAACAAGACCCTGCTGTTCAGGGATCGTCTCTGGTAAAAGTTTTGCCGAGAGCGGGCGCAGCACCAGTCCCTTGGCCCCGACGAGCTCGGTGAGCTTCTCGAGATCTGCTACCCCCAGGCCGCGCTCGCCCACTATTTCCCCGGTGACGATGAAATCCGCACCGATGCGCTTCATATAGCGCAGGGCTTTCTTGAGGAGCAGTTGGCGGCAATTGAGACACGTCGGTCTGAGAGGGAAGCGCGAGCTGCCGTTGGTGCAGGGCTTATGGATGAGTTGCGCAAGCTCGCGGAAATCTTTCTTGACGTTCTGGCTGCGAAACGGGGCTTTGCAGATCTCATGAGCAATATCTTTCACGGTGCGATGGGTGAACCCTGTCTCCGAGAGGGGTGAGGGGATAGCTTCATATTCCCGGAAGAACGGCGACCGAAGATGTAAGAGTCGGACTTCGATGGTGGGCTGTTGGAGGATGAGCTTCGTCGCGACGATGCTGGCCAAACTCCCCGAAAAGAGAGCAACTGCTTTGGCCACTCCCTATCCCTCCCCCTTTCCCTGATTCTTCTTTATGTTTAATTAATATACGGGCTCAAGCAATTCGTACTGACCGTTCTTGTGGCGGTGGAGGATCTGGAGGCCCCCTCTCTCCGCGTCCACAAAGATCAAGAAATCCCGGTCATTGCGCGATTCTAATTGGAGGCGCGCCTCCTCCAGCGTCATGGGTTTGCGCAAGTAGACTTTCGTGTACGTGATATTATCTTCGCTTTGAGGTTGAGCGTCTTCGAGGGCCTGTTGGCGGGCCTGAGCGGCCGCTTGGCGGGCCGGCCGCTTCTCCCGAAGCTGATCTTTGTATTTCTTGAGCTGTTGCTTGAGTTTATCCACGGCTTCGTCAATCGAGGCGTACATGTCGTCGGTCTCGGCGCGGGCCTTGGCGACCTTGCGCTTGATGAGGTGCGCCACGATCTCCACGATCTGGCGCTCCTTCTCTACGGACATCACAATATCTACGCTGACGATGCCGTCAAAATAGCGTGACAGAGCCTCGACTTTGGAAACAGCGTATTGATTGAGCGCTTCGCTTTCGGCCATGTGTCGCTCAGATACTCGGATCTTCATAAATTAAGAAAGAGCTCAACTCCTAGGATTTATGACGGCTATACTATAGCAGAACGGGGCCCAAAAGTCAAGACTTGGACGGGAAAATCCCCAACCGTAGGCCCTCACCGGGGAACTGGAAACTCCTAGCTGGGTAGTGTATCTTGATTGGGTATGAGCAGCTTGGCCTTGATGCGCTTGCGTCGCGCCACGCTTGCGGATCTGGATCGAGTCCTCGAAATCGAGCGATTCTCGTTTTCAGCGCCCTGGCCCCGGGAGTACTTGGCCCAGCATCTGGGGGATGATGGCTTTGTCGTGTTGGAGTATGACGGCCTTGTGGTGGGGTATACGGTGGTCGGGATCAAGATCCCGTCGTTTTTAGCGCGTTTAGAACGGCGGACGCGGGCGCTCCTGACGGGGCAAGAGCCCGAGGAACTTCCCCCCGTAGGGCATATTCTCAATATTGCTGTAGATCCAGCATTTCGGCGCCGAGGCCTGGGCCAGCGCCTCCTCGAATATGCCCTCGACTATTGCCGTCAGTTGGGGGCAGAGCGTGTCGAGCTTGAGGTGCGCACGGGCAATAGTGCGGCT
>DAIPXV010000092.1:0-6044 GCA_036783095.1 Candidatus Bipolaricaulota bacterium
GGCAAAACAAGCTGTGCCGCCAGAAGTGCAAGCATTTAATCCTTTGAGCGAACGTGAGTATCGAGTGGCACTTTGGATGCGCCTGCTGGATCCTTTCTTCAATTTTCTGCAGAGGGTTGAGGATCACCTTTGGGCCGCCGAGGCTGATGGGACAGTCGTGGGAGTGATGACCCTACAAGCGATGCGCTACCCTTCGATGCATCAGCTGCGGCTCACGGTTCACCCTGAGCATGAGGCTGTTGCCGAAGCCTTGCTGACTAAGGGGCTCAGCTTATTAAAGTTAAAGACTTATCCTGGGCTTGGAGTGCTGGCCGCGGTGCGCAGCTCCCGCGCAGAGCTTCTGAAGCTCTTCCAGCGCTATGGCTTCCGGGAGGTGAGCACGCTTCATCAGATGGGCCTGCGGCTTCAGTGATTAAGGGCGTAAGACTAGCCGTCACTGGGTAGGCTTTGCCGTTAAGTGGCATCATGACAGGGATGTGAATATAAGAACCGAAAGGAGGTTTCAATGCCAAGAAGACAGAAGCGCGATCAGCAAGCGGAATGGCTCCTCAAGGCGATGGAGATGGCCGTCCAGAAGAAGAAAGGGCTCTGGGCCCACTCGATGCTCGACGCTCTCGAGGGCTTAACGGCGGAGCAAGCGGCGTGGAAGCCCAAGAAGAGAGGGGCACACTCGATCTGGGAGATCGTCCATCACGCTATGTATTGGAAAGAGTATTTAGTTCGATGTTTAGAGGGCAAGGCCCCAGCTCCCGCTGCGTCTGATGAGGCCAGCTGGCACGTCGAAACCATAAGCGAAGAAGCTTGGGCGCGCACGCTCAGGAGGCTTAAGCGCACGCACAACGCCCTGATGAGACATCTCAAGGCGAAGCAGCTTGATTTGAATAAGCCCTTCCCAGGTTCAAAATCGAAGACTGGCGAGATGCTCTTTGGCGTGTTAGCCCACGATCTCTATCATACCGGGCAGATCATCCTTCTGCGCCAGATGCAGGGAATTGAAGTGTAATGAGGAAGTGATCTCTGTGTCCAAACGACTTCTCGTTCTGCTGTGTGGGTTGCTCGTGCTTACGATTGCCCCACAGATGTCATCTGCGGGGCTTCGTCAGATTAGATTCATTGGGGTCGCTCAGTCCTTCCATCAATTGCTTGGGGGCAGCTGGTGGCTGGTGCGCGTGGAAAAGGTGATTTCTGACGTCCAGCCGTGCGCTCCAATGCTGAAGGTCGTGACGTGGACGTCGGCGGCTCCACCCGTCACGTGGGGCTACGCTGACCCCGAAATCAAGGCCAATGATAGAGTTTATGTCTATGGGCGCTATGTCGAAGATCCTTACGAAGAATCTGGTTGCTACGTCACCTTGGAATGGTCGGCCGTGGAGAGCCCCTCGCTCTATTTCATCCGGCTCCCTGTAGAAGTTGTCGCCGCGGAGATCAGGACGACACCCGCTGCGCCGACAGCCGCTGACGAGATCAGTTTGAATCTCACCGTGACGTTCTCAAAGGAGTTTAGTAACGAATGCTTCGCTCAGGCTCAACTCTCGAACGTTCGGCGCGAAGACAATAAATTCGTAGTTACGGCGTGGGAGATCTGGCCTGACATCGCGTGTATCTTAGTCTATCGGCCGACACGGGTAGGCCAGCGCACGTACTCCCTGGGGCGGCTGGCTGCAGGGACGTACACGGTAGAGCTGCACGATTTTGTTGGAGTAGCTCAAAGCTATACTTTTACCGTGACTCAAGCGGGGCAGCCCATCGAGCGGGCTTTGGATCAGAATGGGAACGGAAAGATTGATGACCCTGAGATCATCAATGCGATCAATCTGTGGATTCGTCAGGAACCTGTGCCTGGGACTGGCGGACAGACGATCAGTGATGCCAAGATCATTCAGCTTTTGAATCTCTGGATCAAGGGTGAAGCGCTTGAGTGAGCGGCGCGGGGTTTACGTGCTGGTGATTGAGGCGCATGGCGCCGCCGTGGTCGGGCGTTTGGGACGGCAGCACTTTGATGGAATCTATCTCTATGTGGGCTCGGCATTGGGGCCTGGAGGCTTCAAGAGAATTGAACGTCATCGCGCTGTCGCTATAGGGCGTAACAAGACGCGTCGCTGGCACATTGACTATCTGCTCGCACTGGGGAGCCTGCGCGGGGTCTTCGTCATTGAGACTGCTCAGAAGATCGAGTGCGCCGTGGCGCAGGGATTATCACGCCTAGCCCAGCCGGTCGTGAAAGGGTTCGGGTCGAGCGACTGTCGGTGTTTTACGCATTTGTTTCGTCTATGAGTAGCCAGAAGCCGCGCGTCCTCGTCATCGGTGTGGGGAACGACTACCGTCATGACGACGCAGTGGGGCTCGTCGTGGCGCGGCACCTGCGGGAGAAGAATCTTGAGCACATCACGGTGCGCGAGATGAGCGGCGAGGGAGCGGCTCTTATCGCCGCGTGGCAAGGCGCAGATAGCGTCATCATTATTGATGCCGTGCAGTCGGGAGCTGCGCCAGGGACGATCTTTCGCATTGAGGCGCATCGAGAGCCGATCCCCACGAATTTTTTTCATTACTCGACGCACGCGTTCGGCGTCGCCGAGGCAGTCGAAACAGCGCGATCGCTCGGCCAGCTCCCGCGAAACTTAATTATCTACGGGATCGAGGGGAGAAACTTCAGCGTCGGCGAGGGGCTCTCGCCGGAAGTTAAGCGAGCAGCTGAGGAAGTTGCTCGGTTGATTCTTGATCAATCAGTGTGAGATTTTAAAAACCTAGAGGTCTTTCCCACTTCCAGTAGGCGATAAGGCGGAGAAGACCTGGCCAAAACCCAAGTACGGCAAAGATCGCTACCCCAATGTAAGAGTGCGAGATCTCCCATCCTGCCCATCCCATGAAGACCATGAGGAGAGGGCTTAAGAATGCTACAACGTTGCCCATGCCAAAATTCACAGGATATTGTTGATAAAATATTTGATAAGCGATCTCCTTCTCGCGTTCGGCGTAGCAAAGGCGGTGATATTTATAAGGGATAAGACCCAAAAGGGCGGTCACCATTAGATCTCTGTGTTCTGTAATCGGCTCTCCACAGCGGTCACAAAGGACCGAGGCTCGCTTCATAGTGTCCAAATTATAATTTTCGGGAAATTCCGATGTCAAATTATTGATCGAGAGCGTCCCGGCACCTGATTCAGATCATTGCTTTATCATCCCTAGAGGAGTATCCTTAAACGAGGACAAAAAGAGTCCTCGATAGCTATGATCCTCACACGGCGGAGCGATTACGGATTGCGAGCGGTCTTCGCCCTGGCGCGAAGCCCGCACACGCTCTCGGCCAAGCAGATCGCTCAAGAGCAGAATCTCCCCGTGGCGTTTGTCAAGAAGCTTTTACAGAAGCTCTGCCACGCGGGCTTGGTGAAGGCTACTGTTGGGAAGCAAGGCGGCTATGCGCTCGCGCGCGCTCCTCAAGAAATCTCGATTCGAGAGCTACTAGAGGCGCTCGAAGGGGATCTGGCGCCAGTCTCGTGCTTGGCTTCGGATCATCTCTGCGATCTGGCTGATGGGTGCACGACGCGGCGCATCTGGGAGCAGATAGACCAAAAGATCCAAGAGGCGTTAGAGTCGCTATCGCTCAGGGATATCTTAACTTATGACAACCTGTCACGGCACAGTGCAGACAAAGGCTGAGCCCACAACTGTGGGCACGATCGTACTTGTGGGAACGCCCAATGTGGGCAAGAGCTTGCTTTTTCATCGCTTGACCGGAACGTATGTCACGGTCTCGAACTACCCCGGCACGACCGTTGAGATCGCGCGAGGCCAACTGAGAGTTTCCGAACCTCACCCCCAACCTCTCTCCATCTCTGTTGACGGAGAGGGGTGCCAAAGGCAAGGAGAGATCTACGAACTCCTCGACACCCCCGGCATTCGCTCGCTCCTGCCCCTCACCGAAGAAGAAGCGATCACCAAAGATATTCTGCTGCGCGACGACGTTGCTCTGATCGTGCACGTCGCCGACGCCAAAGATTTAGAGCGCTCGCTTGCGCTCACGTTACAGCTTCTAGAGCTTGGTCCGCCGGTCGTGCTCGCCCTCAATATGATAGACGAAGCGGCTCAGCTTGGGATAGAGATAGATAGCCGCGCTCTCGAAGAGAAGCTCAAAATTCCTGTCGTGCTGACAAGCGCTCTAGAGAACCGGGGCATCGCTGAGCTGAAAGATGCTCTTGCAAAAGCCCTGCAAAACGCTCAAAAGGCCCATCAGAAGAGAGACTTCTCGCTCGAAGAGATCTTTAAGTTTCATCACCTTGCCCGCGCGCTCGCCCGCGAAGTGGTGCGCTACGTTCAGCGACCAAGACGCTCTCTCGCTGAGCGCTTGAGCCAACTGACGGTTCATCCTCTCACAGGCGGGATTATTTTAGCGCTGGTGCTGTGGGGGCTCTATGAATTTGTCGGTGTCTTCGGAGCGCAGACGGTCGTCGGGTTTCTCGAAAACAATCTCTTTGGGCACTATATCAATCCGTGGGTGACCCAGCTCGTGCGCGCTGTGCTCCCGTGGGCTTTCCTGCAAGATTTACTGATTGGCGAGTATGGGGTCATCTCGCTTGGGTTGCGCTATGCTATTGCTATTATTTTGCCCATCGTGGCCACGTTCTTCCTTGCGTTCGCGCTCATCGAAGATTCCGGGTATCTGCCCCGGTTGGCGATGCTCATTGACAGGCTCTTTAAGCTGATCGGGCTGAGCGGGCGTGCGGTTATTCCCATTGTCTTGGGCTTTGGCTGCGACACCATGGCGACGTTGGTGACGCGGACGCTAGAGACGCGCCGCGAGAAGCTCATCGCGACGTTTCTCTTGGCGCTCGCGATCCCATGTTCGGCGCAGTTGGGAGTTATTCTGGGGTTATTAGCAGGACACTCGCTGGCGGTGGGGATTTGGGCTGGGGTCATCGCCCTGAACTTTTTAGTCATTGGCTATCTGACGGCAAAGCTCTTGCCGGGGGAGCGCTCGCTTTTCTCTATTGAGATTCCTCCATTGCGCTGGCCGTCGCTCGGCAATGTGCTAGTGAAGACGTACACGCGCGTCCATTGGTATCTCAAAGAGATCCTTCCGTTCTTTCTGATCGCGAGTGTCGTAATCTGGCTTGGGCAGATCACTGGCGTCTTCGGGATGCTCGTGAATGCGTTAGCTGTGATCGTCCAAGGAATCGGGCTTCCTAAAGAAACAGCCGTGGCGTTTCTGTTTGGGTTCTTCCGGCGCGATTATGGCGCGGCTGGGCTCTATGATCTACACAATGCCGGGGGGCTCAGTGGAGTGCCGCTCGTCGTGGCTGCCGTGACGCTGACGCTCTTTGTGCCGTGCATCGCTCAATTTATGATCACCGCGAAGGAGCGCGGCTGGAGGACGGCCATCGCGATGGCGCTCTTTATCTTCCCCTATGCGTTCTTCATGGGCTGGCTCGTCAATTTTGTCTTGACGAAGCTAGGGGTGCAGCTATGAAGTGTGCGCTCTGTGGGTTTGAGTTTACAGAATCAGAAGCAAAGCGTCCATGCGCGCGCTGTCCCTTGGGGGCACACTGTGATCTTCTTTGTTGTCCCAACTGTGGCTATCAAGCCCCGCAAGAACCAAAGTGGCTCCGGCGCTGGCGCTCGCGGTGGCGGCGTCGTAATGGTGCTTATGAAGGGACGCTAGCTGCTATGCAGGTGGGGGGAGAGACGGAGATCATCGCCGTGCGTCCGCGCGATCAGAGAACTCTGCAGAGATTAGTAACGATGGGGCTTGTGCCCGGCGTGCGCATACGCTTACTGAGAAGATTCCCGTGCTATCTGATAGAATTGGGGCACGCCCAGCTCGCGCTCGACAGGGAGCTGGCGTCGGCGATTATTGTGCGCCCCTCCAGAAGCGATGGATCAAAGCTGAAGCGAATTAGCTGAGATGTGTAAAGTGATTTACACTCTGAGTGTAAACTACTTTATAGACAAGGGGGGTGAGAGCGCCTACACTGAGCTTGGAGGTGAACGCCAATGTTGCAAAATCTGGAGAAGAGCGGGTACAATCGGCTCAGCCGGAGGCAGGTCTT